>NZ_JAPFGW010000010.1:0-185064 GCF_059803595.1 Blastomonas sp. 34TW
AGACAACCACAATGAAACGCGCTTCAAGGAGCCGTTCCTGCACAAATCTATTACGTAATGGATACGTGAAGGACATGTTTGGAACGACTTAACGTTAACTGATCCACGCGGCCTTGAACTCCGCGAGACCAGGCGCCGTCGCCCACATGTCCCTTCATCTAAACCTACAATGTCAAAGATCTCACCGACAAAAACAGCGGACAACCAACCCTCCCCGTTCTTTCGTCCGGGGGATTGGACATCCGTATCTGTTGGCGACCGAGGAAACGTCAGTGCGTCCCCGCCGGTGGAGCGGCCTATATGGCGTGATTTGAGTCGGGTCAAACCCTTTTTGCAGATTTTTTTCAGACAGCAGAATTTTTCCGGCCCTCGCATGGGACCCGATCCGCGCTGTCTCGACTTCGAAGAATCACTTTCTGCAAGCTGGAGGCCGACGCTCACGTAAACCCATCTCGCCCGAAAAGGTTGCCAAAGCCCGTTTGCATCCGCGCAGATATTATGTCATTCGCTATGCCATAACAACATTGGCTTTGGGAGATGTCATGCAGGTCTTGAGAACGCCGGATGCGCGATTCGCCGCCATTCCCGATTTTCCCTTCGCAGCGCATTATGCCGAGATCGCCGACCCGACCGACGGCACCCGGCTTCGGGTGCATTATGTCGACGAAGGACCGCGTGAGGCTCCCGTCGTGCTGATGATGCATGGCGAGCCGAGCTGGTGCTATCTCTATCGCTTCATGATCGGCCCCGTGGCAGACGCCGGATATCGCGTTGTCGCGCCCGACCTGATCGGCTTCGGCAAGTCGGACAAGCTCGCGAAAAAGAGCGACTATAGCTATGCGCGCCATGTCGCGTGGATGCGGCGGTGGATCGAGAAGCTGGACCTGAAGAACATCACGCTCGCGTGTCAGGACTGGGGGTCGCTGATCGGCCTGCGGCTCGTCGCGGAAATGCCCGAGCGGTTCAACGGCGTGGTGCTTTCCAATGGTGGCCTCCCCGCTGGACAGGATGCGCCGCGCGCCTTTGCGATCTGGCGGGCGTTTTCCAAATACAGCCCGGTCTTCCCGATCGGCAAGATCATCGCCAGGGGCACGGCACGCGCTCTCTCCGATGCCGAGATCGCCGCCTATGACGCCCCCTTCCCCGATGGCAGCTACAAGGCGGGCGCGCGTATCTTCCCCAGTTTCGTGCCGCTGGGTCCGAATGTCGCGGTGCCCGACCAGCTCAAGGCCTGGGAGGTGCTCGACCGCTGGGAGAAACCCTTCCTGTGCTGCTTCAGCGACCGCGACCCCATCACCCGCGGCGGCGACGCGCTGTTCGTCGGCCGCGTGCCTGGGACGAAGGGGCAGAATCACTGCACGCTGAGCGGCAGCCACTTCATCCAAGAGGACGATCCGCAGGGTTTCGTGCGGTGCATATTGGATGTGGCGGGTCAGGCGAGGAGTTAGCCCTCGATCAGATCCAGATACGCGACCACATCATTGTCGGTCGCGATGAACAGGCCTTCCTGCACCTCCGCCGGTTCGAGCTCGGCCAACCGCAGGGCTTCGGACAGCGGGCCGTAGAACAGGGTCAAGGCTGCGCCGCCTTCAGCTTCGCCGTCGAGATGATAGAGGCGGACGCTGACCTGGTCGGATGTCGAGCGCATCAACTCTGCTCCCGCTTGGCGCCATCGAGCAGCCGGCCTGCGCGCTCCTGCTCGCTCGTCTGGGCGAGGCGCTCTGCTTTGGTGCGGCCGAATTTGGCGCGGTTCGCGGCGGCGCTGGCCTCGTCCTGCTTGCGCTTTGCGGTCTTGCGTGCCTGGCGCAGGTTGATGATCTCGGCCATGATCAGCCCCCCTGTCCTGCATTTTCGGACATTTCGATGAAGTCACGCGCGAGGTCGCGTTCGGCGCGATCCTCGAAGGTTGCGTCGATATCGGGAGCGTGGCCGAACAGGAACAGCATGCACCACAGCGCAAAGCGTTCGCCGGGCACCGTCGCCAGACCCAGATCGACCTGCATCCGCTCTATCGCCGCCGGCACCGCCTGCGGGGCGATGGCGGCGGGATCGCGGGTGCCGAAATAGCGTTCGAGCTGGTCTTCGAAGGTCATGCCGATGACCCTAAAGTGATTTCGAGTGAATTGAAACAATTCACGGCTCGGAAATCACGGCAGAACAAACACCTAAGCCCCATCGGGATCCTTGTGCAACCAGTCGGCATGACGCGGCGCCTTTTTGGTGCGGCTCCATTCGTCGAGCATCAGCGGCGCGACGCGCTTCAACTCCTCATAATGCTCGGGCTTGCCGATATTGCAGGCGAGCTCGACCCGGTGGCCATTGGGGTCGAAGAAATAGATCGAGCGGAAGATGCCGTGAAAGGTTGGGCCTAGCACCTCGATGCCCAGCCCCTCGATATGCGCCTTGGCCGCGAGAAGCGCGTCCATGTCGGGCACTTCGAACGCGATATGCTGCACCCATTCGGGCGTGTTGGCATCGCGGCCCATTTCGGGCTGCTGCGGCAGCTCGAAAAAGGCGAGCACATTGCCGCCGCCGCAATCGAGGAACACGTGCATATAGGGGTCATAAGCCCCGGTCGACGGAACATGGTCTTCGGAAAAGGCGCTGGTATAGGTCATGCCCAGTACCTTCTCGTACCATTCGACCGTCTCTTTCGCGTCCTTGCAGCGATAGGCGACGTGATGGATGCGCGAGAGCGCGAAGGGCGCGGTCATTCCGCCGGTTCCTGCACCTTCAGCACGCCGCGGCGCAGCTGGTCTTCCTCGATCGACTTGAACAATGCGGTGAAATTGCCGTTGCCAAAGCCTTCATCCTTCTTGCGCTGGATGAACTCGAAGAACACCGGGCCGATCTGCGGCTGGCCGAAGATCTGGAGCAGCAGGCGCGGATCGTTGTTCTCGGTCGACCCGTCGAGCAGAATGCCACGCGCCTGCAGTTCCTCGACCGGCTCGCCATGGCCGGGAAGCCGCTCTTCCAGCGCCTCGTAATAGGTGGCGGGCGGCGGGCTCATCAGCGGCGCGCCCAGCGCCTTGATCCGGTCGAGACACGCGATCAGGTCGTCGCAGATGAACGCGATATGCTGGATGCCCTCGCCATTATAGGCGCGCAGGAATTCGTCGATCTGACCGCCGCCCTTCGCGCCTTCCTCGTTCAATGGAATGCGGATGCGGCCATCGGGCGCGGTCATCGCGCGGCTGGTAAGGCCGGTATATTCGCCCTTGATGTCGAAAAAGCGGATCTCGCGGAAATTGAACACGCGCTCGTAGAATTTCGCCCAATGGTCCATGCGGCCGCCATAGACATTGTGGGTCAGGTGATCGATCATCTTGAAGCCAGCGCCAACGGGGAAGCGATCGACGTTCGGCAGATATTCGAAATCGATGTCGTAGATCGTCAGCGCATCGGGATTGTCGAGCGTGGCATAGCGGTCGATCAGATAAATGATCGCGCCGCCGATGCCGCGGATTGCGGGCAGGCGCAGTTCCATCGGGCCGGTCTTAGTTTCCACCGGCTCCGCGCCGCGCGCCAGCGCTTCCTTATAGGCGTCGCGCGCATTCTTGACTCGAAAGCCCATGCCGCAGGCCGAAGGACCGTGTTCGGCGGCAAAATAGGCGGCGGGGCTGGCGGGCTCGTAATTGGCGATCAGGTTGATATCGCCCTGCCGCCACAGATGCACATCCTTGGAGCGGTGCTGGGCAATGCGGGTAAAGCCCATCGCGGTGAACACCGGCTCGAGCAGGCCTTTTTCGGGCGCGCAGAATTCGACGAATTCGAAGCCGTCCAGGCCCAGGGGATTTTCGAAAAGGTCAGCCATTGCGGCGCACTCCTGCAGAATTTCGTATTGTGCAGAAGATAGCTTCGCGCCAAACTGGTGTCAAATGAAACCATCTGGGCGGGCCGATTGGACGCACGCAGCGCCTGTTCCCGCAAGGCGGGTTGGATCATAACCTGTCGATTTTGGAAAATGGCGCGCCCGGAACGATTCGAACGTCCGACCCTCAGATTCGTAGTTTGGGGATTTCATTGTTATCGACTGTTAGCGGTGATTACCTGTGCCGATTTCCTTTGACAAATCCGGTGGTTTCTCAGATTTCATGCTTATCGAGTTTCATCAAGCGTGATTACCGGGTGATTACCAGCGGTGATTACCAGCGGCAAACAAGGCGATCAGGCATGGCCAAAGGCGAGATCAGCAAGAGCACGATCGACAAGCTCACGCCTGGCAAGAGCACCGTCTATCTGTGGGATGATGAGCTCAGCGGCTTTGGCTTCAAGGTCACCCCGGCTGGCCATAAGACCTACCTCTTGCAGTATCGCATGGGCGGCCGGGATGCCCCGACCCGCCGCATCAAGATCGGCGATCATGGTGAATGGACGCCGCATAAGGCACGCGAGGAAGCAAAGCGCCTGCGCGCTCAGGTCACCTTGGGCATTGACCCGCTTGAGGGCCGCAGGGTGAGGCGGAAAGAGGCTGTTGCCAAGCGCGCCGCAGAAATGGACGCTGAGCAGCTGGCCAAGCGGTTGCGGGTGTCAACGCTGGTCGACGAATGGGTTGATGCCATGACGGCACTGATCGGCACAGATAACGGCCCCCGCCCGCGCACGGTCGAATTCTACAGCAGCACCGCGCGCAAGCATATCGTGCCCGCCATCGGCGATAAGCCCCTGCCCGAGGTCACCAAGGCCGAATTCCGGGCGATGCTCAAAGCCATTCCGGCCGGAAGCCAAGCCCTGCGCAGATCGGTCTACGCGACAACATCGGCCCTGTGCGCATGGGCGCTCGAAGACCAGTTGATCGAAGCGAACCCGCTGGCCGGGGTGAAGCCGCCCAAGGCAGTATCGGCGCGCGACCGGGCGTTGTCCCAAGAGGAACTGGCGATAGTCTGGCAGGCGTCGCACCAACTGCGCCCCGTGCATCGCGTGTTCTATCGGCTGCTGATCTTGACCGGGCAGCGTCGCGAGGAGGTTGCGGGCCTGCAATGGTCGGAACTGGACCGCGCCGCCGCGCTGTGGACGCTGCCAGCCGAGCGCGCCAAGAACGGCAATCTGCACCTTGTCCCGCTGTCGCCAATGGCGGTTGCCCAGCTCGACGCGATCGGGGGCAGCAGATGGCCAAGGTCAGGCCCGGTTCTGTCGCTCGACGGCAAGCGTTCGATCGCGGGCTTTTCGAAGCTGCGCAAGGAACTGGACGCGGCGATTGCAAAGGTCATGGCTGACATGCCCGACCCACCCGAATTCAAGCCGTGGCGGGTGCATGATTTGCGTCGGACGCTGGCGACCGGGATGCAGCAACTCGGGGTGAGGTTCGAGGTCACGGAATCGATCCTGAACCATGTCAGCGGGTCAAAGGCTGGCGTCGCTGGCGTCTACCAGACCTACGATTGGGCGATCGAGAAGCGCGAGGCGCTCGACAAATGGGCAGAGGAGAAGATTGCCCCGTTCATTTCGGCCCCTGCGCCCGCGCAGACGGTCGACAACGTAATTCCGCTGCGCCGAAAGCGTCGCGGATAATTTGGCCCCGCGCGGTTGTCGGACTGCGCGAGGCCGTCACCATGGCAAACCAAAGGAGACTGCCATCATGACTGCCACGTCCATTGCCCCGCAAGAGTTGCTCTTGCAAGCCGGGCACCTGAACTCCCTCTACATGAAAATCGAATGCCTGCGCTTCTTGTTCGACCAAGCCCAGGACTCTGCCGCCGATATGGTCCAGGTGAGCGAGAGCGACCGAGACAGCATTGCCGAGCGCATCCGCGGCATATGCCAAGCGGGCGATCAGCTGGTCGACCACTATTCGACCTGCATTGCGGAGATCCGCGACACCCTCACCACTCTGGCAGGAGGCAAGGCAAATGGCTGACACGAAACCGCACTATGAGGCCGCCGGCATGGTCCGCCGCCTTGGTGATCTTTTCCAGTCGATCGAGCGCCATTGCGACGCCATTCTTGACCAGCGCCAGCCCGACCCCGAAGACGCGCGCCAGCTGGTCTATCTCATCGCTGGCTTGGCATTTCTCGGCAACATGAATGCCGATTCCGTGGCTGATAACGTCGAGGGGCTCATCCCGAGCAACGTCAGCAAGCTTGCCAGCGGAGGCGCAAAATGATCGACGTGAACACGATAGACCAGCTCGACCAAGCTTTCCGCCAAATGACGGATATCTGCGCCGCGATCAGTCTCTTGGGAGAAGCGGAAACCACGCCACCGCACATCATGTCCGGGCTGGCAGACATTGGCGTTGCCATCTCGAAAGACGCATTGGAGTTGCTGCACACCATCCCGACCCGGCCGGGGCAAACTGAATATACTTCGAATGCCGCGCCGAACTGATCAGTCAGGGAAGGCCAAGAAGCCAGACTACGCCGCCGTCACGCTCAAGGATGAGCTGTATGCGGCGTGGCTGGCTATCAAAGAAGCCGATGCCATCAACCGCGACAATTTCAGTGTGTATGACGATTGGCATGCGCTGTTTAACATTCTGGCACGCGTGCAATCCGATCTAGCAGCCGAAAAGATCACACCCCGGCAGGCTTTTCGTCGAGCCCACAAGGTCTTGAAGCCGATGATTGGAAGGATAGGCGCCATGGCCGTAATTCAGGCCGCATCGAGCCCGATTTACGAAACGGAGCTGAAAACTCGGCGCAGAACATTGTCGGAGCAAGCGAAAGGCCACGCGGAAATTCTTAAGCCCATCGGGATTACCGGGGCATACGGTGGCTTCCATGAAGTGATCAAGCGGCACCATTCGCTAGACGAAGCCATGAAGTTTGGTGCCCGGATTCATCGGCGCATCATCGAACGTAGGTTTGAGGGCGGTGTCACTGCTGCCATAGAAGATATCGAAGGCAAGGATGGCAACCCCCGTCGCTCTACGCTGCTGCCCTACTGGACTGAATACAGGGCTCATTGCTGGGACCGCGGCTATGCTGATGATCGCCTTCCTTCGATCCTTCGCAGCGACTCACATTTGCCAGATGACCTGTTGCTCATCTCACATTTCGGCGCACTAAAGCGTTGATTTGCCGTCATGTTTCAGAGTCCAAAAAATCGATATGACTTTGGACTGTTTCTAGTCTGACGCTGACGCGATGCTTTGCTCTGTCATCACTCTAGACGGAGCAACAGCAATGACGGCCCTGCGCGATACCCACCTCCCCACCAACCTTGTCGACGAAAACCGCATTGCCGAGGTAATCGGCTGCACCGTGGCAAAGGTCCGGGCTGACCGGCACAAGGGCACCGGATGCCCCTATTACAAGATCGGCCGCATGGTCCGCTATGACATGGCAGAGGTGCAGGCCTGGCTTGCCGCAAAGCGCGTCACCAGCACCAGCCAGCAGGCCGCCTGACATGACCTCGCGCGCCACCCCTGAGCCCGGAAGGTCGAAGGTCACCCTGCACCTTGACCGCACCGGGGGCTTCTATGTCGAGGTCGAAGACGCGCCAGTCGGTGGCATGCTCGATCGCGTCTATCCCGACTATGGCAGCGCTCGATCCTATGCCGGCACGCTCAGCAGCGCGAACGCTTGGCCGCTGGTCGACCTGGTAGCGAGGGCCGCAGCATGACCCGCGCCGTCATCGTCCGCAGCGACCAGAGCACGCTTCGACCTTCCTACAGCGTGACGATCGAACCGCGCACCGTCGACCAGCCGACACAATGGACCCGCGACCGGGCCGCCGCGCTTCGCCTGGCAGATGAGATCAGCACCGCGAACGGCTGGCCGGTAGATGATCGCACTGGCGACAAGGTGCGCGCCTGAGATGAGCGACGTTGCATCCCGATGGGCCGGAAAGCAGAAATGCGCCACGCCCGCCGCCAAGCTGATCTTGCTGGCGCTGGCACACCTGCACAATCCCAATCGCCATGGGGGGAAGCTCTTTCCCAGCCGCCAATGGCTATGCGATTGGACCGGCCTGTCAAAGAACAGCATTCGGCCGGCCATGAACAAGTTGGTCGATCGCGGCCAAGTGATCGAGACGGGCGAACGCTGGGGCACCAGCCAGCGCATCACGGTTTACCGCCTTCCCGATGAAGCCACCGCCAAAAGCCCAAAACAGGGACAATCAGATAGCCCAAAAAGCGGACAGTCAGATGGTCCGCATTTTGACGCCGATAGTCCGCATTCTGGTTCGGGATCGTCCGCAAATTGGGTTGAGAAAGGTCAAAACAGGGACCCGAGTATAGTTCTTAGTGAAGTAAATGAGTGTGGTAAGGGAGTAGGCCCCCTCCCTGCGAATGCTTTTCTCTCCATAGGTGCCGTATGAGCTGGGGAGAACTCTGCCTGCCCCAGATCAGGGCAATGGATGACGCAACCCTAATGGAGGCTGTCAGGAAAGGGGCAGAGAGGTTCTCACCTGCAGACCCGACTCTGATCGAAGAACAGCTCGCCATACTCGCAGCTGCCTATCCGCCGCTCAAAGGGTCACCGGCAGAATTGCTTGCCAGGAAGCGCGCATACCTCATCGGGCTTGGTGACCTCTCAACGATAGAAATCAGGCACGGCATTTTGACGGCAATGCGCACCTGCAAGTTTTTCCCGTCCATCGCGGAGATTCGAGACTGCGCCATCGGAAGCCGCACGTTCTCAGTCTCGATGCGCTCGAATTTCATCGAGGAATGGAGCTTTCAGCGCGCGGAGGCTGTGCGCCGCGGTTTGCTCACCAGCGACGATTATCAACAGATCGAAGACCATCGGCGGCCGGGGGAGGCACATTCCGGCATTCCAATCTGACCGCCATCATCACCGCAATCTCGAACTGAAAGGAACACCGCGCATGATTACCAATCTCCAAGCCCTGGAAGCCATTCTCGCCGAAGCACGCGCACAAGGTGCCGCCGATGCGGAAGCCGAGCGCGAGGAGGCGAAGAAGAAGGCCCTGAAGGCTAAGCCGAGCCCCGAAGTCTTGGCGATCAAGAAAGCTCTCGGGGTCCCGCCTGTCGATCGATACGCAGAGGAGCATGACGCCCGGCTCGACAAGAAGAAAGTCGAGAAGCTGCTGAGTGTCAGCCAGGGTGGCGGCTATTATGCGTCTGCAAAGGTCGATGAGCTTATCGCCGAAATTGGTATCGACCGCTTCCTCGCCGCCGCGCCGCCCGATGTTGCCGCCAAGATGCGCGCTCAGATCAAGCGGGAGCGCGCTCGCCAGCCGAAGGCCGCTGCCCCCAAGCCGAAGCAGGCGGCCAAGATCGATGGGCTCAGCGCATGGGCTATCCGGGCCCAAGGCACGAAAGCCCAGATCGACGCCTTGAACGCGCAAGAGGCCGCGCAGCACAACGCATCGTGCCGCTGCCAATCCTGCGAAGCCGTCAAGGGTGGCGGCCAGTCTGGGGCAGAAGCCCTGGCCAGCGCCATCCGCCGCAATACCGCTGCCATCAACGGCAACGGCCGGGCAGTGACCTCGCAAGCCGCGATCGATCGCACCTGGCAGGAAGCCCACGAACGCGTCGCCCGCGAGACCGGCCGCATCCGCTGACCACCAAGAAGGGAGACCTTACATGAGCGATTTTGAAGCCCGGTTTCGGCAGGTTTTTGGCAGCGAACATGCAGTCGGCCGGGAGAGTATGGCCGCTGCTTGCCTGGAATGCTTTCCCGAAGCCACCGCAACCGAAATCATTGGTTTTCTGGCCAAGCAGTCCGCGGCCCGCGCGGAACACCAACAGGCGGAAGGTGCGCGGGAACTGGCAGCGATCATCAAAAGCAACAGCGCCAAATTGGACCCTACCACCCGCCATTGATCAAACATTGAAAGGAACTGACCCCATGAACTATGCCCATGAAGCCAGCAAAATCGCCGCCCTGATCAGCCAGGCGAACACCGCCCCGCACCTTGCCCAGATGGCGGATATCGACAATCGCATCGCTGCCGAATATTCGGCGCTCGAGCGCGCAGAGCTCAGGCGGGATGCGCTGTCGAAGGAATACGAAGACGCCCGCAATGGGCGCGTCGATGTTGCGGCGATCGCAGAGGCCTTCCGGGCTGGCAGCGTCGAGATGAAGGCGACCCGCAACGTCGAGGCTATTCAGGCCGATCAGGCTGGCGTCCGGGCAGCGATGGCCCAGATCCAAGACGCTATCCGCGAATTGCAGGCTGAGCGCAGCCGGGTGCGCGGCGATCTTGCCCAGGCAATCGGCGCGACGCTGGCGCGGCCGGAAGATGCCCTTTCCGAGCGCATAAATGCCGCGTTTGCCGAGATCGTCAGTTGCTGGGTCGATGCCCGGGCGATGGCGAGCGCGTTCAATGCGCCGATCATCGGCCAGAAGGTGCCTCACCTCAATCGCATCGTCGAGGCAGTGCGCGTGGCTGCACCTGAGACACTACGGGGCAACCTTGTGCCGAGCGCCGGCCTGATCGACGCCATGGACAAACACTCTGACCTTTTGCGGAAAGCCGAGCTGCGCCCGCTGCGCCAAGTCGACCCGCGGTCCCTGTAATCGAGATTCGGCGCGCTTGGTCAAAAGCCTTTCGGAGGCGCGCTGAGCAGCCGGGAACCTAGATCGACCCCCGGCGACCCGTCCCCCTCCCGGTTTACCACCACACCGGCCGGGAGGGGGGCAACAGCCCGAGAGTGCAGCTATGAGCCTCACCAAGCGACACCTGGTCTTTTATCCACTGTTTGCCGCCAAGGTGCGCGCCGGGCTCTATCACCGCCTGCAGGACCCCACCAACTGGACCCCTGAGCTCGCCCAGATCGCGCTGCGCGATAATCCCCACGCACCACCGGAAGACGTTCACATGATCGTCGCCAATTCGGTCGAAACCGCATTCGCCAATCTGAACGATGAGCTGGCGGCCGGGTGGCTGCATCGGCACCAGACCATGGACCGCCTATACATCGCCGCCCGGCGCACCGGCCAAGACCACCCGTTCTAAATCTGGCGCACCTCCTGCGCGAAGAATCCGGGTATGTCGATCCGCCCCCCGCCACCTGAGACGGCAACCCGGATATCGCGCAATTCCCTACCCAGCCCCGACACGATGCCGTTGATGAGGTCCGTTGTCTGCTGACCAATCGCATCGACGATCGGCGCTGCCTCAAATGCCCGCTGCGCATCGGCCTGCGCGCTGGGGATCGAACTCCCCCCGGTCAGGATAGAGGTGACGTTGCCGCCTTCAACCGCGCGTGCGGTCAGCGTCGTAATCCGGTCCTGCAGGGCGAAGAACGCGGTTTGACTGCCGCTGAATTGCCGCTGGATATCGAGGATGACGCGCGCCGCCTCTGCAAAGTCATCGTATGCGGTCTTGTCGCCAGCTTCGACGCGCGCCGCCAAGGGATCGAACTTGGCCTGAGCCGCCGCCAGCCTGTCGCGCAGTGACCGGCCGTTGTCCCCGAACCGCAGATCGTCGAGCAGCGCTTGCATCGACCCTAGCACCCGCTCGTTCGCTTCCTTGATCGCGTCGGTTCGTTCCATCTGAAATAGCTTCTCGAGATCAGCATATTCCTCAGCGGACGCCTGCGCCTGGCCGAAGATATCGCGCAGCCGGGAGAATTCGCGCTCGACGCCCGTTATCGCCGCGCCCACGGGATCGATGCGCGCTTGCAGGCGATCAAAGACCGACTGGAAATCAACCGCGCGCTGGATGGCCGATTCCAGATCCTTTCCGCTCTGCAAGACCCGCTGCGTTGACGCCCGGATGCCCTGCACAACACCGTCTTGGATGAGGTCGAGGGTCGCAAACCGGATTGCCGCAGCGCTGTCATCGCCGAAGTCGACGGCCCCGCGCTTGGTCTTGGTAATGCCACGGCCGGACGTATCCACCCGGAAGCTGTCACCCCTGACCCCGATGCTGACCGCGCCCCTTGCAGCGTCGATGCGCCCGCCCAGCGCCTCAGCGATGCGCTCGAGCGTCGTGATCGCCTCATCGGCGGTTTCAACCGATGCCTTCACCCGCTGGCTGCTGTTGCCCCTGGAAGATGCCACGATCAGCTGTGCGCCGCTGCCGCCGATGGTCGCGCTGCCCCGCTTGGTCGGTTTCAGCGCTTCGATGCCCACGCCGCCGATGACGGAACCGATCAGCGAACCAATGGGACCGAATGCCGAGCCGATCGCGCCGCCGATTTGCGACCCGAGCTTGCTATTCTGGATGCCGATGCCCTCAAGCAAGTCGCTGGTCATGCCGCCGATTTGCGCCCCAAGGAAGCCCTTGCCGAGCGCTTCGCCGACCTTTGCGCTGTCGGGTCCGAGAACGTCCTTCAGCGCGCCGGAAAATGCGCTCTCGATATCCTCAACACCGGCTTTGAACGCCTTGCTGAATGCGTCGGTGAACTGGGGATTGCCGAGGTCGAGTTGACCAGATGCCAGGCCGCGACCCAAGCCGGCGATGCCGCGCCCGCTGACCAGCGACTTAGCGATATCGACCGTTTGCAGCGCGCTGGCGAATTCGTCCGCCGCGTCGCGCTGGCTGTCCTTCCATTTCTCGGCAATGCGCCGGGAATAGGCTTCAGAGCTCTCCACCAGCCCGTCGACGTCGATCGGCTTATAGACCTGCAGGAACCGCGCAACGTCTGCCGCCTCTGCCGCATTCTGGCGCTGGCGCTCTGCGAACATGGCCGCAGTGCTGAGCTCTTGCCCCCGGCCTTGCGTGATCGTGCCCTTGGCCGCCGCCTGGTTGATCGTCTCGAGCGCCGCCGCATATTCCTTCGCCGCAGCCGTGGCAGGATCCAGCCGGCTTTCCAGCGACGCGATCTTGCTCTCGAGCTCTTTCACTGCCCGCTCAGCGTCCCGCGCTTCCTGGGTGACAGATCCGCCGCCACCAGCCGCGCGCGATGCCTCACGCGGGGCAGACACGCCCCCGGCGAAGCGCACCGCGTTATATCTGCCGAAGCTGGTCGGCTGCATCGCGAATTGCAGGCTCTTGCGCGCCTCTGCCAGCGCCTTGCGCATCCCATCGACCGCGCCCCGTTCCGCATCGACCTGCGCGGTCAGGCCGAACAACCCAGCCATTGCCGAGTTGCTGAAATTGTTCCCTGCGCGTGCCCGCTGCGCCGAGAGCTGCGCCTCTCGCACCGCCAGCAGCGATTCCGCCTCAGCAAGGTTCGCTTGCGTGCTGCGGATTGTCTCTGCCGTCGCCAGGCCAGTTGCGACCCGCCGTTCGTCGGTCGATTCCTTCAGGCGGCCGGTGATTTCGTCCAATGCCGCCGTGGCAGTGGTCAGCGCCTCAGTGGCGGATTTGTTCGCCGCCGCGCTTCCGGTCAGCCCGTCGAGCGCATCACGGTTCGACCACAGCGCCGCGGTTAGGCCCCCGGTCAATGCCGTTGCCGCGAAGATCGCAGCGCCCCAAGGGCCGGCGAAGAAGCCTGCCACCCTTCCTACCGTGCCCCCCAAGCCAGAGAGGGCGAACGCGGCCTGCGAACCCTGCTGCGTCAGGATGGTGAGGGCGGACGTGCCCATTTGCGCCTGGATCGTGGCATCCTGCAGCTGCTGACCAAGCTGGACATAGGCGGCCCGCTGCGCGCCGGCAGACGCGGTATTGAGCCGAACGACGTTGTTCGAGTTCGCCATCGCCTTCGACGTGCGATCAAGCTGCGCCTGGACCTGCGCAACCGCCGCGGCATGATCGCGCGCCGCCTGCGCCGCCTGGCGTTCGTCATTCGCTAGCGCTTCCGCCGCCGCGATGCTGAGCCGCGCAGACTGGCTGTAGTCGCCCTCAGCAGCCGCAGCGAGGCGAACAGCGTTTGCCACCTCCCGTGCCGCCGCTGCCCGCTCATCCGCCGCCCTGGCCGCCGCCTGCGCCTCTGCGACGCCCAAATTGAGGGCGCCGCTCGAGGTGCGAGGCATGGTCACAGCCTGGCTGACCAGCCGATTTGCATTCTGGCTGAACTGGTCGAATTGGCGCTCAGCTGACCGGGTGGCGTTCTCAACATCGGCCTGGAACCGAGAGAACACATCGTTCTCCCGGTAGCCAGCGCTGATGAAGATAGGGAATTCGCTTACGTTGCTCATGCCGCATCTCGCACGGCGATCTTCTCACCGGCCGCCGTGGCAGAGAAAGCGCGGGTCACACCAGCCGGGATCAGGCGACCAGATCCGGCCGCGGCTGTCGGGTCATCGCCGAAGTTGATCCAGACGTTCTGCCCCAGCGCGGTGATCGTCCAGACATAGAAATTGGTGTCGAAATTGCCGGGGACGGTGATTCCGGCCTGCTGACTGGCCGAACTGTTGCCGGTGATGGTTTCGGCAAAGCCCGGCTGCGCATCGACCATGCCGAGCGCGATGCGGTTCGAGGCATGGGGATTGAGGCGATCAAGCGTGATGTGAACGGTCGACATAGGAAATCCTTTCGATCAGGCGGCTGGCGCCATTTGGGAGAGGTGGAAAATCGCCTCATCGGCAGGGACGCCATTGGCCAGAAGCTGCACCGCCTGGCGCTCATTCCCGACGCTGGCAGGATGGCCGAACACGCGCCGGAAGCGCGCCACGGCTGTCTGATAACCAGCGACATAGTCGGTATCGGCAAGGGATGGATCTTTGCGGCGCGGCAGATGGCGCGGCGCAGTCGGATCGAGGCAAATGGGCATGGCGAGACCCTGAGTTCAGATGGTCACCACACCATGGCCAGCCATAGCACAAACGGGATTCGCGACCAAGCATCTGTCAAAATTGGACAGATAGAGCCCCGGCCATACTGGTAGCGGTTGCCAGTATGTGCCCAAGGCCATCTGTCATCGAAGGACAGATAGAGCGCGCCCGCGATACTTGAAACGTTGCAAGTATGAGCCCCGGCCATCTGCGGAAGTTCCGCAGATACAGCGCACCGTCGATACTGTCGCTGAACGACAGTATGAACCCCGCGCCTGTCGTCACTGTAAATTCTTACAGTGAGCCTGAGCGCGCCACCCCACTGCGAATATTCGCAGTGAGCGCGACCCGCTATCGATCAACCCCCTATCGCCCCCCGATCAAGACCCGATCAAAACTGCATGTTCAAACTATGCGGAGGCCCGCGCATGACACCCGAGCGAGAATTCGCGGTCACCAAGCGCATACGCAATCGCCATGCCAGACCTAGGACCCGTGAATATCCTCGCACAGGGGCACGGAGAGGGCGCACAGAGCGTCGAGATGCCGGAAGGCTGTGAGACAGCGGACGCGCGGCGATGGCGCTTGGCGGGGCTTATTCTGGCTTAACGTTCCCATAGTCGATCATAACGATACGACCGTCGATCAGGCCCCAGTTGGACAGGCACCGCTCGCTTGGATCGCCAAGGTTGCCGTTGCCAGGCGAATAATGCCAAGCGCTGCACCGGGCCGCCCACTCTGCCTCCCTATGGGCCGGAATAGGCTCAGCAATCCGCATGACCACGCAGCGGCCATGGCGATCGCTCCAGAGGATCGGGCATAGCAACTCGCCATTGCCGGGTTTGCCGCCGTAGTGAGCCCATATGGCGCGCTCGAGTAGGCAGGCTTTGCGGCCATGGAGAGATCGGGCGAACTTGATGGCTATGGGGCCGAATAGGACGACAAGGCGGTTGCTGCCAGTTCGGTCCACCGCAAACCGCCATCCTCTGAAGATCTTGGGGGTCGACGGCATGGTGATATCCATAGGGCATAGAGCACCTATGCAAAAGGGGCTGGCAGCGCGCAGCACCCCAGCCCCTTCCGCCGACAATGCAGGGGCTTCCATTGCCCTTGGCCTGCCTGGTGATGGTATCAGCGATCGGGGAGAGGTCGAAGGGGAGATGAAACCGGAAGCGGTTGCTTTGCCCCGCCCCGGTTCATCCCCTGCATAGCCGCGACACCTTCGACGCCTGAGCGTCTGGCAGTGCATCTGCCGGGGGCGGATATAGCAATGGTGGAAGGGGTGGCCAAGCGGCCCGTGATTACCCGGTGATTACCGCGATCGGGGAGGGCCCTGCCCTACCCCTGCATTTTCCCGCTAAGTCATTGAGAAAATGGCGCGCCCGGAACGATTCGAACGTCCGACCCTCAGATTCGTAGTCTGATGCTCTATCCAGCTGAGCTACGGGCGCGTTGGAGGGCTGCCAATAGTCAGCAGTGATCAGCTTGGCAACACCTTTTTCTGCCATTTCGAAAAATCATGCCCGGACAGGTTGCGAGCCCAGCGATTGCGCGATGATGGCGAGCAGCGGAAGGTCGGCAGGCGGCATCGGCAACTGGTACAATTCGTCCACCGTCGCCCATCGCAAGGCGGTGGCGTGCAGTGCCTCCGGCTCTCCCACCCAGTTGCGACACCGGAACAGCAGCAGAATCAGGTGACGCTGGCCGAGCGAGGCGCTGGCAAAGGTCATCGGCTCGCAATCGTCTGGTGCAATCACGACGCCCAGCTCCTCGCCGAGTTCGCGCGCCAGGGCGTGTTCCGGCGTCTCGCCTGGCTCGATCTTGCCGCCGGGGAACTCCCATAGCCCCGCCATCGCGGTTCCTTCGGGGCGCTGCTGCACCAGAATGCGGCCCTCGGCATCGAGCATGAGCCCCGCCACAACGGGGAAGAGTGTCGGATAATTTTCCATCGGATCGGCGCGCCTTAACTTTTTGGTAAGTCGAATTTGCAAAATTGCCAGGGGGGCAGACGGGACCCCGGCCATTTCACGGAAGCACCATGCTGCACTTTCTGACTCTCTTGGCCAGATCAAAGCGCGGCGCAACCGCAATCGAATATGGCCTGATCGTGGCCCTTATCGGCATTGCCATCATCGTTTCGATGAACTCGATGGCCAGCAAGACCATCGCGATGTGGGATTTTGTCGAGGAGAAGATCGTCCCGAAGCAACAGTGAGTGTCGGAATTTCAGACAACCCCGCCGCTCTTAGGAAAATGGAAAGCTTTTTGATCTACCCCGAAACCGTCCAATCGCAGTTTGCCAGATCGGACGGGGAAGTGAAGACCTCGAACAGGAGACCTGACATGAAGACCATTCGCAATCTTTTCGCCGACAAGAAGGGCGCAACCGCCATCGAATACGGCCTGATCGCCGCTCTGATCGCCGTGGCCGCGATCACCGCCATGAGCTCGCTGGGCACCAACCTGTCGAACACCTTCAACACCGTCAGCACGAAGCTGACCACCCAGTCGGCTGGCGGCAGCGGCAGCGGCACCGGCACCGGCAGCGGTACCTGAGCCCTCGCTCAATCGAAAAGAGAGGGCGGCAGCAATGCCGCCCTTTTTTGTGCCCTCAATACGTCACGAGCTTGACCTTCTGCCCGGGCGCCAGCGCCGCATTGCCGGACAGGCCGTTGAGCGCGAGGAAGCGCTCGACCTTCAAATCATCATAGGCCATGCGCGCTGCCAGGCGCTGCACGGTGTCGCCGCGCACCACAGTGACCACCCGCACCCGCCGCGGCCTGATCTGCGCCGCCTCGGCGCCCGCCAGCCGCTGCACGCTCTGGAACATCGGCGCAAACACATCGGCGCGGCCAGCCGGGGTCAGCGCCACGAAATGATAGGCGCGGTTGTTGGCAAAGGCATAGGCGAACACCGTGACATCGACGAGTTGCCGGTTGGCATTGACGCGCGCGGTCGCATAGGCGGCGGGGATGCCGTTGACCGTCGTCCGCTGGATTTGCCCGTAATTGATTCGCTGATTGTTCCCGCCAAGCCCCGCAAAGGCCTGATCGACATAGCGCGAAAGGTCGCCCGAATACTGGCCCAGCGTGAACTGCGCCTGAGCAGATTGGCCGTTGATCGTCACCGCGCTTGTGCCGTTCTGCATGGCAAAGCCCTGCGGCACGGCGAACTTCAGCCCAAGTTCGGGATGCAGGAACTCACGGCCCTGCACGACACCCTGTTTCGGGTCGTCGCCATAGAGCAGCCCGTCGAGCCGGGTGAGGAACACGTCGCGATTGCGCGTGCTGCCGCTGAACTTCTGCGCCACCGTAGCCGCGCGGTTCACACGGCGCGCCGGATCGGGATGGGTGCTGGCCCATTCGGGCACCGAACGGGCATCGCCGCCCTGCGAACGCACGTCGATCGCCTGCTGCGCCGCGAGCGAAGCTAGCATCGAAGACAATGCCTGCGGATCATAGCCCGCCTGGGCCAGATAGCGCACGCCGAGATCATCGGCCTCCTCTTCCTGCTTGCGCGAATATTTGAGCGTCAGCAGCTGCGATCCGGTGCCGAATATCTGCTGGCCGATCTGGCCCGCGGCGCCATCGCCGAGCAGCACCGCAGCGCCGATTTGCCCCAGCAGGCCGATAATGCTGTTGCGCTGCGCCGCCTTCTGGCGTTTTTCGGAATGGCGCGCGGCGACATGGCCTACTTCATGGCCCAGAACCCCGGCCAGCTCGGCCTCGTCGTTCATCAGCGCCATCAGCTGGCGGGTCACATAGACATAGCCGCCGGGAATTGCGAAGGCGTTGTTCACCGGGCTGTTGAGCAGGGTAACCGTGAAATCGTCGCGGGCATTGCCGAGACCCGACTGCACGGCGATGCCCTTGCCCACCTGCACGACATAGCTGGTCTGCGGGACCTGATAGGCGCCGCCGAATTCCTCGAGCAGCTTGGGGTGCACTTCGGCACCCTGGCGCTTTTCCTGCGCGGTGATCGCCTGGGCCTGCATCGCCAGCGCTTCCGCCCGGGGCGCGACGGACTGGCCGATGAGCGCCATGGTGCCAGCACCAGCCGCCGCCATGATTGCCAGATGCTTGAACCGTGCCGCCATATTGCTCTCCCTTATCGTCTCCGGCCATGCCAGTTGATGCGCATCATGCCGCCAGGCACGCGCAGGATCAAATGGCGATGCCCGCACAACGAGGCGGCAGCAAAGCGGTTGCGACGATTTTACGTGTCGGTCAAAGCGAACCGATGGCCAGGAACCGCGCCTCGCGCGCAGCCTTGAGCTCTGCGGGGCTGAGCTTCTTGAGGCCTTCCAGCTCTTCGCGGATAGCCTTGCCCAATTCGCCGATCGCCGCCGACTGGTCGCGGTGCGCGCCGCCGACCGGCTCCTTGACGATGCGATCGATGACGTTGAGCCGCTTGAGGTCCGCCGCCGTCACCTGCATGGCCTCGGCAGCGTCGGCTGCGCGATCGGCGGTGCGCCACAGAATCGAGGCGCAACCTTCAGGCGAGATCACCGAATAGACGGCATGTTCGAACATCAGAACGCGTTCGGCCGAGGCCAGCGCGACCGCGCCGCCCGAACCGCCCTCGCCGACGATCGCCGCAACCATCGGCACGCCAAGCGTCAGGCAGCGCTCGGTCGAGCGCGCGATCGCTTCGGCCTGGCCGCGCTCTTCGGCCTGAACACCGGGAAACGCACCCGATGTATCGACCAGTGTCACCACCGGCAGGCCGAACCGGTCGGCCAGGTCCATCAGGCGGATCGCCTTGCGATAGCCTTCGGGCTTGCCCATGCCGAAATTGTGCCGGATGCGGCTTTCGGTAGTGTCGCCCTTTTCATGGCCGATCACGACCACGCGCTGCTCGCCCATCCGGGCGAATCCCCCCATGATCGCCTTGTCGTCGGCAAAAGCCCGGTCGCCCGCCAGCGGCAGGAAATCGTCGAACATGCCCGCGACATAATGCTTGAAATGCGGCCGCGCCGGATGGCGGGCGACCTGAGTCTTCTGCCAAGGGGTCAGGCCCGCATAGGTCGAGGCCAGCAGCTTGCGCGACTTGGCGGCAAGCCGTTCGATCTCGCTCTCGATATCGATCTCGCCGGTATCGGCGGTTTCACGAAGCTCGGCGATGCGCGCATCGAGCGCGGCGATCGGCTTTTCGAATTCCAGATAGCTTGTCATGCTCATGACGCAATCGCCTAGCCCTGCCGCCGCCGCTCGGCAAGATTCATCTGCGCGAGCGGATGGCGGCGGTTGACCAGCTCGACCAGGCGGCGGCTGTCGACATGGGTGTATATCTGCGTCGTCGCGATATCGGCATGGCCCAGCAAGGTCTGCAAGGCCCTGAGATCCGCGCCGCCTTCGAGCAGATGCGTGGCAAAGGCGTGGCGCAGCACATGCGGACTGACACGCGCGGGATCGATGCCGGCGCTGGCGGCAAATTCCTTGATCAGCTGATAAAGGCGGATGCGGCTGATATGCCCGGTGCGCGAAGGAAACAGCCAGCGCGGATTGGAAGATGGCACCGCCAACCAGCGCTGCAGCGCTTCGCGCGCGCGCCCCGATATCGGCACCAGCCGCTGCTTGCCCCCCTTGCCGGTGATCGCCAGCAGCGGGCGTCCGGCGAGCGCCGCGCTGCGCGGCAGGCCGACCAGCTCGCTCGCGCGCAATCCCGAACCGTAAAGCAGTTCCAGCAGGGCGAGCAGGCGAATGTCGGCAGCGCGCGCTTCGGGAGCCGCAGCGCGCTCCTCGGCAAGCGCGAACAGTCGCGCGATCTCTTCATGGCTCAGGATCTTCGGAAGCGGACGCTGCACCCTGGGCCGCGCCAGCATGGCCTGCGCGTTCCGGGTCTCCCCGCCCAGCCCCTCGTCTTCCAGGAAGGCGAAGAAGCCGCGCAGCGACGAGCTCTTGCGTGCCAGGCTGCTGGCCGCGAGTGAGCGCCAGTGACGATCGAGCGTTGCACGCGCACTCTCGTCGGCCCGAGCAAGGCGACCGCCCAGAATTTCGGACGCCTGTTCGAGATCACGGCGATAGGCCGCCACCGTGTTGGCCGAAGCGCCGCGCTCCGCCGCCATCATTTCCAGGAAACGGTCGATCAGGCGGGCGTCGTCGCTGCCCACGGATCAGGCGCGGCTGACGGCTTCGGCTGCGATCATCCGCGCTTCGGCCTGGCGCCCCACCGTGCGCAGCGCTGCCACGACGTGATAGAGCTGACGCGGCGTCATCGCCGACCAGTCATTGCCCTGCATGCCAAGACCGACCAGCAGCGTTACCAGCCCGTCATTGCCTTCAGCGGCGGCAGCAGCAATCGCGCGGGTCCAGCGGGTTTCGCCGCCGAAACCGATGCCCAGGTCCTCTGCGAGCGAATCGCGGTCAGCACTGCTCAGCCGTCCCAATCCGGCCAGGCCCGCGACGAGAAACGCGCTCTTGCGCGCCTCATTGCTCTGGTCATTGTCGAAGAAGCTGCTGACCTCGGACGCGGCGACCTGCGCGCGTCCCGGAACCGCGACCGCGAGCACCGCCCAGCCGAGGCTCCCGTCTTCCACCACCGACCGCCAGCGCGCCGCACTGGTATCGAATCCTGCCGACACCATCGAAACGATGAGATCATCGGCATAACCGGCGAGATCATCGGAAGGCGCGACACGCGCGGCTGCATGTGCGGTCAGGATATGCGCCGAATAGCGGACGAAGGCGTTCTCCGAACGGTCCCAGAGCGCGCGCATCGCCCGCACGCGGTCATCGGCGTCGGTTGCGACATAGGCGGTGCGCAGCAGCGCCATGCGATCGCGCAGCGCCTCGTCGGTGCCCGGATCGTCGAAGGTCGCGCCATAGAGATCGACCATATCGGCGCTCGACAGCATGCCCATCGCCGCTGCGACATCGGCAGCCTGCACGCGCGAGGCGAGCGGCGCCATCGGCGCGCGGGCGCGCCAGGCCTGGAAGTTGCGATCCGCGCGTGCATAGAGCGTTTCGGGCGGCTCGATCCCGGCGGTCAGCGCCAGGCCAAAGCGCCAGCGGGTGAGTTGATCGACATCGTCCCATTGCACCGTGACCGCGCGCCTGCCGTTGAGGCTCGCGCCGACGATTTTCTCGGCGAGCACCACGTCGATGCGGTCCATCGCCCCCTGGCGTCGCGCCCGGTCGATCTGTTCGCGCGCCGCGCTGCCCTCGCCCGAAAAGCCCGAACACATCGCGCGGATCAGCTGCCACTGGTTGCCCTTGGCGGTCTCTCCGGCAAAGGGCAGCAGCGGGCACATGCCGAGCGGATCGGCCGACGCGACATAGCTGTCGAGCGCGACATTGAGCAGGCGCGGCGTCGCGGCGGGCGGATCAATCGCCTGCACCATGCGCACCGCGCCATCGGCGGACCCGATGCGCAGCAGCAGCGCCGCGCGTTCGGCGGCCCAGTTGGCGCCATTGAGGCCCTGGGGCGTCGCAAGTTCGCTCAGCAGAAGCTTCTGCAGCCCGAGCGAGGCCCAGCGAGACACGATGCGCCCGCTGGTCCGGCGCACCAGCGTCTGCGCATAAAGACCACCGATATTGCCCAGCGAGGAGGCCGCAAACCCGCCATTGGCCTGGGTCAGCGGTCCGATAAGGTCGAGCGAGCGCCGCGCGCTCGGGGGCAGCGACTGGGTCAGCGCGATCTGCGCCTCCAGTTCTTCCTGCAGTTTGGCGAGCTCTTCGCTCAGTTCCTCGTCAGTCGGTGCATCCTGGCCGGCAATCGAAGGCAGCGGCGTTGTCGGCAGCGGCACCGCCGTGCCGGGGGCTATCGGAGCAGCGCGGCCCGGCTCTGCCGGAGGCGGCGGCTCGGACTGCGAGGGCGCGGGCGCGGGATCGTTGAAACCGGGCGGAAGCAGCGATTCCGGCGCCTCGTTCTGCCCGATCACCGGCGCGGACACGAACGCCAGCGCCAGCAGGCTGACACAGCCCAAAACCATCCCCCGCCGCATGAAATCAGCCCTCGGACTGGGAGGAGCCGGCAGCGGCTCCGCTCTTGGCCGCAGCAGGCAGCGGGATCGACTTTTCGACGCGCTGGGTCGGCACTTCGCCACCGCGCGACCAGGCCAGAGCCAGCAGACCGATCAGGGCAACGGCGATCACCACCAGAATGATCGGGCCCTTGGGCCGCCTGCGCCGTCCGTAATTCTGTCCGATAATGGCCATAGCCAGGATATTCTCCGTCCAAGTCAAGATAACTTGCGCCACCGCCTAGCCTATTTATAGGCTGCGCGGCAATGCTGCAGAACCGAAAATCAGACCCTGCGCGGCTGGCCGGGGATATCATGCGATGGCTCGACCGGCCGCTGGTGCTGGTGGGGTTGATGGGCGTGGGAAAGTCGACGGTCGGCAAGCGGCTGGCGAACGATCTGGGCATCGGCTTTGTCGATGCCGACGAGGAGATCGAGAAGGCCGCGCACATGACCATCGCGGAGATTTTCGAACGGTTCGGCGAGCCCTATTTCCGCGATGGCGAACGCCGGGTGATTTCAAGGCTGATCGACGGACAACCGCGCGTGATCGCCACCGGCGGAGGCGCGTTCATGAACGAGGAGACCCGCGCGCTGATCCTGTCGGGTGCCATCGCGATCTGGCTCGATGCCGATATTCGCACGCTGGTCGAGCGCGTCAGCCGGCGCAATACCCGGCCGCTGCTGCGCAACGGCAATCCGGCCGAGGTGCTCACCCGCCTGGCCGAACAGCGCAACCCCATCTATGCGGAGGCACAGATCAATGTGCGCAGCAAGGATGGGCCGCACCACCGCACCGTTACCGCAATATTGGAAGGACTGGCCCGATGGCACGGCTGAATATCGCGCTGGGCCAGCGCAGCTATGACATTCTGGTGGAGGCCGGTGCGCTTGCCCAGATCGCTGGGCATATCGCACCATGGACGCGCCGCGGGCGGACGCTGTGGATCAGCGATTCCCATGTCGCCGCACATCACTGGCCGCGCGTCGAGGCGCAGCTCGCCAGCGCCGGCGTCGAAGCGCATCTGCATATCGTTCCGGCGGGCGAAGCGAGCAAGAGCTGGTCGGAACTGGTGCGCCTGATCGACTGGCTGCTCGCCATGGGCGTGGAGCGCAGCGACACCATCTTTGCACTGGGCGGCGGGATGATCGGCGACCTGACCGGCTTTGCCGCCTCGATCGTCAAGCGCGGCTGCGATTTCGTTCAGGTGCCGACAACCTTGCTCGCGCAGGTCGACAGCTCGGTCGGCGGCAAGACCGCGATCAACACCACGGCGGGCAAGAACCTGGTCGGCACCTTCCACCAGCCCAGATTCGTGCTGATCGACCCGCAGGTGCTTGCCACCCTGCCGCCGCGCGAGATGCGCGCCGGCTATGCCGAGGTCGTCAAATACGGGCTGATTGACGATGCGCCGTTTTTCGACTGGTGCGAGGCCAACGGCGAGGCTGTGCTGGCGCAGGATGCCGCTGCGCTGGAACATGCGATCGTCACCTCGGTTGCGGCGAAGGCGCGGATCGTCGGCGAAGACGAGCGCGAGACGAAGGACCGGCGCGCGCTGCTCAATCTGGGTCACACCTTCGGCCATGCGCTCGAGGCCGATACCGGCTTTGGCGAGCGGCTGCTGCATGGCGAGGCTGTCGGTGTCGGAATGGTTCTGGCGCTGCGCTATTCGGCGCGGCGCGGCCTTTGCGAAACGCGCGACGCTGACCGGGTCGCAGCGCATCTGGCAGCCTGCGCCATGCCGGTGACGCTTGCCGATGCTGGTGTCACCGCAGATGGCAATGCGCTGGTCGACCATATGCGCCACGACAAGAAGATGTCGGGTGGCACCCTGCCCTTCCTGCTGCTGCACGGGATCGGCAGCACCTTCGTCGCGCATGATGTCGAACTCGACGACGTGGCGCAATTCCTCGACGAACAGCACCGCGTCGCCGCACCGGCGCCGTCCTTGTAAACCTTCTCTTTAGGACGATGCGCTAGAAGGCGGGCGTGGGGGCAGACCGCGCGTCTGCCTGCCACACCTTTGCCTCGAGCCAGCGGAGCCTTGAACGCGTGTCGTTTATCCAGCCAGGAGCCTTTGATCGCGCCCAGCCCGAGGCGGCTCCGCCGCGCTCGCTGGAAGCCGCGCTCGCTCTGGGCATGAGCGACACCCATGTGTTTGTCGCGCGTCTAGCGGATCGAGTCGCCCCGGCGCGG
The DNA here is from genome assembly GCF_059803595.1 of Blastomonas sp. 34TW. Taxonomy (NCBI): domain Bacteria; kingdom Pseudomonadati; phylum Pseudomonadota; class Alphaproteobacteria; order Sphingomonadales; family Blastomonadaceae; genus Blastomonas; species Blastomonas sp. 34TW. The sequence goes on from NZ_JAPFGW010000010.1 coordinate 24,678, forward strand.
CCCATGGACCTGGCCGATGCCGCGCATTTCCTCTGTCTGCTCCATGGCCGTTATCCAGGCCTGATCGATTATGCCGCAACGCGCAGCGCCGATCCGCAGGTCGGCAAATGGCTCGCGCGCGCGTGCGAGGCCTTTGTCGGCGAGCGCGCGCTGCTCACCAAGCTCACCGTGGCCGCCGGCCCCATTACCAGCACGCCGGGTCAGGACAAGTGCACGCCAGCGATCATCAACCTGCGCGGCGCGCTCAATGCGCTGTCCCAGTCGGACCGGCAGGGTTGCGCGCTGGGTGCGGCCTTTGCCCTGGTGCTCGATTGGCATATCATCCGTGACGTGCTCGACGTCATCGCCCAGCGGACTGGCCTCGAACCGCGCCCATCCACCCTGCCCTCGCGCGAGGAGACGCTCGATCTCGCAGCCGTAGTCGGGAGCGATCGTTCCATTGGCCGTGCGATGGGTTTCGGGGCATCGCAGATGCTGGTGCAGCACCGCAGCTTCTGGGACATGCTCGCCGATCGCGCCGAAGCGCGCCGTCAGCAGGACGGACTCTGACGGCCTGATTCCAGGCACCCTCAACGTCAGAGTGACGCAAACGTAAACGTAAAGCCAAATTGCTGTCGCGGCTTGCCAAGCCCGCCCAAGCCCCTTATCGCTTAAACGCACAGTTAATAGCGGCAGGAAGGCGAGGCTCATGCGTTTTGAAGGCACCAGCGACTATGTGGCAACCGATGACCTGAAGGTGGCGGTCAACGCCGCGGTTGCGCTGCGCCGCCCGCTGCTGGTCAAGGGCGAACCGGGCACCGGCAAGACCGTGCTGGCACACCAGATCGCCGCTGCCGCCAACGCCCCGCTGATCGAGTGGAATATCAAGTCGACCACCAAGGCGCAGCAGGGCCTGTACGAATATGACGCAGTCGCGCGCCTGCGCGACGGCCAGCTCGGCGACGAGCGCGTCCACGACATCGCCAACTATATCAAGAAGGGCAAGCTGTGGGAGGCGTTCACCTCGCCCCAGCTGCCGGTGCTGCTGATCGACGAGATTGACAAGGCCGATATCGAGTTCCCCAACGACCTGTTGCAGGAACTCGATCGCATGGAATTCTACGTCTACGAGACCAAGGAACTGGTGAAGGCACAGGAACGCCCGATCGTCGTCATCACCTCGAACAATGAGAAGGAACTGCCCGACGCCTTCCTGCGCCGTTGCTTCTTCCACTATATCAAGTTCCCCGATCGCGAGACGATGCAGGCGATCATCGATGTGCACTTCCCCGGCATCCAGAAGATCCTGGTGCAGAAGGCGCTCGAAATCTTCTACGACGTGCGCGAGGTGCCCGGCCTCAAGAAGAAGCCCTCGACCAGCGAGCTGCTCGACTGGCTGAAGCTGCTGCTGCACGAGGACATGCCGCTCGAGGTGCTGCAGTCGCGTGACCCCAGCAAGGCGATACCGCCGCTGCACGGCGCGCTGCTCAAGAACGAGCAGGACGTGATGCTGTTCGAGCGCCTCGCCTTCATGGCGCGCCGCAACAGCTGATCCTCGGACCTTCGTCAGGGTGCGGTTTCGGCCTGGTCCGATTCCATCACGAACCGCACCCGCTCGACACAGCCGACTGCGCCTGGCCCCGGTTTGACCCTTGCAGAACGCAACACTGTGACGGCTTGGGCACCGAAATCTGCGCTCGGCTGGCTGGCCTTGACCTGGATGTTGTTGATTTCGCCCCAGGGCGCGACATCATAGGTCACCACCGCCCAACCCTCGATCGCCCTGCGACGATAGGGTTCGGGAAAGCGCAACACAGGCGGCGTTGCCCACTCGCGACGCTCCGGACAGGTAGCACCGGCAGGCCGGAACGCGTCCTCTTCTGGTGCCGGTGGCGCAGGCAGCGTGCCGGCGGAGCGCCAGTAAGAGAATCGGCACCCCGTGAAGGCACCGGACCAGTATCGCGTCTCGGTTGTGGCTGCCCGGCTGGCTTCGTCAAGCGCGGAGTTACCCGAACTGGCAAGCGTCTCGACATTGATCGAGGCTCCGCTTTGTCCGACGTCATAGCCCACCATCGACCAGTCGCGCACGCCAGGTTCGGCAGGGATCGCGCGGAAATTCGGAAACGCCCGGTTGCGCAAGCCTGCCACCGAATCGCCCTTGCACGTTCCGGTTGCAAAAATCCGTTTCCAGGCCTCGGGAGGGAGCGGACCGGAGACCGGATTGGCGGAATAGGCCATCAGGGCCGATAGCGGCGCATCATCGATTGGCATCAGTTCGGGGGAAAAGACGATCGCGCAGCCCTTTTTCGGCTGGCCGGGTCTGAAGCGCGTCGCGGCCAGCGCCGGGCCGAGATCATCCGCAATTCCATAAGGGGTGGCCGCATCTCCCTTGCGAATGGCCAGGGGCCTGCCGCTGGCGTCTATGTCGAATGCGAAGCTGACAGGCGCGTATTTGGCGTTGTTGGGGTAGACCCTCTGAAGCCAGGGCCGCTCGATCCGAACAACGCTCGCAGCCGTGCCGCTGCAGTTCACGTGCCCTGGAGTCCAGGAAAGCAGCGCCGCGCGAGCAGGCGCTGGCGAGGGCGCGATGACGATCGGCGGCGGCGGTACCGTCGCTGCAGATGGCAAGGGCAAGGCGAGCGCGAAGAGACTGATCATGCCGGGAATTCTGCCATGCCTGTCGCTCGATGACGAGCGCCCTCATGTTCCCAACTGCGCCAAATGCGGCGAGATGAAACCGCGCTGGCGGTAGTTCAGGGTTCAGCGGATATAGGCCAGCTCGAAATTGCCCCAATAGCGGCCCTTGATCCACAAGGGCACGAAGATGTTGCGCAGGATGCAGCCGTCGCTGGCCGTGGGTTCGAACCGATAGACGGCCGCATAATAGCGGTCATGCTTGTGCGCGATGGCGCCCCGGGTGGTGTGATCGAGCACGATCATCCGGTTGCGGCAATGTGCGGCATCGTGCTGGTGATCGCCCGTGGGTTGGTGCGAACGCTCGCTGATATGCGTCGGCAGATAGCCATCCTCGTTCGATATCACCGCACCATAGGCATGGTTGTTCTGGCCCCAGAAGCGGTCGAGGATCGGCCGGATGCGTGCGTCGGCAAAGTCGTTGAACCGATTGTCGAAACGGTTGAGACCAGGCTCGCCGCGCGGGCGATAATCTCGGTCGAAGACATCCGCCTCGGTAATCTGACCGCCATCGATCGCTGCCTCGATAAGGTCCCTGATCTCGTCGCCTGTCGCAACCGCCAGCTCGACGAACGGGTTGTCGCGGTGCGACAGCCCGGTGTGGAGCAGCTGGTTGAAGACAACATTGGACAGACCTTCGAGCGCGTTGCTCTGGCTGAGCGCGTCGTCGAGCTGGTTGCTGCACCCGGCGACGTCTTCCATGAACACGAACAGATTGTCGCACAGTTCGCCCGTGTCGGATCGAACGCCGGTGCTCGAATCCGCGATTGCATCCGCCTTGGCGGCGACTTCGCGCATCATGTTGCCGGCCTGGCGAATGGTGACGTCGATCGTTTCCAGATGCCGCTGCGCGCTGCGGCTCTGTTCGACACCCCGTTCGACCTGCGCCATGAAATGCCCGGCCTCGGTGCTGAGCGAATGCATCGTCCCGGCGATCCGGTCGGTGACCTGACGCGTGTCCTGCGCCAGCTTCTTCACCTCGGCGGCGACGACAGCGAAGGTCGCGCCAGCGGCGCCAGCGCGTTCGGCTTCGATCGCGGCATTGAGTGCGAGCATGTTGGTCGAGCGTGCGATTGCATCGATCGTCCGGCTGGCCAGGATGACGTCGTCCATCGCATGGGCGAAGCGCTTGACGTCTTCCCCGAGGCCCTGGATCAGCGAGATAAGATCGTGCAGCTCGAGCGCCGAGACCTGCATGGTATCGGAACCCTCGGCAAGGTTGCGGTATGCCGCCTTGCTCATTTCGCGAGCGCTTGTGGTCGCGACGACCACCTGCTCCTGCTCTTGCGCCAGGTTGCGCGCGATCTGTTCGAGATAGGATCGCTTTTCGCCGAGCAGCGCCATGCGATCGCGAACCGCCGAGACGATCCCGCCGACCCGCGATGCACCGATAACCGATTCGCCGCAGCTTTCCGCCATTTGCTGGACGGCATCGCTGTCTGGCGGAATAATGCGATGCTGCTCCATCAGGGACCTTTGCACTGGCGTTATGGCATGGCGTAACGGCTTATGGTTAAGGCCGGGTAAAACGCGCGCCGTGACGCTTCGCGCTTGCCAGACGAGCTGACTGCGGGCATCGTCCAAGGCTGACGGAAACGTAAAGCAGCAGGGACCCGCGATGTTCTTTTCTTTCATGGACGAATTGCGCAGCGCCGGCATATCGGTGTCGCTCAAGGAACATCTCATCCTGCTCGAAGCGCTGAATGCGCAGGTCATCGAACAGAGCCCCGAGGAATTCTATTATCTCTCGCGCGCGACGCTGGTGAAGGACGAAGGCCTGCTCGACCGGTTCGACCAGGTCTTTGCCAAGGTGTTCAAAGGCCTGGAGATGACCTTCCAGGGCAATGACAGCGCCACCATTCCCGAGGATTGGCTGAAGGCGGTGGCCGAGAAGTTCCTCTCCGAAGAAGAGATGGAGAAGATCAAGTCGCTCGGGTCATGGGAAGAGATCATGGAGACGCTGAAAAAGCGGCTCGAGGAGCAGGAAAAGCGCCACCAGGGCGGCAACAAGTGGATCGGCACCGGCGGCACCAGCCCGTTCGGCAATTCAGGCTACAATCCCGAAGGCGTGCGCATCGGCGGCGAAAGCAAGCACAAGCGTGCGATCAAGGTGTGGGAAAAGCGCGAGTACCAGAACCTCGATTCGACGCGGCAGCTCGGCACGCGCAACATCAAGGTGGCGCTGCGCCGCCTGCGCCGTTTCGCGCGCGAGGGATCGGCCGACGAGCTCGATATCGACGGCACCATCGACGGCACCGCCCGCCAGGGCTGGCTCGACATACGCATGCGGCCCGAGCGGCACAATGCGGTCAAGCTGCTGCTGTTCCTCGATGTCGGCGGGTCGATGGATCCCTTCATCAAGCTGTGCGAGGAGCTGTTCTCGGCTGCTACGACCGAGTTCAAGAATCTCGAATTCTTCTATTTCCACAACTGCCTGTATGAAGGCGTGTGGAAGGACAACCGCCGCCGCTTTACCGAGCGGACCAACACCTGGGACATCCTGCACAAATACGGGCACGACTATAAGGTGATCTTTGTCGGCGATGCGTCGATGAGCCCGTACGAGATCAGCCATCCGGGCGGGTCGGTCGAGCATTTCAACGACGAGGCCGGCGCGGTATGGATGAGCCGCGTGGTCAACACCTATCCCGCTGCAGCCTGGCTCAACCCGGTGCCCGAGAACCAGTGGGGCTATTCGCAATCGGTGCGGATGATCAAGGATCTGATGAAGGACCGCATGTATCCGCTGACGCTCGAAGGGCTCGACGATGCGATGCGCGAACTGGTGCGCAAGCACGGCAACTGATCGGGCGCGGGCGGGCGCTCAGGCCTTGCCTGCGTAACGATCGGTCGCTGCAATCAGCTGGTCAAGGATGCCGGGCTCGGAATAGGCATGCCCCGCCCCTTCGATCAGCTGGAAATCCATGTGCGGTAAGGCCTTGTGCAGCGCCCAGGCGTAATGCGCGGGGCACGGCATGTCGTAGCGGCCATGCACGATCGTCCCCGGGATGCCGCTCAACCTCGCAGCATTGCGCAACAGCTGCTCGGGCTCGAGCCAGCAGCCATGCACGAAATAATGGGTCTCGATCCGCGCGAAGGCGAGCGCATAATGCCCGTCGTCATGCTGCTCGGTAAGCCTCGGATCGGGAAGCAGCGTGACCGTCTCCCCCTCGTACAGGCTCCAGGCACGTGCGGCCCGGACCTGAAGCTCCGGATCGTCACCGGTGAGTCTGCGGTGATAGGCGGCGAGCATATCGTGACGCTCGTCCTCAGGGATCAGCGCGGTGAACCGCTCCCATTTGTCCGGAAACATCTGCGACACGCCGAACTGGTAGAACCAGTCGAGCTCGGGCTTCGTGCACATGTAGATTCCGCGCAGCACGAGCTGCGAAACGCGGCTGGAGTGCGTTTGCGCATAGGCTAGCGCCAGCGTCGATCCCCAGGACCCGCCGAACACCAGCCAGTCGGCAACGCCGACCAACTCGCGCAGCCGCTCGATATCGGCGACGAGGTGCCAGGTGGTGTTGGCATGCAGCGCGGCATGGGGCGTCGAGCGCCCGCACCCGCGCTGGTCGAAAAGCAGCACGTCATAAAGCGCTGGATCGAACAGCCGCCGATGGTCGGGCGAGCAACCGCCGCCGGGACCGCCATGCAGGAATACCGCAGGCTTGGCGCCCGGTGTGCCGACCCGCTCCCAATAGACCTGGTGGCCGTCACCTGTATCCAGCATGCCGCTGGCATATGGCTCGATGGGCGGGTAGAGCGTCCGCACCGGGCGCAGAGCCCTTACTGCTTGCCGTGCCGAGTGTTGCTCGCGAGATAATCGCCATAGCTGCCGACATAGCTGTCGATGATCATCTGCGCTTCGTCATTGGCATAGCTCTCGGCTTCGGCCTTCTTGCCGCCATATTGCATCTCGGCCTTGACCATCAGGTCGATCAGCTTGGTCTTTTCCGCAGAGCAGGCAGAGGCCGATTCCTTGGTGAAATCGGACTGTGCCTTTTTCGCGTCCAGGCTCTCGTTGGTGAACTTGGTCAGGCAGTCGTTGAACTCCTTGCGGGCGGTATCGACCGGATCCGCAGCAGCCATGGTCATGGCCATGGCAATCATCGCAGTGAGACTCATGCTCTTCTCCCCAGAAAGCAGATTGTGCGCAGCAATTAGCACTCCGCCTGCCCGCGCGAAAGCGGATTTCAGCCAATGTTGCGGCAATTTGCCGCATAAATTCAGCGAATCCGAACGCCGCCCTGAACTACTGCATCGACGCTTTCCAGCTCGCGCACATTGCCCAGCGGATCGCCATCGACCGCGACGATATCGGCGAAGCGGCCTACGGCAATCGCGCCGACATCCTGCGATTTGCCGAGCGCCTCGGCAGCATTGACCGTGGCGGCGCGGATGGCCTCGAGCGGCGTCATGCCATATTCGACCATGACCTTGAACTGTCCGCCGGCGGTCGCATGCGGCATCACGCCCGCATCGCTGCCGAACACCATCTTCACGCCCGCGCGATGCGCCTTGCGGAAATTGTCGCGCTGGATCTGCGCGACTTCGCGGTCCTTGCGCAGATTGTCTTCCATCACGCCGTTCTTCGCGCCCTCAGCCTGGGTATAGTCGGTGTTGAAGATATCCATCGAGAACCAAGCCGGTTGCTTGCGTTCGGCCGCAAGACGGATGCCCTCGTCATCGACCAGGCTGGCATGTTCGATCGTGTCGATCCCGGCGCGGATCGCCGCCTTTATGCCCGCTGCGCCATGTGCATGCGCCGCGACGCGAAGTCCCCATTGATGCGCCTCATCGGCAATCGCGCGCAGTTCCTCTTCGGACAGCTGCTGCTGGCCCGGCTCGGTATTGCGCGAGAACACGCCGCCTGTGGCGCAAACCTTGATCACCTCGGCGCCATATTTGCGCTGCTCGCGCACCTTCTGGCGCAGCTCGGTGGGGCCGTCGCCCACCGCAGGCGACTTGGCCGCAAACGAGGGCGGCAGATAGGTCTGGTCGCAATGCCCGCCGGTCGCGCCGAGCGCATGCGCCGCCGGCACGATGCGCGGGCCCACCGCCCAGCCTTCGCCAATCGCCTGCTTGAGCGCGACATCGTTATAGCCCTCGGACCCGACATTGCGGACGGTCGTAAAGCCCGCCTCGAGCATGGCGCGCGCATTCGACGCGGCGACGAAGCTCCAGAAGCGATCGGTGAACTGAAGGTTGTTATAGCCGCCATAAATGGGCGAGCTGTCCAGATGCACATGCATGTCGATCAACCCCGGCAGCAGCGTCTTGCCCGACAGGTCGATATGCTCGACGTCCGACCCCCAGCGTACGGTGCGCGCATCGGCGATCGAGGTGATGCGGCCGTTCTCCACGAAGATCGCGGGATATTCGGTCACCTTGCCGGTGACGACATCGACCATCTTCGCGGCGGTAATGACGGTGCGCTGCGGCGCATCCTGCGCGGTTGCCGCAGATATCATGCCGAGCGCGAGCGCCGTTGCCGAAATCAATGTCAGTGCCTTCATGCTGAACCCCTTTCACCGCGCCGGTCGCTGACGCTGCCTGATCGAACTTTCGCCATGGATTGCAGCGCGTTGCGCGGACTGGCAAGCAAAACCGCATGCTGTCTTGCCCCTACAAATTTTTGGGGGTGGCTGGCCTGGGGTGAGCGGCCTAGAATGCTGTGATCATGAGCAACCCCGCTTCCCCTCCGCTCTGGTCGCTGACCGAGAAGGAAAAGCAGACGCTGCGGCTGATCGTCTGCGGGCATGACGCCAAGTCGATCGCGCGCGAGCTCGACCTTTCGGTTCACACGATCAACGAGCGGCTGCGCGAGGCGCGGCGCAAGATGGCGGTCTCGAGCAGCCGCGAGGCAGCGCGCCTGCTGCATCAGGCCGAAGATGCCTTACCCCCCAAAAGCTTTGGGGACATGCCATTGGGGGAAGCGTCGGGAGCCGCGACGGGCAATCAGGGCTCCACGCCGCAACCCGGCGTCGGCGCGCCAGCCCGGCGCTCCGCCCTGATGATTGGAGCTTTGACCATGACCCTCGCCTTCGGCCTGCTGGCCTTTGCCGCCCTGCCCCTACTGACCGCCACAACCGCAAGTGCCGACGCTACCGGCAAAAGCAGCGAACAGGTCGCCGACCAGCCGGTCGTCGATACCGCGCGCCATTTTCTCGCGCTGGTTGAAGCGAGGAATTGGGTGGAAAGCTATGCCGCCACCGGCATCGCCTTCCGCAAGCTCAACACGCTGCAGGTCTGGACCGATGTCTCTGAACAGGTCCATGCCCGCTACGGAAAGGCGGTCTCGCGCACGCTGCTCTCGCAGGAGAACCTTCCCGCCCCGCCCGCCGGTTACGAGGTAGTCAAGTTCCGCACCGTGTACGCGAACAAGGCCGAAGCGGTGGAAACGGTGACGCTCGATCGGGAGGATGGCAAGTGGGTGGTCGTAGGGATCACGATTGGCTGAGACTCAAGCCAGGAGTCGCTGCCCGAACCTATCAGAGGTAGCGGCTCTCGCAGCCAGAAAGCCGATCGACAGATGCGGCGGGGGTGACGACAGTACCGCATAATCCGACGTCTCGGCGACCCGAGAGTGACTATCGGGCATGATGTCGCACAACTTGCCCTCCTCCCTTGCCAACCAGAGGCTTTTGCAACGCGCGCCCGGCCGGAGCGAAGGATGCGTCGTCCATTTCGCAGCGACCGATGCGGGCGCCACATAGCCGGTTTTGCACCAGGATTGCCATTTGGGGATGGAGACCTGTTCGATCGCAGCGCTCCCGCTTGAATGATGCACAAATTGGGGCGGCGGGCTGGGCACGAAAACCGGGTGAGGCCTGTAGGAGACATGGGCCCAATCATGGCCATCATTATGGCGGGCGTAATTGGCCAGCGCCGCGATGCGCTCGGTGGCAGGTGCAACTGATTGCCACACCGTGAGCACTGCAAATATCATCACGCCGGCGAAGATCACCGCAAAAATAGCCGTACCCATGACACAGACGTCCTATTGGGAGACGGATGGCCTCCCAGCCACAACCCGTGACGGGCTGTTTATAACATTGTGCATAACCTGTTGTCCATAAAAATGGACACTCGATGTTATAAATGGTTTTTCTTGGTTTTTATTTTGCAGCTCGCAAATGGTACCCGCAGCAGAGAATGGCGGATGGCTTCACATTTTATCGCGTTATCGCAGCGGTTTATTCCGGATAAAGGCGAAGATCATCAGCACGATATCTCTCCGTCCTGATGCTTATTGTGCAAGCAGGACGCGCTGCGGCAAGCGTGAGGTCCGCGCCGCCATTGCCAGCGTCTGACTGTCGAGCGTCTTGAGAAACGCCTGTGTCGTCTGATGGAGCATGCCCGTCAGGCCGCAATGGTTTTTCAGGATGCAGCCGTCACAATCGGCGAGCTGGATGCACGGCTCTGTAAGCCGGACGACCTCGCCCAATGTAATATCCTCTGCCGCCCGGCCGAGCCGAAAGCCGCCTGATCTTCCCCGAACCGTCGCCAACAGCCCGGCCTGGGCCAGTTGGTTCACCACCTTCATCGCATTGTTTCGCGAGATTCCATGGTCGGCCGCCACCTCGGCGATCGACAAAAGGCCGCCACCGTCGCGCTCGACCAGCGCGGCGTGGAGCAGGATGCGCAGGGCATAATCGGTATGCGCAGTCAGCCGCATCTCAGTTCACCTCAAAATACATGCATATCCATTGCATCATTTCTCGGCACGCGTATAGATGCATCCATAACGCATCTTATCGGGAGGATCATCATGGCCGAGCCGCTTACCCAGAACACCATCGCCATCGTCAAGAGCACTGCCCCGCTGCTCAAGCAGCATGGGCTCGCGATCACCAGCCGCATGTACGAGCGGCTGTTCGTCAACGAGGAGGTGAAGCAGATGTTCGATCAGGCCGCGCAGGAATCGGGCGAGCAACCACGCCGTCTTGCTGCCGCGATCCTCGGCTATGCCGAGAATGTCGACAAGCTGCAGAACCTCACTCCCGTCGTCCAGCGCATGGTCGCACGGCATGTCGAGTGCGGCGTCAGGGCCGAACATTATCCCTATGTCGCCGAAGCGCTGTTGCCCGCCATCCGCGACGTGATCGGCGAAGGCGCGACCGACGAGGTGCTGGCAGCCTGGGGCGAGGCCTATTGGTTCCTCGCCGACATCCTGATCGGCAAGGAAGCCGCATTGTACGAGGAAATTGCCGCCTGATGCGAAACGGGGCGGTTCGCGCCGCCCCGTCCGCGATCAGAAATGCAGCGCGCGCCCATAGGCGCTCAGCACGCCCTCGTGCATCATCTCGCTCAGCGTCGGATGTGCGAACACCGTGTGCATCAGCTCTTCCTCGGTCGTCTCGAGCTGGCGGGCGATGACATAGCCCTGGATCAGCTCGGTCACTTCCGCGCCGATCATGTGCGCGCCGAGCAGTTCGCCGGTCTTGGCGTCGAACACCGTCTTGATGAAGCCCTCGGCCTCGCCCAGCGCGATCGCCTTGCCGTTGCCGATGAAGGGGAAGTTGCCGACCTTGACCTCGTGCCCGGCTTCCTTGGCCTTGGCTTCGGTGAGGCCGACACTGGCGACCTGCGGGCGCGAATAGGTGCAGCCGGGGATGTTCCAGGTCTCGAACGGATGCGGGTTCTTGCCCGCGATATGTTCGACCGCGATGATGCCCTCATGGCTCGCCTTGTGCGCCAGCCAGGGCGGGCCGGTGACATCGCCGATCGCGCGGATGCCCGGCACATTGGTCTGGCCGAAGCCGTCGACGACGATATGGCCGCGGTTGGTCTCGACGCCGAGCGCCTCCAGCCCGATATCCTCGGTATTGGGCACGATGCCGATCGCGACGATGGCGTGGCTGAAGCTGTGCTCCTCGCTCTTGCCGTCCTTGGTCTTGATCTTCGCCTTGACGCCCTTACCGTCGCTGGTCAGGGCCTCGACGCCCGCGCCGGTGAGGATATTCATGCCCTGCTTCTTCAGCGCCTTTTCCATGAACGCGCTGACATCGGCGTCTTCGACCGGCAGAATGCGATCGAGCATCTCGACGATGGTTACTTCCGCGCCCATGTCGGAGTAGAAGCTGGCGAACTCGACGCCGATCGCGCCCGAGCCGATGACCAGCAGCTTGCTCGGCATTTCGGTCGGGGTCATCGCGTGGCGATAGGTCCAGATCTTCTTGCCATCGGCTTTGGCGAACGGCAGGTCGCGTGCGCGCGCACCGGTGGCGACGATGATCTCCTTGGCCTCGAGCTCGCGCACCTGATCGCCCTGGGTCACGGTCATCCTGCCCTTGGCCGTAAGCTTGCCGGTGCCTTCGACCACGGTGATCTTGTTCTTCTTCATCAGGCCCTTGACGCCTGCGTTGAGCTGCCCCGAGACGGCGCGGCTGCGCGCGACGATCTTCTCGAGCTCGAAGCCCACCTTCTCGGCGGTCAGCCCGTAATTCCCGGCATGGCTCATGTAATGGAAGATTTCCGAGGTGCGCAGCAGCGCCTTGGTGGGGATGCAGCCCCAGTTGAGGCAGATGCCGCCCAGCCGCTCGCGCTCGACGATCGCGGTCTTCAGGCCCAGCTGCGCCGCGCGGATCGCGGAGACATAGCCGCCGGGGCCGGAGCCCAGCACGATGAGGTCGAATGTTTCAGCCATGGGCGGTTCTTTCTTTCCGGTTTCAGTGAGTGGATATGCCCGCAGCCGGGCTATCGGAGGGGGAGGAAATCTTTTTCGGCCCGCGCGTCAGCAGGTCGAGATTGCACAGCATCCAGACCAGGCCTGCCGCGACCGCGGGCGCATAAGCGAGCTCGGCATAGGCGACCACTTCGGTCAGCCACAAAACGAGCAGGAAGCCGCTTTCCGCCGCGACGCCGATCAGCAGAGGGACCCGCAGCCACGAAGGCGCGCGGCTGCGATCGAGCGCATAGGCGACGCCGGTCATGCAGAGCAGCACCACGAACACCATGATGAAGGTGTAATAGGCATCCTCGGTACCGACGAACATGTCGCCCAGATCCGCCGATCCTTCCTGGAACAGGGTGAAGATGAATCGACTGGCGAAGGTCGAGATACAGGTGGGCAGCAGCAGGCGGCGGAAGACGAAGGTGAGGATGGTCATGCGCTTGCCTCAGCCGCATCGCCCAGTAAGCCCCTCTCCCCTCGCGGGAGAGGGGTTGGGGAGAGGGGGGCTGCGCCATTTTCCAATCCCTGAAGCACGGTCAAAATCATTTCACTGACACCCTCCTCGTTCGTCAGGATGTCGTAATTCGTGAAGCGCATGACCTGAAATCCCTGACTTTGCAAATAGCTATCGCGCTTGTGGTCATGATCGCTGTCCAGGTGCTGTGAGCCATCGGCTTCGATGATCAGCCTGTGGGAGAAACACACGAAATCGGCAATATAGCGGTCGATCGGACCCTGCCGCTTGATTTTGTAACCGGAGAGACGCTTTCCGCGGAGGATTTGCCAGAGCCTGAGTTCCGCATCAGTCGGCTCGCTGCGCATGGCTTTAGCGCGCCTTCGAAGAAACTCGCGTTGGCCTTTCTCGGACGTTTCCTGCATGCCCCCCTCTCCCCAACCCCTCTCCCGCCGGGGGAGAGGGGCTAAAAGGCCGCTCTTGTGCCGAACAGCTCAACTCAAGCCAGCATCCCCAGCGGGTTTTCGCACAGATCCTTGAATGCGGCCATCAACTGCGCGCCATCGGCGCCGTCGATGGCGCGGTGGTCGAAGCTGCCGGTGGCGCTCATCACCGTTGCAATACCGAGCGCGTCATCGACAATATAAGGGCGCTTCTCGCCCGCACCGATGGCCATGATCATGCCCTGGGGCGGGTTGATGACCGCCTCGAAATGCTTGATGCCGAACATGCCCATGTTCGACAGGCTGGCGGTACCGCCCTGATATTCGTGTGGCTGCAGCTTGCCGTCCTTGGCGCGGTTTGCGAGTTCCTTCATCTCGGTCGAGATTGCGCCCACCGCCTTGGTTTCGGCACCCACGATGATCGGCGTGATCAGACCGGCAGGCGTGCTGACCGCAACCGAAATGTCCGCGCGTTGGTAGCTGATCAGCTGGTCGCCCGCGAAGGTGACGTTGCACTTGGGCACCTGGATCAGGCTCTTGGCAAGCGCCTTGATCAACAGATCGTTGACCGAGAGCTTCACGCCCTGCGCCTCGAGCGCCTTGTTGAGTTCGGCGCGGAGCTTGAGCAGCCTGTCGAGCTGGACATCGACGGTGAGATAGATGTGCGGGATCGTCTGCTTGGCCTCGGTCAACCGGCGCGCGATCGTCTTGCGCATGTTCGAGAGCTTGGATGCTTCGTGCGGAATATCGGTGGTGAACGGGGCAGCCGCGGCAGCGGGTGCTGGCGTCGGCGCACTGGCGGCAGGCGCGGAAGCGGCCTGCGGCGCAGGCGCGGCGGCCTGTCCCGGCTTGGCGCCCTCGACATCCGCCTTGACGATCCGTCCACCCGGACCCGTGCCCTTGATGGTCGCAAGATCGATGCCCTTGGCAGCGGCAATGCGCTTGGCAAGCGGGCTCGCCTTGATGCGATCGTCGCCCGATGCAGCAGCGGGGGCCGGGCTCGGCGCAGGAGCTGGTGCCGGTGCAGGCTCTGCCTTCGCTTCGGGCGCGGCAACCGGGGTCGGCGCAGGCGCGGCAGCGGCGGGCGCATCGCCCACCTCCTCGCCCTCACCCGCGATGATCGCGATGACCTCGCCCACCTTTACATTGTCGGTACCGGCGGGGATCAGGATCTTGGCGATAACGCCCTCGTCCACCGCTTCGAATTCCATGGTTGCCTTGTCGGTCTCGATCTCTGCCAGCAGGTCGCCGGAGGCAACGGTGTCGCCTTCCTTGACCAGCCATTTGGCGAGGGTGCCTTCCTCCATCGTCGGCGAGAGGGCGGGCATTTTCAGATTGATAGGCATTGGGTGTCTTTCCCCCGATTCAGTGACCGGCGCCGTTCTCGACGCTTCAAGCCGTAGGGTCAAGGGGGCAGACCCTTGCCACACCTATCATTTTGGCGCAGTCTGCCGCGCAGCAAATGGGGCAGCAAAAAATGCGGGTATATCTGGTTATCATGGATGAGACGAGCGAGGCGTTGACAGCGCTCCGCTTCGCCTCGCGCCGCGCACAGCATACCGGAGGCCAGGTGCATATCCTGGCTTTGGTCCCCAAGCAGGATTTCGTCGCCTGGGGCGGTGTGCAGGCGACGATCGAGGACGAGGCGCGCAGCCGCGCCGAGGCCCTGGTCACCGACGCCGCCGGTACCTTGTTCGAGGACATGGGACAACGCCCGATGATCACGGTGCGGATGGGCGATGCCACCAAGGAAATCCGCAATTACATGGCCAGTTGCCCGGACCTTGCCATGCTGGTGCTGGGGGCTGCCGCCACCGGCGCGCCGGGCCCGCTGATCACCCATTTCGCCGGAGCCGATGCGGGCGCGCTGCCCTGCCCCGTCACCATCGTCCCCGGCGGATTGTCGGACGAGGAAATCGACCGGATGTCTTAACGCGACTGGTGGCGAATATTGGCAGGGCGTCCGCGCCGCTTGATCGGTGGTCGTTTTGGCTTGCCATCCGGCTTTCCGCGATAGGGTTCGCGCATGAAGTTGCCGCCTTCGGGCAGCTCGAACTTGATCGCCCCCGTCACCGGATCGGCCTCGGCGAGACGTAGCTCAAGCCGCTGACCAACGGAATAACGCTCGCCGCTGCTTTCGCCGGTCAGCGTTTGCGAGGCTTCATCATACCAGAAGCGCTCCGCCCCCAAAGTCGAGACCGGCACCAGCCCATCGCCGCCGAATTCCTCGATCGTCGCGAAAAAGCCGAAGCTCTGAACGCCGGTGATGCGGACCTTGTGAATCTCGCCGACCTTGGTGGCGAGAAACGCGGCGACATAGCGATCGACCGTTTCGCGCTCGGCCTCCATCGCGCGGCGCTCAAACCCGCTGATCAGTTCGCAGATACGGTCGAGCGAAGCGGCATCATGCTCGGCAAGGCCCGTGGTGGGCGGAAGATCGAGCTTCGGCGCGGGCGGTTGTTCAAGCCCGTGCGCGTCGACCAGCGCGCGGTGCAGCAGCAGATCGGCATAGCGACGGATCGGGCTGGTGAAATGCCCGTACGAAGCCAGCGACAAGCCAAAATGGCCCATGTTGCGTGGCCCGTAATAGGCCTGGGTCTGGCTGCGCAGCACCTGCTCCATCACCAATGGCTTGACGGTATCGTCGGTGACCTTGGCCAGGATGCCGTTGAACGTGGCGGGTCGAACCACCTGGCCCAGCGCGAAGCTGATGTCGAAGGTCGCAAGATAATCCTTCAAAGCCACGAGCTTCTCGCGCGAGGGCGGCTCGTGGACGCGGTACACCACCGGCGCCTTTTTCGCCTCCAGCGCCTTGGCCGCAGCGACATTGGCGGCGATCATGAAATCCTCGACCAGCCGGTGCGCGTCGAGCCGCTCGCGGACCGCTACGCTGACAATGCGCCCCGCCTCGTCGAGCACGATCCGCCGCTCGGGCAGATCGAGATCGAGCGGCTCGCGCGCCTCGCGCGCCTTGAACAGCAGTTTCCAGCACGCCCAGAGCGGCTTCAGGACGCTTTCGGTCAGCTGATCAAGCCCCTCCCCTTCAGGGGAGGGGTAGGGGGCGGGGGCGTCTGCAGAGCCTTGCGGTTGCGCAGGCCCCACCCCAACCCCTCCCCTGAAGGGGAGGGGCTTTTGGAGTGCCCCATCGATCGCCGCCTGCGCATCCTCATAGGCAATATTGGCCGCGAGCCTCACCAGCGCGCGGGTGAAGCGCCAGCTCTTGAGCTTACCCGCCTTGTCGATGACGAGGTGGCAGACCATCGCCGCGCGGTCCTGCCCCGCCTTCAGCGAGCACATATCCGCCGAAAGGAGCTCAGGCAGCATCGGCACCACCCGGTCGGGGAAATAGACGCTGTTGCCGCGCTTGCGCGCTGCGCGGTCGATCGCGCCGCCGGGGCGGACATAATAGCTCACATCCGCGATCGCGACGATCGCACGATAGCCGCCTTCGTTGGCCGGATCGTCATCGGGCGTCGCCCAGATGGCATCATCGTGGTCGCGCGCATCGACCGGATCGATCGCAACGATCGGCAGATGGCGCAGGTCCTCGCGATGGTCGGCGGACAGCGGCAGCTTCGCCGCGCGCTCGGCCTCTTCGATGGCGTCTGACGGAAAATCGTGCGGAATGCCGTATTTGTGAATCGCGATCAGGCTGAACGAGCGCGGCGCGAATGGTTCGCCCAGCACCTCGGTGACCTTGGCGCTGACCCGATCGCGCTGGCCATGCTGCTCGGCGAGCACGAGCTGGCCCGGCTCGGCATTGCCCGCATCGGAGATCGGCACCATGCGGCGGATGCGCTTGTCGACGGGCTTGAGCCACAGCTTGCGCCCTTCGCCCCTCTCCACGACGCCGAGCAGCTGCTCGCTCGCGCGCTGCAGCTTCTTCATCACGAAGGCGCGATAGCCGCTGCCGGCCTCTTCGGTGCGCGCCAGCACCCGGTCGCCCACTGCCAGCGCGCCGGACCGCCCGCGCTCGGACAGGCGCACGCGCGGCATCGGCACGCCCTCGGCCTGCCAGTTGTCCGGGACCGCGATCAGCTCGCGGCCCTCCACCTCGATCACCTTGAGCACGGTGACCTTGGGCAGGCCGCCCATCTTGTGGAACGCGCGGCCCTTGCTGCTGTCGATCAGGCCTTCATCGGCCATGTCCTTGAGCAGCGCCTTGAGCGCAATCTTCTCCGCGCCCTTGAGCCGAAAATGCTTGGCGATCTCGCGCTTGCCCGCCTCGTCCTGGCTCTCGCTCAGGAATTTGAGGATATCGTCGCGGCTGGGCATGCCCGCTGCCGCGCGATCCGGTTTCCCCTTGCATGAGCGAGCGCCCGCCACCCCAGGCTCAATAGGCCCGGGCGAGCAGCACGCGCTCGACTGCGGGACCGCCGGTGAAGAAGCAGGTCGCGCCCGCCGGGGACGAACCCTCGGGCGTGTTGCGGATGGTGAGCTTCAGCGCCTTCAATTGTTCGACCACCTTGTCCAGCGCCTCGCCGGTCGGGCGGCACCAGTCCACCGCGACCCAGCCGGGATATTTGCTGCCCTCGAAATGCGCCTTGAGCCCTTCGAGATCAGTGACATCGTTGCGGATCTCGGCATCGAGCCGCGCCTTGGCCGAGCAGAACATCAGCGTCTGGATCTGGTCGAGCAATGCCGGGGCCTGGCCGACGAACGATTCCCAGTGCATCGCCTGGTTGGCGAGCTTGCCGTCCTCGCCATAAAGCGAGTCGCGGCGCAGCATCGTCACCTGTTCGCCCGCGGCATCGCGCCCGCCGATCTCGAGAATGATCGGCGCGCCCTTCTTGACCCAGCCCCAGCGCTTGGGACCGGCCTTGCCGGGCTTCTTGTCGATCAGCACACGCAAGGGCTCGCCGAACGCCGAGGCGTCGATCAGCGCGTTGCGGATCCTGGTGCAATAGGCGAGCAGCGCTTCGTCCTCGGGCGTCTCGCGCAGCATCGGCACGATCACGATCTGGTGCGGAGCGATCTGCGGCGGCACCTTCAGGCCATCGTCGTCGCCATGCGTCATGATCACGCCGCCGACCAGCCGCGTCGAAACGCCCCAGCTGGTGGTGTGCGCGAACTGGAACTGGCCTTCGCGATCCTGGAAGCGGATGTTCTGCGCGTGCGCGAAATTCTGGCCGAGATAATGCGAGGTGCCGGCCTGCAGCGCCTTGCCGTCCTGCATCATTGCCTCGATCGAATAGGTCGCGACCGCACCGGGGAAGCGCTCGTTCTCCGGCTTTTCGCCTGCGATCACCGGCATGGCGAGCGGCCCTTGCGCGAAATCGCGGTACATCTGCAGGATGGTCAGCGTCTCGGCCATCGCATCCGCCTCGTTCTCGTGCGCGGTATGGCCTTCCTGCCAGAGGAATTCGGAGGTGCGCAGGAACATGCGGGTGCGCATTTCCCAGCGCACGACATTGGCCCATTGGTTGACCATGATCGGCAGGTCGCGCCAGCTCTGCAGCCAGCGTGAAAAAGCGGTCCCGATCACCGTTTCCGATGTGGGGCGCACGACCAGCGGTTCTTCGAGCTTGGCTTCAGGATCGACGACCAGCGCGCCGTCCTCCATCTTCAGCCGATGGTGCGTAACGACCGCCATCTCCTTGGCAAAGCCTTCGACATGCTCCGCCTCCTTGGCGAAATAGCTCAAGGGAATGAACAGCGGGAAATAGCAGTTCTCGTGGCCGCTTTCCTTGATCTTGCGGTCGAGAAGCATCTGGATGCGTTCCCAGATGCCATAGCCCCAGGGGCGCATGATCATGCAGCCGCGCACGCCTGATTCCTCGGCGAGATCGGCTTCCTGGATGACGGCCTGATACCAGGCGGCAAAATCTTCCTGCCGGGTGACGGGCAGTGCGTTCTTCTGGCTCACGTGAATTTCAGTCCTGCAATCAAGATAGGCCCGCGTGCCTAGGCTCTGCCGAGCCAACAGGCAATTGCCTGTTTCCGTTCCAGGCGGCCTATCGGTTATTTCTTGTCGACAAGATCGTCGATCTTGCGCTGCATGGCCGAAAGCTGGGCCTTGAGCGCGGCGATTTCGTCATCGGACGACGCGGCGACCGGCTGGGCCGGGCTGGCCGGCTTGTCCTTGCGCGGGGTGAAGGCGCTGGATGCCGCTTCGAACATTGCCAGATTCTGCCGAGCGAGCTGGGCGAACGGGCTGTTCTTGATGCTGCCTTCCATCGCGCTCTGGAACTTTTCCTGGTTCTTGCGGAAGGCTTCCATCGAGGCTTCGAGATATTGCGGGATCATCGACTGCATCGAATTGCCGTACATCGAGATCAGTTCGCGCAGAAAGCCGACGGGCAGCATCTGCTGGCCGCTCGATTCTTCTTCCATGATGATTTGCGTGAGGATGTTATGGGTGATGTCGTCGCCGGTCTTGGCATCAACAACCTGGAAATCCTTGCCTTCGCGGGTCAGCTTGGCAAGGTAGTCCAGCGTGATATAGCTCGACGACCGGGTGTTGTAGAGGCGACGGTTGGCGTATTTTTTGATGATGATGACATCATCCGAATCCGAGGTGCCAGATTTGGCCATGCGTGCATCTCCCGTTCAATCCCATGAGACTGTAGCACCGCAGCATAGTGCACTGCAACATGCACCCCGCCCTTTGCCACTTTTCCTGGCACTGGCACGCCAGCAGCTCGCGGACGATCCGCCGCGACTGATCCAGCTTTTGCAGGCGCTTGACCGCTATGGCCGCGCAGATCGCAGCTTTTTGCGCCAACCCGGGACAGTCTTGCTGCAACACGGCAAGGCCATGTTGCGCAGTGCAGCAGGCGAAACGGCGCAGGGCGATGCCGAGCCCCCGCAGATCGTGTTCGTCCCCTCTCCGATCAACGCGCCGCATGTGCTCGACATGGATGCCGATTGCTCGCTGATGGGCTGGCTGGGCGGGCATGGCCTGTCCTCGGCCCTGGTCGACTGGGGCACCACGACCCCCGAACACCGGGACCATGATCTCGATCATCTCGCCACCCGGCTGCTGCTGCCGATGCTGCAGAAGATCGGCCGCCCGGTGCATCTGGTGGGCTATTGCCTGGGCGGAATGATCGCCATGGCTGCAGCCTGCCATATCGAGGTGCGCAGCCTGACGATGATCGCAACGCCCTGGCATTTCAGCGGCTATCCTGCGAGGCGCCGGGCAGAGCTGACCGCGATGTGGCAACACCATCGCCCGGCGTGCGAAGCGATGGGGCTGGTGCCGATGGAGGTGATGCAGCATGGCTTCTGGACGCTTTCGCCTGCCAAGCTGATCGAGAAATATCTGAAATTCGGAGCCATGCCCGAGGACAGTTCCGCCGCGCGCCGCTTCGTCGCGGTCGAGGACTGGGCCAATGGCGGCGAGCCCCTGCCCTTCGCGCTGGGCGCGCAGTTGTTCGAGCAGCTCTATCGCGATGACCGAAGCGGCAGGGGCAAATGGGTGATCGAAGACGTAACCATCGCACCCGACAAGGTGCGCGGTCCCGTAATGGAATTCGCTTCGGCGAGCGATGCCATCGTTCCGCTGGCCTGCTCGCCGGATGTGCCGGGGCGCGAGGTGCTGGCTTCGGGCCATGTCGGCATGGTCATCGGCGGCAGCGCGCCGACCACGCTGTCGCCAATGGTCAGGCGGTGGATATTGTCACACGAAGCTTCTACATAACGAACACGATCGAACCTCCCCAGCCATTGGAGAACGCCCATCATGTCGAACATCGTCATCACCGCCGCCAAGCGCACCCCTTTGGGCAGCTTTCTGGGGGCCTATGCCGCGACCCCCGCACACGAACTGGGCCGCATCGCGATCGAGGCCGCGCTGGCGCAATCGGGGCTCTCGCCCGAGGAAGTTTCGGAAGTGATCCTCGGCCAGGTGCTCACCGCCGCCCAGGGCCAGAACCCAGCGCGCCAAGCCTCGCTCAACGCGGGCGTGCCCAAGGAAGTCCCCGCCTATGGCGTCAACCAGGTCTGCGGATCGGGCCTGCGCGCGGTCGCGCTCGGGTTCCAGTCGATCGCCAATGGCGACGCGGATGTGGTGATTGCGGGCGGACAGGAAAACATGTCGATGTCGCCGCACGCGCAGATGCTGCGCTCGGGCCAGAAGATGGGCGACATGAAGCTGGTCGATACCATGGTCTATGATGGCCTCACCGATGTGTTCAACCAGTATCATATGGGCATCACTGCCGAGAACCTGGCCGAGAAATACCAGATCAGCCGCGAGGCGCAGGACCGCTTTGCGGTTCGCTCGCAGAACCTCGCCGAGGCCGCGCGCGCCGAGGGCCGCTTTGCCGACGAGATCGCGCCGGTCACGATCAAGGGCCGCAAGGGCGATACGATCGTCGACCAGGACGAATATATCCGCGCCGGCGCGACCTATGACAGCGTCGCTGGCCTCAAGCCCGCGTTCAAGAAGGACGGCACCGTCACTGCCGCCAATGCCTCCGGCCTCAACGACGGCGCGGCCGCGCTGGTGCTGATGCGCGAAGAGGACGCCGCCAAGCGCGGGCTCACCCCGCTGGCGCGGATTGCCAGCTGGGCGTCGATGGGAGTCGACCCGTCGATCATGGGCATCGGCCCGGTCTCGGCGAGCCGCCGCGCGCTCGCCAAGGCGGGCTGGAAGGTCGAGGACCTTGATCTCATCGAATCGAACGAGGCGTTCGCTGCGCAGGCGCTCTCCGTCACGCAGGAAATGGGCTGGGACCCCGAAAAGGTGAACGTCAATGGCGGCGCGATCGCCATCGGTCACCCGATCGGCGCCAGCGGCGCGCGCGTGCTCACCACTTTGCTCTACGAAATGGGCCGCCGCGACGCCAAGAAGGGCCTGGCAACCCTTTGCATCGGCGGCGGCATGGGCATTGCGCTGACGGTCGAGCGGTAAGGCCACGCCGTCGTCCGGCAACAGCCGGGCCCAGGCGCTCAATCCACCCAGATCCGGTCGAACCGTCGGCCGATCTGGGTGAGCCATTCATACTGGCTGATGCCGGTCGCCTGCTGTACTTCGGGAAGCACCACATCAGCGGCAATCCAGTCCCCCTCGCCCAGATAGGGTGCGGCGCTGAGGTCGATGCACGTCAGGTCCATCGACACACGCCCCAGGATCGGCAGGCGTGCATCGCCATGCCGGAACGCGCCGATCGACGACAAAGCCCGCTTGAAGCCATCGGCATAGCCCAGCGCCAGGGTCGCGGTGCGCATGTCATGCTGCGCGACAAAGGTTGCGCCATAGCCGATGCTGTCGCCCGCGCGGACATCGCGCACCTGCAGGATTCGCGTCTCCAGCCGCATGACCGGCCGGATATGCTCACCCAGCGCATCGCAGGGCACGCCGCCATAGAGCGCCAGACCCGGCCGGGTGCTGTCGAAATGATAGGCATTCCCCAGCGCAATCCCTGCGCTGTTGGCGAAGCTGTAGCGCAGCGCCTTCACGCCATGCCGCACCTGCTCAAAGCGTTCCAGCTGCTGAGCGTTCTGCGCGCTGTCCTCATCCGCCGATGCCAGATGGCTCATGCACAGATCGACATCGAGCCCGGCGCACAGGCCCGTGACATCGTCGCGCCAGTCCAGCCCCAGCCGGCTCATGCCGGTATCGATCATCACATGACAGCGCCCGCCGCCTGCGTCGCGCCAACGGGCGATCTGCTCGGCGCTGTTGAGCACCGGGATCGCCAGCCCGGCGCGGGCCGCTTCCTCCTCGCCAGGAGCGATGCCGTGCAGCACCGCAAGCCGCGCCGGATCGACTTTTCCGGCCAATGCCTGTGCCTCGCCCCAATGCGCGACGAAAAAGTCGCCACATCCCGCGGCCGACAGCCGCCGCACGACCTCGGCCGCGCCCAGGCCATAGCCATCGGCCTTGACCGCTGCGCCCGCAGAGGCGCTTCCGCTCAATCGATTGAGCGCGCACCAGTTGGCGACCAGCGCCCCGCCATCGAGCACCAACCGCATGTTCGCCTGCAATGGAACGGCCTCAGCCAATATCGTCCTGCCCCGAAGTTTCCGGCAGCCAGATCAGCGACACGGTAAAGGCCATCACGACGACCGCGATCGTGTACCACAGCCCCGAATAGGCATCGCCCGTGCGCGCGACGATATATTGCGAGATATAGGGCAGGAATCCGCCAAAATAGCCGGTGCCGATATGATAGGGGATCGACATCGAGGTATAGCGGATCTTGGCCGGGAACAGTTCGACCATGATCGCGGCGACCTGACCATAGGTCATCGCCGACAGCGCCACCATCAACGCGACCGACAGGATGATCAGCAAGGGCTGGCGCGAGGCCGGATCGGACTTGTCGGGATAGCCCGCCTTTTCGAGCGCGGCGACATAGGCCTTTTCGTCATAGCCGCGCACGACCGTGCCGCCGACGCTCAGCGCCACGGCATCGCCATCGACCTTGGTATAGCTTATGCCGCGCTTGCTGAGGAAATTGAGCGCCTTGCCGCACTCGGTGGTCTGCGTGCGCTGCAACGCATTGAACGCGCATTCGGGCATGGCGAGCGTGACCGGCGAGGTCTTGGTCGCGGCTTCGAGCGCGGGATTAGCCGCTTGCGCCATCAGGTGGAACAGCGGGAACAACAGTACCACCGTCAGACCATAGCCGATCAGCAGCAACCGCTTGCGCCCCACCCGGTCGGACAGCCAACCGAAGAATACATAGAGCGGTGCGGCCAGCGTGGCGCCTGCGGCCATGTATAGCAACGCATCTTCCTCTGCGACGCGTGCGGTGCCGGTAAGAAAATAGAGCGTGCCGAACTGCGAGGTGTAGTAGATCACCGTCAGACCCGCGGCGACGCCGAACAGCGCGACCATCACCCGCTTGATATTGCCGGGATAGCGCAGGCTGTCCATGAACGGGTTCTTCGACGTGGAGCCTGCGGCCTTCATCGCCTGGAAGACCGGGCTTTCGGATAGCTTCATGCGGATATAGAGCGAGATCGCAAGCAGCAGGATCGAGATCAGGAACGGCACGCGCCAACCCCAGGCGTTGAAATCCTCAGGGGTCATCAGCTTGCGCGTCGCCAGCACGCAGATCACCGCGAGCAGGAAGCCGCCCGCGACCGATGCCTGGATCCAGCTGGTATATTGCCCGCGCTTGCCCGGCGGAGCGTGCTCGGCGACATAGATGGCAGCGCCCCCATATTCGCCGCCCAGTGCCAGCCCCTGCAGGCAGCGCAGCACCAGCAGCAGTGCCGCGGCCCAGACTCCTGCGGTGGCAAAGGTCGGCAGCAGACCGATCGAGGCGGTCGCGCCGCCCATCAGCGAAATGGTGACGAGGAACGTGTACTTGCGCCCCACCTTGTCGCCCAGATAGCCGAACAGCACCGCGCCCAGCGGACGCACACCGAAGCCCGCGCCGAAGATCGCCAGCGAGGCGAGCGTGGCGGCGGTAGGATTGTCCGACGGGAAGAACAGCTGGCCGATCAGCGTCGCCAGGATCCCGTAGACGAAGAAATCATACCATTCGAATACCGTGCCGAGCGAGGATGCGACGATCACCAGCCGGTCGCGGCTAGCGTCGAAATCCTGCCCGTCTGCTGCAGCCGTTGCGGCCATCCAGCGCTCTCCCCATCCAGTCCCTAGGGCGTCAGTCTATGGAGAGGATTTCGAGCGCAATCAACTGTCCAGCCCGTTCCCTGACTGGACAGCGATCACTTCCTCTATGGACCGCTTATTCCAGCTCCAGGATCACCGCGTCGACCGCCAGGCTGTCGCCTTCCGTCGCGCTGATCGTCTTGACCGTCGCGGCCTTTTCGGCGCGCAGGATGTTCTCCATCTTCATCGCTTCCACGATCGCGAGCGGTTGGCCGGGTTGCACCTTGTCGCCTTCGGCCACGTGCAGCTTCACCAGCAGGCCGGGCATCGGGCAGAGCAGGAAGCGCGACAGATCGGGCGGAACCTTCTCGATCATGTGCCGGGCGTGCGCGGCAACATGTGCGGGCAGCACCTCGAAACTGTGCGTCGCACCGCGGGCGGTCAGCGCAAAGCCGGTGCGGGTGCGCTGGACCTTGACCGCGAGCTCGTCGCTTTCTTCCTCGTCGCCGAAATCGGCCACCGCGAGCCGGTCGCCCGGGGTGTAGCCCATCGACAGGTCGACGACTTCACCATCGACGACGATGGCATCCTCGCTGACCGAGACCTCCATCGCGATATCGCCCTTGCGCACGCGCCATTCGGACGGCGGGGTCAGGCGGTTGCCGAGCTGATCGGAGACGCGCAGTGCACGATCGGCCTCTGCGGTGGCGATGAAAGCCGCCATCGCCGCCAGACGCCGCAGCAATTCAGGCGAGGCCGGCGCACCGTGGAAGCCATCGGGATATTCCTCGGCGATGAAGCCGGTGGTGATATTGCCCGAGCGGAAGCGCTCATGCTGCATCAGCGCCGAGACGAAATCGAGATTATGCCCCGGCCCCTCGATCTCGAACCGGTCGATCGCGGTGATCTGCCGGTCGATGGCGTCGAGCCGGGTTTCGCCATAGGTGATCAGCTTGGCGATCATCGGGTCGTAATGGATCGAGACCTCGCCGCCCTCTTCCACGCCATCGTCGACGCGCACGCCCTTTTTCTGCTTGGGTGGGTTGTAACGGACCAAACGGCCGATCGAGGGCAGGAAGCCACGATACGGGTCTTCGGCATAGACGCGGTTCTCGACCGCCCAGCCGGTCAGCTTGATGTCGTCCTGCGTGAAGGCCAGCGGCTCGCCCTGCGCGACGCGGATCATCTGTTCGACCAGATCGAGCCCGGTGACGAGCTCGGTCACGGGATGCTCGACCTGCAGCCGGGTGTTCATCTCGAGAAAGTAGAAGCTGTCGCCGGTGGTGTCCGCGCCCGAGACGATCAGTTCGACCGTGCCCGCGCTGTAATAGCCCACTGCGCGTGCCAGCGCGACGGCCTGTTCGCCCATCTTCTTGCGCATTTCAGGGCTAACGAACGGCGATGGCGCTTCTTCCACCACCTTCTGGTGGCGGCGCTGGATCGAGCATTCGCGCTCGCCCAGATAGACAATATTGCCATGCTGGTCGCCGAGCACCTGGATCTCGATATGGCGCGGCTGTTCGATGAACTTTTCGATGAACACGCGGTCGTCGCCAAAACTGTTCAGGCCCTCGCGCTTGGTCGCCTCGAAGCCTTCGCGCACGTCCTGTTCGCTATAGGCCAGGCGCATGCCCTTGCCGCCACCGCCCGCCGAGGCCTTCATCATCACCGGATAGCCGATCTCGCTGGCGATGCGCACCGCATGCTCGGTATCCTCGATCTCGCCGACAAAGCCGGGGACGACATTGACGCCCGCCTGAAGCGCCAGCTTCTTGGATTCGATCTTGTCGCCCATGGCAGCGATCGCGCCAGGGGGCGGGCCGATAAAGGTGATGCCTGCCGCTTTCAGCGCCTCGGCAAAGCTGGTGCGTTCGGAGAGGAAACCATAGCCCGGATGTACCGCATCCGCGCCGGTCGCCTTGCATGCCTCGATAATCTTGTCCGCCAGCAGATAGGACTGCGCGGCGGGCGACGGCCCGATATGCACCGCCTCATCCGCCATCTCGACATGAGGGCTGCGCGCATCGGCATCCGAATAGACGGCGACCGTCTTGATGCCCATCTTGCGGGCCGTGCGGATAACGCGGCAGGCGATCTCGCCCCGGTTTGCGATCAGGATTTTGGTGATTGGCATATCAAGGCCCCGTTTGAGTATGACATGATTGACGTGTCATGGGTTGCATGAGATGAAGGCAAGGTGATCGTCAGCTTTGCCAATCGCGCCACGGAACGCTTTGCCCAAACGGGCAAATCCAAATTCGGCGGGTTGGATGTAGCCAAAGCCATGGCGCGTTTGCAGTTGCTGCATGCGGCAACCGCGCTGGAAGACATTCCGCCGTTGAAATCGGTGGGGTTGCACAGCCTTTCGGGTGACAGGCAAGGCCAATGGGCGATGACCATCAACGGCCCTTGGCGACTGGTCTTCCGATTTCGCGATGGCCATGCCGAAGATGTTGAGATTGTGGATTATCATTGAGGACGTGAGATGACCGACTTTGCCTTTACCCAGGTTCATCCCGGCGCGGTGCTCAAGGAAGAGCTGGAAGCGCGCGGCCTTTCTGCCAACGCCTTTGCGCTGAAACTGCGCGTACCGCCGCAGCGGATACAGGATATTGTCGCCGGAAGACGCGGCATCAGCCCCGAAACCGCATTGCGGTTGGAGGCTAGCCTCGGCACCCCGGCCCGGCTGTGGCTTAACATGCAGGCGGCCTACGATCTGCATCAGGCGCAGGCCAAATATGGCGAGGCGGTGAAGCGCGAGGTGGCAGCGGCGTAACCCATACTTACTCCGCCGCCTCCAGGTGCCCGTGCGGCTGAGCGGCCATCGCCTTCATGCCCAGCTTGGCGAGCAGCGCACCATCCTTGTCGTCGCCGGCATTGGGTGCGGTGAGCAGCTTGTCGCCGGTGAAGATGCTGTTCGCGCCAGCCATGAAGCACAGGGCCTGGCAGCTTTCCGACATGCTCTCGCGGCCCGCGCTCAGGCGCACCATCGAATGCGGCATGGTGATGCGCGCGACGGCGACGGTGCGGACGAACTCGATCTCATCGATCTTCGCCAGCGGCGTATCGGCGAGCATGTCGCCCAGCACCGTGCCCTTGACCGGGACCAGCGCGTTGATCGGCACGCTTTCCGGATGCGGCATGGTGGCCAGCGCGTGGATGAAGCCGATGCGGTCCACCCGGGTCTCGCCCATGCCGACAATGCCGCCGCAGCACACGTTGATGCCCGCCGAGCGCACGTTTTCCAGCGTTTCCATCCGGTCCTCGAAGGTCCGGGTGGTGATGACATTGGCGTAGTTTTCGGGGGCGGTATCGATATTGTGATTGTAGTAATCGAGCCCCGCATCGGCGAGCGCGCGTGCCTGCGACGGCGTGAGCATCCCAAGCGTCATGCAGGTTTCCATGCCCATTTCGCGCACACCCTTGATCATCGCGGCAAGCTTGGGGATGTCCTTGTCCTTGGGGTTGCGCCAGGCCGCGCCCATGCAGAACCGGCCCGAGCCATGGTCCTTGGCTTGCGCCGCCGCCTGCAGCACCGCCTGCACGTCCATCAGCTTGGTCGCCTTGACGCCGCTATCCGCATCCTTGGACTGGCTGCAATAGCCGCAATCTTCCGGGCAACCGCCGGTCTTGATCGACAGGAGGGTGGAAAGCTGCACCTCGTTGCGCGGGAAATTCGCCCGATGCACGCTCTGCGCCTCGAACATCAGGTCGTTGAACGGCAGATCGAACAGCGCGGTGATTTCCTCGCGGGTCCAGTCGGTTCGGGCTATCATCATCAATTCTTCCATTTCATTCGAACACATTGACCCAATTGGACAGGAATGCCCCCGTCCCAAGCGTCAGCAACCACATACAGGCGCCACGCGACCAGCTTACTGTGCGATCGACCGGCTTGCCCTTCATCCGCAGCACGACAACCCGATCGGCGGCAACGATGGCGATCAAGGCTGCGGCCGCGACGACGAAGATCACGATCGCAAGGTTGCGCTTGGAGAAGCTGCTGTCGGAACCGGACAATGACAGGACAGCGCCGAGGATCAGCAGCGCCAGCGTCGCGAGATATTTGAGGAAATCGTAGAGCAGCAGCTCAGGATCCCCCTCGCCCGGCTTGACGCCTTCCGTTGGCGAATCGTCGCTCATTCCGCAGCTTCCTGCAGCGGCGGCATATTGTGGCCGAGCAGGCGCAGCACGTCCGCCGCACACTCGACGACATTCGATCCCGGGCCATAAATGCCCTGCACCCCAGCATCGCGCAGATACTCGTAATCCTGCGGCGGAATCACCCCGCCCGCGATCACCTTGATGTCGTTGCGCCCGGCTTCCTTGAGGCCGCGAATGAGTTCGGGGATCAGCGTCTTGTGTCCGGCGGCAAGCGAGGATGCACCGACGACATCGACGCCGGTCTCGAGCGCCAGCACCACCGTTTCTTCCGGCGTCTGGAACAGCGGACCCGACACGACATCAAAGCCCATATCGCCAAAAGCCGAGGCGATCACGTTCGCGCCGCGATCATGCCCATCCTGGCCCATCTTGGCGACGAGCATCTTCGGCTTGCGCCCCAGGCGGCGCTCGACCGCCTTGACGCCATCGACCACCTGCGCCCAACGGCTGTCGTCCTCGTATGGCGCGGCGTACACGCCCTTGACCGGGGTCGGGCGCGTTGCATAGCGGCCGAACACGTCCTCCATCGCCGCGC
The DNA here is from genome assembly GCF_059803595.1 of Blastomonas sp. 34TW. Taxonomy (NCBI): domain Bacteria; kingdom Pseudomonadati; phylum Pseudomonadota; class Alphaproteobacteria; order Sphingomonadales; family Blastomonadaceae; genus Blastomonas; species Blastomonas sp. 34TW. The sequence continues at coordinate 54,135 of NZ_JAPFGW010000010.1, forward strand.
TGATCTCGCCCAGCGTCGCGCGGGCGCGTGCGGCCTCGACCGCGAGTTCGAGCAGATTGCCCTTGGCTCTGGCACCTTTGCGCAGGGCATCGAGCGCGGCCTGACATGCAGCCTCGTCGCGCGCCGCCTTGACCGCGTTGATCCGCGCGATCTGGCCTTCGCGCACCTTCGCGTTATCGACCTCGAGCGTCTCGAGCAGGTCTTCGTTCGCGAGCCGGTATTTGTTCACCCCGACGATCACGTCATCGCCGCGATCGACCCGCGCCTGGCGACCGGCAGCGGCTTCCTCGATCATCGCCTTGGGCCAGCCCGCCGCGACCGCCTTGGCCATGCCGCCTTCGCTCTCGACGCGCTCGATAATCTCCCACGCCTTGTCGACCAGTTCCTGCGTCAGGCTCTCGATATAATAGCTGCCACCCAGCGGATCGACGACCTTGGTCATCCCGGTTTCTTCCTGGATGACGATCTGCGTGTTGCGGGCGATGCGCGCGGAAAAATCGGTCGGTAGCGCAATCGCCTCGTCGAGCGCATTGGTGTGCAGCGATTGCGTGCCGCCCAGCATCGCGGCCATCGCCTCGATCGTGGTGCGGATAACGTTGTTATACGGGTCCTGCTCAGTTAGCGACACGCCGCTGGTCTGGCAGTGCGTGCGCAGCATCTTCGAGCGCTCGTCCTTCGCGCCCAGCTTGGTCATCACCCGATGCCACAGCACACGCGCGGCACGCAGCTTGGCGATTTCCATGAAGAAGTTCATGCCGATGGCGAAGAAGAACGAGAGGCGCCCGGCGAACTTGTCGATGTCGAGGCCCGAGGCGACGCCGTATTTCACATATTCCATGCCGTCGGCGATGGTGAAGGCGAGCTCCTGCACCTGCGTCGCGCCGGCCTCCTGCATGTGGTAGCCGGAGATTGAGATGCTGTTGAACTTGGGCATCTCGCGCGAGGTGTAGCCGAAAATATCCGAGATGATCCGCATCGAGGGCTCGGGCGGGTAGATGTACGTGTTGCGGACCATGAACTCCTTGAGGATGTCGTTCTGGATGGTCCCGTCGAGCAGCTTGCGCTCGACCCCCTGCTCCTCGCCCGCGACGATGAAGAAGGCGAGGATCGGGATCACCGCGCCGTTCATCGTCATGCTGACCGACATCTGATCGAGCGGAATCCCGTCGAACAGGATCTTCATGTCCTCGACGGTATCGATCGCCACGCCCGCCTTGCCGACATCGCCGGTGACCCGCGGATGATCGCTGTCATAGCCGCGATGCGTGGCGAGGTCGAAGGCGACCGAAAGCCCCTTCTGACCGGCAGCGAGGTTGCGGCGATAGAAGGCGTTCGATTCCTCGGCGGTGGAGAAGCCGGCATATTGCCGGATCGTCCAGGGGCGGCCCGCATACATGCTGGCGCGCACCCCGCGGGTGAACGGCGCAAAGCCGGGAAGGCCAGGATCGACCGATACGTCATCCGCCGTGTAGAGCGGCTTGACCGCGATCCCCTCCGGCGTCTGCCAGGCAAGATCGCGCCCCTTGACCTCCTTGTCGGCCAGAGCCTGCCAGTCGGTGATATTGGGTGTATCGGTCATTCTATCGGTCCCGTGTGGTTTGGATCAGCTGCCGGTGAAGTTCGGCTTGCGCTTCTGCAGGAAGGCGATGGCGCCTTCGCGCGCATCGTTGGTGTCGCCTGCAATCCGCTGGCCCTCGGCCTCGCGCGCCAGCGCGGTGTGGAAATCGCATTCGAGCGCCTCGACCAGGTTCTTGCGCATGATGCCGAGGGCCACGGTGGGCATCGCCGCGAGCCGCTTCGCCAGCGCCATCGCCTCGTCCATCAGGCTGTCATGCTCGACCACCTTGTAGACCATGCCCCAGTCATGCGCCTTGGCGGCGGGGATCTTCTCGCCCAGCATCATCATCTCGGTCGCGCGCGCCTTGCCGATCAGCCGGGTCAGCATCCAGCTCGCGCCGCCATCGGGCACCAGGCCGATATTGACGAACGCCTGCAGGAAATAGGCCTTGTCGCTCGCCACGACGAAATCGGGTGCGAGACCGATCGAGCAGCCGACGCCCGCAGCAGGTCCGTTGACCGCGCTGATCGTCGGGATGTGCAGCCGGTGCAACTTGAGCAGCATCGGATTGTAATGCTGGGTCAGCGCCTTGTAGCTGCCCTGCCCGCCCGAGATCGAGCTGTCGCGGCCGCCGGTGAGATCCGCGCCCGAACAGAAACCCTTGCCCGCGCCGGTGATGACCAGCGCGCGCGCATCGCCGAGCCGGTCGAGCGCATCGTTGATCTCACCCGCCATGGGGAGCGAACAGGCATTGAGCCGCTCGGGCACGTTGAGCGTGATCGTGGCAATCTGGTCGGCAATATCGAGCTTTATGGTTTCGTAGGTCATGGTCGCAACTCTCTCCTGTTATCCCCCTCCCCCTTGCCGGGAGAGACATCCCCACCCCTCTCCCTCGATGGGAGAGGGCTGCGAAGACTTGGTGCTCAAAGCACCTAGTCGAAGCTGGGTGAGGGTGAAAATGCGCCAATATCCGCGCCCATCACCCTCATCCAACTGCGCCTAGCCGGCTTCGCCGACAAGGCTCCGTATCCTTCTCCCTTCAAGGGAGAAGGTTTGATGCTCAATGCCCCTCGCCCTTGGGCGTCTCCATGATCTCGGTCAGCACCCCGCCCATGTCCTTCGGGTGCACGAAGAAGATCAGCGTCCCATGCGCGCCGATGCGCGGCTCGCCCAGCACGCGCTTGCCTAAGCCCTCGAACTCCGCCTTGGCCGCGTGAATATCGGGCACCTCATAGCAGACATGATGCTGCCCACCGCTCGGGTTCTTCTCAAGGAACGACGCAATCGAGGCATTGCCCGGCAGCGGCTCGATCAGCTCGATCTGCGTGCCATTCAGCGCGCCATCCGCTCCCGGCGTATCGACAAAGCAAACCTTCACCCCCTGTTCGGGCAGGTCGAAAGGTTCATGAATCTTGGTCGCGCCCATGACATCGCGGTAGAACACGATCGAGTCCGCTATGGAGGGCGTAGCAACCCCGATGTGGTTCAGTCTTCCCAGCTTCACTGGCGTATTCCTCTCTCAAATCCCGTCAAGCTGAACTTGTTTCAGCATCCAATCGGCTCCCCGTAACGTCGGCGCGTGGGGCGAGCTGGACCCTGAAACAAATTCAACCCGAAGCCTTGGGGCGCGGGTCATACACCGCATCGAAAAATTCGATCATGAATACCTGATGACCATGTAGACGATAGCGCCCACGGTGACCCCAAGGGCTAAAATTGCGACCTGAGTCGCATCTTTGCGTGAGGAGTTGTTGTTCACGCGCTGCTCCTAAAGCGGAATATTGTCATGCTTCTTCCACGGGTTCTCGAGGCTCTTGTTCCGCAGCTTCCTCAGCCCCAACGCGATCCTCCGCCGGGTCGAATGCGGCATGATCACCTCGTCGATAAAGCCCTTGCTCGCCGCCACGAACGGATTGGCGAAGCGCGCTTCATATTCCTTGGTGCGCTCGGCAATCTCGTCCGCGGTCTTGCCCCGGAAGATGATCTCGACCGCGCCCTTTGCGCCCATCACCGCGATTTCGGCGGTGGGCCAGGCGTAGTTGAGGTCGCCGCGCAGGTGCTTTGAGGCCATCACGTCATAGGCGCCGCCATAGGCCTTGCGGGTGATGACGGTGATCTTCGGCACGGTCGCCTCGGCATAGGCGAAGAGGAGCTTCGCGCCATGCTTGATGATGCCCGAATGCTCCTGCGCCACACCGGGCAGGAAGCCGGGCACGTCGACAAAGGTGATGATCGGGATGTCGAAGCAATCGCAAAACCGAACAAAACGCGCGGCCTTTTTGGACGAGTTGATGTCGAGACAGCCCGCCAGCACCATCGGCTGGTTGGCGACCACGCCTACGGTGCGGCCCTCGATGCGCCCGAAGCCGGTGATGATATTGCCCGCATGCGTGGGCTGAAGCTCGAAGAATTCGCCCTCGTCGAGCGTCTTTTTGATCAGCTCGTGCATGTCATAGGGCATGTTGGGATTGGCCGGGATCAGCGTGTCGAGGCTGTTCTCGATCCGGTCCCAGGGGTCGGCGGTCGGGCGCTCGGGCAGCGCCTCGCGGTTTGACAGCGGCAGATAGTCGATCAGGTCGCGCGCGGCGAGCAGCGCCTCGATGTCATTATCGAACGCGACATCGGCGACGCCCGACTTGGCCGTATGCGTCACCGCCCCGCCCAGTTCCTCCTGCGTCACCACCTCGTTGGTCACCGTCTTCACCACATCGGGGCCGGTGACGAACATGTAACTCGAATCCTTCACCATGAAGATGAAGTCGGTCATGGCAGGACTGTAGACCGCACCGCCCGCGCACGGCCCCATGATCACCGAAAGCTGCGGCACCACGCCCGATGCCAGCACATTGCGCTGGAACACCTCGGCATAGCCGCCCAAGGACGCCACGCCTTCCTGGATGCGCGCACCGCCGGAATCGTTGAGGCCGATCACCGGCGCGCCGACCTTCATCGCCATGTCCATGATCTTGCAGATCTTCTGCGCGTGCCGTTCGGACAATGAGCCGCCAAACACGGTGAAATCCTGGCTGAACACGAAGACCAGGCGGCCATTGACCGTGCCCGATCCGGTGACCACGCCGTCGCCGGGGATGACCTGATCCTGCATGCCGAAATCGACGCAGTTATGCTCGACATACATGTCATATTCTTCGAAGCTGCCCGGATCGAGCAGCACGTCGATCCGCTCGCGGGCGGTGAGCTTGCCCTTGGCGTGCTGTGCCTCGATGCGCTTGGTGCCGCCACCCAGATGCGCCTTGTCGCGCCTCGCCGCCAGTTCTTCCAATATGGCCTGCATCGCATCCTCTTCAGCTGAAATCGGGACCCTTCCTTTCCAGCCTTTGACCCGACACGCAAATGTTAAATAGCGAACTTGCAAACCGCCAGTTTGCAAACTAGTCGATCGGCACGATGTCTCGCCGCAAACGCCTTTATGCCGGAGCCCGCGTCCGCGCCGTCCGCCGCCATTCCGGCCTCAACCAGGCCGCGATGGCCGAGGCGCTGGGCATATCGACCAGTTACCTCAGCCAGATCGAAAATGACGAGCGGCCGATCACGCCGCAGGTGCTCACCCAATTGTCGCGGCACTTCGCGTTCGAGCTGGAGGACGCGCCCGAGGGTGCGCCGTCGCTCAACTGGCAGAGCCTGCTCGACGATCCGGTGCTGGGCGGGCTGGAGATCGATCCGGTGCGCTTTGCGCGGCTGCGCGACAGCCATCCCGAGATCGCGCACCTCATCACCAACCTCTATCAGGGCTATCGCCAGGCGCAGGAGCGCTCGGCGATGCTCGATGACAGCCTGGCGGCGACCGGGCAGCACAATGCGCGCCTGCCTTGGGAAGAGGTGCGCGACTGGTTTCATGAATCGGGCAATTATATCGACCAGCTCGACCGCAATGCCGAGCAGATTGCCGAGGAACTGAGCGAGGACCTCACCCCCGATGGCCTGATCGCGCGGCTGCACCGCGACCATGGCATCACGGTGAAGCCATTGCGCTCCGCCGATCCCAATGCGCCGCTCAGCCAATATGATTCCGCCAGCCGCACGCTCTATCTGGCGGAAGGGATCGCGCCGGAATCGCGCTATTTCATGCTCGCGCACCGGCTTATGGCGCACGAGATGCGTTTTGCCATCGCGATCCTCGCCGCCAATGCCAAGCTCAAGAGCGAACAGGCGCAGAAGCTGGTCTCGGTGGGCCTCGCCAATTATGCCGCCGGAGCGCTCGTCATGCCCTATGCGCGCTTTCGCGAGGCGGCGATGGCGTGCCGCCATGATATCGATCAGCTGACGCACCGCTTCGGGGTCAGTTTCGAACAGGCCTGCCACCGTCTATCGACGCTGCAGCGCCCCGGCGCGCGCGGGCTTCCGGTCTTCTTCTGCCGGGTGGACATGGCGGGCAACATTACCAAGCGGCACAGTGCCACCCGGCTGCAGTTCGCCCGCTTCGGTGGCGCGTGTCCGCTCTGGGTGGTGCACGAGGCCGCCGCCATCCCCGACCGTATCCTGGTGCAGATGGCCGAAACGCCTGACGGGCTGCGCTACGTGTCGATGGCCAAGGGGCTGGTCAAGCCGTCGGGCAGCTATGGCCGCAAGCCGCGCCGCTACGCGGTCGCGCTGGGCTGCGAGGTCGAGCATGCGCGGCATTTCATATATGCCGACGGACTCGATACCGCGGCCGCCGGAGCCGTGACCCCGATCGGCATCAGCTGCCGCACCTGCCCGCGCGACAATTGCGACCAGCGCGCCTTTCCGCCGACCGATCGCCCGCTGGTGATCGATCCCGACCGGCGCGGCATGGTGCCGTACCAGATCGGGTAATCGCTTATTTCATCAGCACCAGCTCTTCGGCCATGCTGGGGTGCAGCGCGACGGTATCATCGAACGCCTGCTTGGTCAGCCCCGCCTTGACCGCAATCGCGGCGGCCTGTAGGATTTCCGGCGAATCCGGGCCGATCATGTGCAGCCCCAGGATCTTGCCCGAAGGTTCCTCGGTGATCATCTTGTAGAGGCCACGTTCGGCGCGGTGCGCGAACACGTTGCGCATCGGACGGAAATCGGCGGAGTACACCCGGATATTGCCATAGCGGTTGCGCGCCTCGCCTTCGGTCAGCCCGACCGAGGCGATCGGGGGCTGCGAGAACACGGCGGTCGGGATGCAATTGTAATCCACGGTCTTCGGCTTTCCGCCGAACACGGTGTCGGCGAACGCCTGGCCCTCGCGGATCGCCACCGGGGTCAGCTGCACCCGGTTGGTGACATCACCCACCGCATAGATGCTGTCGCACGCGGTCTTGCTGTATTCGTCGACCGGGATCGCGCCCTGATCGTCGGTCTCGATGCCGACATGCTCGAGCCCCAGCCCCTCGACCTTGGGCACGCGGCCCGTGGCGACCATCACGATATCGGTGTTGATCGGGTCATGCCCCTTCAGGAACACGTCCAGCGTGCCGTCCTCGCGCTTCTCGATCTTCTCGAACGGGGCCTTGAACTTGAACTCGATACCCTTGGTCATCGAAATCTGCAGCAGGCGATCGCGCAGGGACTCGTCATAGCCGCGCAGGATCGTGTCGCCGCGATTGACCACGGTGACGCGGGTGCCGAGCCCGTTGAGGATGCCGGCAAACTCGTTGGCGATATAGCCACCGCCCGCGATCACCGCACGGCGCGGCAGTTCCTCGAGATGGAACATCTCGTTCGAGGTGAGACAATGTTCGGAGCCCGGGAATTCGGGCACATAGGGCCGCGCACCGACCGCGATCAGGATATATTTCGCGCTGATCTCCTGCCCGCTCGCCAGCTTCACGACATGCGGCGCGATGATTTCCGCGCGCTCCTCGATGATCGTGACATTGTGGTTGGTCAGTGTCGACTTGTACGCTCCATTGAGCCGGTCGACATCGGCCAGCACGCGGTCGCGCAGCACCTGCCAGCTGAACTTGGTGCCCTCAATCTCCCAGCCGTAATTCTGCGCATCTTCAAGGTCCTCGGCGAAGTGCGATCCATAGACCAGCAGCTTCTTGGGCACGCAACCGCGGATGACGCAGGTGCCGCCGACGCGATATTCCTCGGCGACCGCGACCTTCGCGCCATAGGACGAGGCGATACGCGATGCGCGCACCCCGCCCGATCCTGCTCCGATGACGAACAGGTCGTAATCATAATCACTCATCGAAAAACTCCTGGGAACTCGGTCAGTCGCCCCCTCAGAGACCCGCCGCCTCGATCAGCGCAGCGGTGGAGGGGTCGAAATCGCCGGACTGGCGGTTGCCCATGGATTTGGCGATTTCCTTGCCCAGTTCAACACCGAACTGGTCAAAAGGATTGATCCCCAGCAGCATGGCATTGGCGAAGGTGCGGTGTTCGTAGAACGCGATCAGCGCACCCAGGCTTTGCGGATCGACATTGTCGAGCAGGATCGTCATCGAAGGCCGGTCGCCGGGATAGCTGCGCTGCGGATCGTCGCTGGCCTTGCCCTGCATCAGCGCCGCGCCCTGCGCGAAGCAGTTGGTCAGCAGCGCGCGGTGGTGCGCCTCGTCGAATTCGTGCGCGCTGAGGCGCGAGGCGATGAACTCGACCGGCACCAGATGCGTGCCCTGATGCAGCAGCTGGAACACCGCATGCTGCGCATCGGTGCCGACGCCACCCCAGGTGATCGGCGCGCTGGCGCGGCCGAGCGGCGATCCGTCGCGGCGCACGCCCTTGCCGTTGCTCTCCATTTCCAGCTGCTGGAGATAATCGGGGAGCAACCGCAGCCGCTCGTCATAGGCGAAGACCGCACGCGTCTGGCAATGACGGACCTGCGCATAATACAGGTCCGCAAAGGCGGCGAGCACGGGCATGTTGGCGGCGAGCGGCGCAGTCGCGAAATGCCGGTCCATCGCCAGCGCCCCGGCGCGGAACTCGGCAAAGCCGTTATTTCCCAGCGCCATCGCAACGGGAAAGCCGATGCTCGACCAGACCGAATAACGCCCGCCCACGGTCTCGGAAAACGGCAGGATGCGCGTCTCGTCGATGCCGAATTCCATCGCCTTTTCGGGCGCGGCGGTCAGTGCGACGAGCTGGCCATAGGGATCTTCCACCCCGCCGCCGCGCAGCCAGTCGATCGCACTTTCCGCATTCATCAGCGTCTCGGTGGTGGTGAAGGTCTTGGACGCGATCGCGACCAGCGTCTTTGCGGGATCGAACCTGTCCACCGCCTCGGACAGCGCCTCGCCATCGACATTGGCAACGACCGCCACATCATAGCGGTCGCTGTCGCGGCACAGGGCATCGATGATCAGCTTGGGCCCAAGCGCCGAACCGCCGATGCCGATGTGCAGCACATGCTTGATCTCGCCGAACACGCCCTGGTCGATCGCTTCGACCAGCGCCGCCATGCGCTGGTGCAGCCGCTGCGCGTTCTTGACCGAATCCTCGGCGCCCATGCCACGCTCGGCCGGGTGCTCGGCGGCGCGATCCTCGCTGGTGTTGATCTTGGCGCCCGCGAGCAGCTGATCGCGCATGCCCGCCAGATGCATCGCTGCGGACAGTTCCTCGAACTTCTTGATCAGCGCGGCATCGAGATGCGTCTTGGAAAAATCGAACAGGATGTCGGTGCCCGCGAGCGGGATGCGGTGCGACAGGTTCGATACTCGCGCCGTATCATCGGCAAACAGCGTGGCGAGGGTCGGGCGCGGGATTTCTGCAATCGATTGCCAAATGGCATCGGCTTGGACGGACATCGTGTACCTTTCAGGCTGGGGGCGCTGGGGCGGGGTTTAGCGGGCCGATCCCGGCTTGGCGAGAGGCTTTGCCCGCTCGCGATGGGACTTGACGCCGGATTGCCGGGTCATCAAAGGGGAAAAATGACCGAAACCGCCGCCACATCGCCCAAGCCCAAGTCGGAAACGGCGGACTTTCTGCAATTTCTGGTCAAGCTTGCGATCTTCTTCTTCATTCTGCGCAGCTTCATCGTCTCGCCGTTCAATATCCCTTCGGAATCGATGCAGCCCCGGCTGGTGGTCGGCGACTATCTGCTCGTGTCGAAATGGTCCTATGGCTATTCGCGCTACAGCCTGCCGTTCAACCTGCCGCTGATCCCCGGACGCATCTTTGCCAGCCAGCCCGAGCGCGGCGACGTGGTGGTGTTCAAGGCGCCGCCGGGTGCCAGCGCGGACTATATCAAGCGCGTCATCGGGTTGCCTGGCGATACCATCCAGATGCGCGATGGCGTCGTGTGGCTCAACGGCAAACCGATTGCGAAGAAGCGTATTTCCGATTTCGTCATCCCCGTCTCGCCCAATACGCGCTGCTATGACCGCAGCTTCGAGCTTCCGCGGCCCGATGGCAGCGCCGTGTGCAGCTATCCGCGCTTTCAGGAAACGCTTCCCAACGGCAAGACCTACAATGTGCTCGACCTGATCGACGCGCCGCGCGACACGACCGAAGCGATCATCGTTCCGCAAGGTCACATGTTCCTGATGGGCGACAATCGCGACAACAGCCTCGACAGCCGTTTTCCCGCCGTCGAAGGCCAGGGCATCGGCATCGTACCGCAGAAATATCTGGTCGGCCGCGCGCTGGTCACGGTGTTCTCGACCGATGGCTCGGCGAGCTGGTTCCTGCCCTGGACCTGGTTCTCCGCCGCGCGCTGGGACCGCATCGGGGAAGGCTTTTGAGCGCTGAGCCAGACCTTGCGGCGCTGCTGCCCATCCTCGATTACAAGCCGCGCCAACCTGCCCTGTTCGTCCAGGCGCTGACCCATGGCAGTACGGGGGTGACTCCCGATTATCAGCGGCTCGAGTTTCTGGGCGATCGCGTCCTGGGCATGGTGATCGCGGAACTGCTCTACACGCGCTTTCCCAAGGCGGCCGAGGGGCAGATGTCGGCCTTTCTCAACCGGCTGGTGTCGCGCGAGAGCTGCGCCGAGATCGCGCGTGCGTGCAAGCTCGGCCCGCTGATCCGGCTGGGCAAGCAGGCGCGCGACGATGGCGGCGCGGGCAGCACGAACATCCTGGGCGATGTGGTCGAGGCGCTGATCGGCGCGCTCTATATCGATGGGGGTCTTTCGGTCGCGCGCGCGTTTGTCGAGCGGCACTGGGCCGACCGGATCGGCGCGATCAGCGAAGCGCCGCGCCATCCCAAGTCCGAGCTGCAGGAATGGGCCGCCGCGCGCAATCGCAAGACCCCGGTCTATACGCTGTTGCGCAAGTCGGGGCCTGACCATGATTTGCGCTTTACCGTGCAGGTCGAGATCAAGGGGCTGGGCATCGCCGAGGCGACCGGCACCAGCAAGCAGGAGGCCGAAACGCTGGCCGCAAAACAGTTTCTCGCGGAGCATGGACGATGAGCGAAGATACCAATCCCACCCGCTGCGGCCTTGTCGCGGTGCTCGGTGCACCCAATGCGGGCAAATCGACCCTGGTGAATCAGCTGGTCGGGCAGAAGGTCGCGATCACCAGCCCCAAGGCGCAGACCACGCGCACCCGGCTGCTGGGCATCGCGCTGGCAGGCCCGGCGCAGATCATGCTGGTCGATACGCCCGGAATTTTCGATCCCGATCGCCGCTTCGATCGCGCGATGGTCAATGCCGCCTGGGAAGGATCGGACGGCGCAGACGTGATCGCACTGGTCGTCGATGCCAAGGCCAAGCGCTCCGACCGGCTCGAGCGACTGGTCGAGCAGGTCGCGATGCGGCCCGAGCGCAAGATCCTGGTGCTCAACAAGGTCGATATCGCCGCCAAGGACAAGCTGCTGGTCCAGGCGCAGCATCTGCACGCGGCGGGCGGGTTTGATGAAGTGTTCTTCATCAGCGCGCTGACCGGCGATGGGGTCGAGGAACTCAAGGCCTGGCTTGCCGCTGCGATGCCCGAAGGCCAGTGGCATTTCCCGGAAGACCAGGTTTCCGACGCCAGCGAGCGCCTGCTCGCCACCGAGATCACACGCGAGCAGCTGTTCAACCAGCTCCACGCCGAACTGCCTTATGCCAGCGCGGTGGTCCCCGAAAAGTATATCACCCGCAAGGACGGCTCGATCGAGATCCACCAGCAGATCCTCGTCGCGCGGGACACCCAGCGCGCGATCGTGCTGGGCAAGGGCGGTGCGCGGATCAAGGAAATCGGCGAACGCGCGCGCGCAGAGCTGTCAAAGGTGCTCGGCGTTCCCGTCCATCTGTTCCTGCACGTCAAGGTACAGGAAGGCTGGGACGAGGACCGCGAGATCTACGAGACGATCGGCCTGGGCTGGGTGAAGTAACCAAAGCTATGCGTTAGCCGCCCGAATCCCTATCTGGGATGGCATGATGACTCGCGTCCGCGTTCTCCTGTTCAACTCGGCGGTCGGCCCGTTCGATTACAGCGTGCCTGCGGGCATGGACCTCCCCGTCGGCAGCGTGGTGCAGGTGCCGCTGGGGCCGCGCCGGATCGATGGTATCGTCTGGGATGCTGGCGCTTTCGGCGCCGAGGAGATCGAGGCGAGCCGCTTGCGCCCGGTGCTCGCGCGCTATGACATGCCGCCATTGTCGCATGCCCTGCGCCGCCTGATCGAATGGACCGCAGATTATTATCTTGCCAGCCCTGCCGCGGTCGCGCGAATGGCGCTGCCTAGCGGATCGCTGCTCGGGCCCGGCCGGTCGATCACCGAATATCGGCTGACCGGCGAGCCCCCTGCCCGCATGACGCCGCAGCGTCAGCAGGTCTATGACAGGCTGGCCGGAGAGCAGGCGACGGTACGCGAGCTGGCCGCGCTGGCGGAGGTGTCCGAAGGGGTGATCCGCTCGCTGGTGACCTCGGGCGCGTTCGAGGCGGTGGAGGTACCGAACGACCGCCCCTGGCCGCGCCCGGATCCTGACCATATCGTGCCTGCCCTCAACGATGAACAGCAGGCAGCTGCCGACCGGCTGGCCGAGGCAGTCCGCAACGCCGAACCGATGCCCTTCCTGCTCGACGGCGTTACCGGATCAGGCAAGACCGAGGTCTATTTCGAAGCTGTCGCCGAAGCGCTTCGACAGAACAAGCAGACACTGTTGCTGCTCCCCGAAATTGCGCTGACTCAGCCTTTCCTCACCCGCATCGAGGCGCGCTTCGGGGCCGCGCCGGTGCCATGGCATTCGGGGCTCAAGCAGACTGAGCGGCGGCGCGCTTGGAATGCGATCATCTCGGGCGAGGCGAAGATCGTCGTCGGCGCACGTTCCGCGCTGTTCCTGCCTTATGCGAATCTCGGCGTCATCATCGTCGACGAGGCGCACGAGACCAGCTTCAAGCAGGAAGACGGGGTGCGCTACAATGCGCGCGATGTCGCGGTGATGCGTGGACGGTTCGAGGGCTGCCCCGTCGTGCTTTCGAGCGCGACGCCAGCGCTCGAAAGCAGGGTGATGGCCGAGGCGGGACGCTATGAGCCGCTTACCCTTACCCACCGCTATGGCGGCGCGCAGCTGCCGCGCATCGGCTTGATCGACCTGACGCAGAACCCGCCGCCCCGCAACCAGTGGATCGCCCCGCCGCTGCTCGAGGCGATGCAGGAACGGTTGGCGCGGGGCGAACAGTCGCTGCTGTTCCTTAACCGGCGCGGCTATGCCCCGCTGACGTTGTGCCGCCATTGCGGCCACCGCTTCAAATGCCCCAATTGCAGCGCCTGGATGGTCGATCACCGGCTGTCCGGGCGGCTCGCCTGCCATCATTGCGGCCATGCCGAGCCTTCGCCCAGCGCGTGCCCCGAATGCGGCGAGACCGATTGCCTGGTAGCCTGCGGCCCTGGCGTCGAGCGGATCGCCGACGAGGTCGCCGCCCTGATGCCCGAGGCACGCCGGGCGATCGTGACATCGGATACCATCTGGTCGCCCGAAAAGGCCGCCGAGTTCGTCGCACAGGTCGAGGCAAGAGCGATCGACGTCATCATCGGCACCCAGCTGGTCACCAAGGGCTATCACTTTCCCGACCTGACACTGGTCGGGGTGATCGATGCGGACATCGGCCTGGAAGGCGGCGATCTGCGCGCGGGCGAGCGCACCTTCCAGCAGATCGCGCAGGTGGCCGGCCGCGCGGGCCGCGCCGCAAAGCCTGGCGAGGTCTTCATCCAGACCCGCCATCCCGAGGCGCCGGTGATCGACGCGCTCGTCCAGGGCGACCGCGAGGCCTTCTATGCCGCCGAAACCCAGGCGCGGCGCGATGCGAACGTGCCGCCGTTCGGCAGGCTGGCGGCCATCATCATCTCGTCCGAAGACCATGCCGAAGCCCACAAGGCGGCGCGCCAGGCCGGGGCCGTCGCGCCCGAGCACGATGGCTTTGCCGTCTATGGCCCCGCCCCTGCCCCGCTCTCGCTGCTGCGCGGACGGCATCGATTCCGGCTGCTCGTCCATGCCAGGCGCAATGTCGAGATGCAGCGGATCATCCGCGAGTGGCTGCAGCCGATGCGCTGGGCTCCGGGCGTGCGCGTGGCGGTGGACGTCGATCCCTATAGCTTTGTCTGACAGCAGCGCTATGAGGTTCTCCTCATGAACCCGATGCGCTTTATCGTCCTGCTGATCGCCGCATGTGCGGCGCTCGTCGCCGTGCCGCTCGCCGCCGATCCCGCCGATATCCAGGCCGCCAGCCGCTCTGTCGTGCGCGTCGTGCTGGTCGCGGAGGAAGATGGCGAGACCTTCTATGTCGGCCATGGCAGCGGCTTTGCCGTCGCGCCGGACAAGATCATCACCAATGCCCATCTGGTCGCCCCGCTGCGCGAGGATGCCAGCATCCGCATCGGCATCATCCCGTCCGAAGGCACCACCACCTATGGCGGACGGCTGATCGCGCTGTCGCCGCGCAACGACCTCGCGCTGATCCAGCTGGAACGCGGCCGCCTGCCGGCCCTCGCCTTGCTGCAGACGCCGCTCGACGATGGCGCTTCGGTCATGGCGATAGGCTATCCGGCAGCGGTGGACCGCGCGCAGGGGCTCGATGCGCGCGAGACGATCGCGCCCATGGCCCCGGTCAAGGCACCAGGCGTGGTTTCCGGCGGCAGGACCACTCGGGATTTCGACACGATCCTGCATACCGCTGCGCTGGCCAAGGGCAATAGCGGCGGCCCGCTGGTCGATATGTGCGGCCGCGCGGTCGGGGTGAACAGCTTCGGCTCGCTGTCCGACGGCAATGATGCCGAATATGGCTTCGCCGTTTCCAACCGCGAGGTGCTCGGCTTCCTGCGTTCGGCCAAGGTCGATTATCAGCTGGCCGATTCCCCCTGCCGTTCGGTCGCCGAGTTGTCTGCGGAAGAGCGCGAGCGGTCGGCCGAGGCTGCCGAAGCGGCGCGCGAAAAGGCACTGACCGAGAAGGCCGAGCGGCGCGATCTGGAAGAGCGCGCACTGCGCGATGCCGAACATGCGGTAATCAGCGCGCGCGAGAACCATATCGCCTTTGCCGCTTTGTTCCTGGTTCTGGCCGGGCTGGCAAGCGGCGCGACCTGGGTGTTGCACGATCGCGGCGAGATGGAGCGGCGCAAGATCGCCGCCGGGGCCACGGGCGCGCTCGCGCTGACGGCAGTCCTGATCTTTGTGCTGCGGCCCGGCTTCAACCAGGCCGAAGATATTGCCCTTGCAATGGTGAAGAAGGAACTGGGAGGCAAGGACGAGCTCGCGGCCAGTCGCGACGGCACCTATATGTGCCGGATCGTTCCCGAGCGCAGCAAGATCACCACGTCCAGCCCCGATCCGGTCGAAATCGCCTGGACCGCGAGCGGCTGCGTCAACAATCGCACGCAGTACGGGCAGGATGTCGACGGCTGGACGCGGGTGTTCGTGCGCAACGAGGACCAGCTGGTCGCGATCAACCAGTTCAGCCCCGACACGCGCGAATTCCGCACCGAGAATTTCCAGCTCGGACTCGACGCGATGAACAACGCCCGCAAGATCCGTGCGCGCTATGCGGACAAGAGCTGCACCGCCGAGCCCGATCGCATGGCCGAGCTGGAGGACATGCAGAAGGCGCTGCGCCAAGCGCTGCCGGCACAGCCCAACGAGGTGCTGACCTATAGCTGCACGCTCAAGCCTGGGGCCAAGCCCAAGGAATGAGCTTGCGGCGGGTCACTCGCCTTCGCGCTTGAGCAGTTCGGTCTTGATGCCCAGGCCATAGGCATAGCCCCCCAGCGTGCCATCGGTGCGCAGCGCGCGGTGGCAGGGAATCAGCACCGCGACCGGGTTCGCCCCGCAGGCCGATCCCACCGCGCGCACCGCTGCGGGCTTGCCGATGCTGGCCGCAATCTGCGCATAGCTGCGTGTCTCGCCCGGCGGAATGTCGGACAGCGCCTTCCACACCGCTTCCTGGAACGCGGTACCGCGTACATCGACCGGTATCTCGGCGCCGGTGCGCGGGCTTTCCACCTCGGCGACGATCGCGGAGACGAATTGCGCCGCTTCCTCGCCCGCCGCTTTCAGCTCGGCCGCAGGAAAGCGCCTGGCCAGCGCCTCGGCCTCTTCCTCGAACGACAGGCGGCACACCCCCTTGTCGGTCCAGGCGACCAGCATGCGGCCCAGCGAGGTAGCCGCCTGGGTCCAGTGGATCAGCACCCCCTGCCCGCCATTCTTCCAGACGCTTGGTTCCATCCCCATCCGTCCCTTCATCGAATCGTAAAAGCGCGACGGCGCACTGAACCCTGCTTCGTAGATCGCATCGACCACCCGCTCGCTGCCGCTCAGCGCGTCGCGGGCGCGCTCGGTGCGCAGTGCTCGGGCATAGGCGCTGGGCGACAGGCCGGTATGCCGGGTAAACACGCGCTGGAAATGCGCGGGCGAATAACCGCATTCGGCCGCCAGCGACGCCAAGGCCAGTGGCTCCTCGCTCGCGCGGATCGCGCGGATCGCGGTGAGCACCGCCGTCTCATCGCGCGCGACATCATCGGGCAGGCAGCGCTTGCACGCGCGCAAGCCAGCGGCTCTGGCGGCAGCGCCATCGGCGAAGAAACGGACATTGGCGCGCGCAGGATGCCGCGCAGCGCATGATGGGCGGCAATAGATGCCGGTGCTGAGCACGCCGGTGACGAAGCGCCCGTCATGGCTGCGGTCGCGGCGCAGAACGGCAGCCCAGGCCGCATCCTCGTCCAGATCGATCAGCCCGCTCATGCCCGGTCCACCCTCGCCACAAAGCAGCCATGTGCCGCGTTGTGGGCGTGGATATAGGCGATCTCCGGATCGCCGAACAGATCGCGGATGCCCGCATCGGCCTCACCGGGGGGCGCGAGCCTGGCATCGCGCAGCATTCCCGCTGCATCGAACCCGCGCAGTCCCAAAGACCGCCCCTGCATCACCGGCGGAAGAACCTCCCGACAATCTGCCGCAATGTCGGCCTGACTGACATAGATCGCAAAGGCGCTGCGATAGGGCGTCGCGACATCATGGCTGACATGGTGGAGCAGGATCAGTTCCTCGCCCACCGGCGCATCGCGGAGCGTTACACGGCAGGGATAGCCGGGATGCTGGCTCGCAGTGACGCGCACGGCGCGGTGCGGAGCAAGCTCGGCATCGGATAGCGCGAACAGCGGCAGGAAGTCGGCTGGCGGCAGGCCAGCTATGCGGTAGGTCATCGAACATCTCCGTGTGAATGGGATGTCTGCAGTCCTATCGAGAGCGGATTTTCGGCGCGTCCCGCTTCATGCGGTCAAAGCGGCGATCACGCCGCTCGCACTGCCTGAGCCAATTGCCGCATCTGTTCGCGCAACTCCTGCGATTGGCGCGCGACCGCTTCGGCTGTCTGGCTCAGCGCCTCGGCCGAGAGATTGGCATAAGCCGACTTGTCCGTCAGCTCGGCGATCTGATCCATCACCTCGTCCCCATTGGTCATCAGCGAGCGGAGCGCATCAAGGATATCCCGGCTGGCGTCATGCTGCTCGCTCACGGCCTCGTCGATCCGATCCGCATTGTGTCGGATCATGTCGACATGCCCGTCCACCGAATTGACCGCATGCGACACTTGCTGGGTCATCGCCGAAACGCTGCCGAGGCGTTGTTCGACCAGCGCCGCTGCTGCCTGAGTCTGGCTGGCAAGATTCTTCACCTCCTGCGCCACGACGGCAAAACCCCGACCGGCCTCGCCCGCACGCGCGGCCTCGATCGTCGCGTTCAGCGCCAGCAGGTTGGTCTGCTTGGCGATATGCGTGATCATCGCGAGAATACCAGAAATTTCGCCAGCGACCTCGTGAAGCTGGTCTGCCGTCTCGCGGCTCAGGCGGCTGGCATGATGCGCGTCATAGATGTTGCGCGAACTGTCGGCGACGAGTTCACGCACGCCCCCACCCGTCTGCTGCAGCCGGCGTCCATGGCGGTCTATGACCTTCATCGATTCGGCTGCGCGGGTTGCCCGGTCGGCGAAATTCTGGCTGAAGGTCTGATGCTGCGCAGCGTTGCGCTGCATGTCCTGCGCACCTTCGCGCATGCCGCTCGCCGCCTTGGCGAGCTGCTCGGACAATTCGGAGAGCTTGGCCTCGTAGCTCGCGAACAGCGCATCGATCGTCACCGCGCGGCGATGGCGTTCCTCCTGCCACTGAAGCTGCTCGCGCTGGAGCTTGAGTTCGGCCAGCCGTCGTTCCTGCTCGGCCTTGAGCGCCCGCTCGGCCTTGCCGTGCGAACGGTGAATGGCGCGGGCAATGGCGCCGATCTCATCGCGCCGGCGCAGCCCGAGATCATGGGCTTTCACGCTGTTGCGCCTTTCCGGCAGCGCATATTGCGCCAGCGCCACCAACGGCACCAGAAAATCGCGCGTGGCATATCCGATGCACCAGCGCACGAACAGCCCGGCACCCAGCATCAGCAGCGAACAGAAGATCAGCGCTGCGATCTGGATGACGTTCAGCCACACCAGGGTGGTCCGCGCAAGGCCGCGCATTTCGGTAACGGCGGCCTGGCTTTGGGCCAGCAGAGGATCGATCTGTCGATGCAGCGCTACCGGCGGATCGACACGCCTGCCGTGACGGTTAAAAGCCACGATCTGCCTGCGCAACTCGTCGATAGCGCCGTCAGCCGGCACCCTTGCGCGGCGCAGCTGGACAATCCTCTTCGGGAATTCATGGCCGAACGCACCGTCTTCTATCCGCTTCCAGTCGCCGGTAATCCGGCGCTTGCGCGCATCCAGCTCGATCAATGCCTCCTTGCCGCTTATTAGGCCCCAGCGCACCTTGGTCGCAAGGCGCATTGTCTCGCGATAGCCATCACCCAGGGACTGCATCTGCATCGTCGGCTGGATGCGAGCCGTTACCAGATGGCGCGTCGTATACTGGGTGACGCCAACCACACCGATCGCCACAAAGGCCAGCAGCGCGAGCATGGCAAGCATGGCCGTCAGGCTGAAGCGAACCTTGGCTTCCACGCCCATGCTCGCAAAGCCCTTGGACAGATCAGAGCGCAAATCTTGAATTTTCCGCATCGGCAAGGCGATTCCATGGTTGGCCTAAGACAAAATGCCATGCTGGCCTCATGCCCGCCCGATGCGAAAATTTGGTAAACGCCGCCTTCACGTTGAAGCAAAAAATCCCCATTTTTTGCGGGGGAAGACCGGCTGGACCCGATGTTTGCCGGGCGTCTTGCAATGCAGCAATATGAGTGCTAACCGCCGCGCCGACAGGTGAGGGAGGCTGGCGTCTCCCGCCCAGCGCCTGACGCAATATCATAACGGCAAGGGAAAGCATTCGCGTGGACATTTCCGGCGGGATACAGGCCAGTCTGGCAGGGCGTTACGCCTCGGCGCTCTTTTCGCTCGCGCGCGACGAAAAGCAGCTTGCCGAAGTCGAAACCAGCGTCGCAACGCTCCGCGCCGCGCTGAACGAGTCGGAAGATTTCGCTGCGCTGACCAAGAGCCAGACGATCAGCCGCGCCGCGGCCGAGAAGATCGTCGCCTCGCTCGCCGAAACGCTCAAGCTCGACAAGATGACCGGCAACCTGCTCGGTGTGCTGGCGACCAACCGTCGCCTGGGCCAGCTTTCGTCGATCCTCGCCGCCTTCGACCAGCTCGTTGCCGCCCATCGCGGAGAAGTTACCGCCGAAGTCACATCGGCCTTCCCGCTTTCGGAAGCGCAGCTCGACGAAATCCGCAAGCAGCTCAAGGACCGCGCCGGTCGCAGCATCAAGATCACCGCGAAAGTCGATCCGTCCATCTTGGGCGGCCTGATTGTCCGCATGGGCAGCCAGATGATCGATTCCAGCATCAAGACCCGTCTCAACACGCTCAGCCAAGCGATGAAAGGCTAACATTCTCATGGACATTCGTGCCGCAGAAATCTCCAAGGTTATCAAGGATCAGATCGCCAATTTTGGCACGGATGCGCAAGTGTCCGAAGTGGGCAGCGTGCTGAGCGTCGGCGACGGCATCGCGCGCATCCACGGCCTCGACAACGTTCAGGCCGGTGAAATGGTCGAGTTCTCGAACGGCGTGCAGGGCATGGCGCTCAACCTCGAAGCCGACAATGTCGGCGTCGTGATCTTCGGCTCGGACGCCGAGATCAAGGAAGGCGATGTCGTCAAGCGCACCGGCACCATCGTGGACGTGCCCGTCGGCAAGGGCCTGCTGGGCCGCGTGGTCGATGGTCTCGGCAACCCGATCGACGGCAAGGGCCCGATCGTCGCCGAAAAGCGCATGCGCGTCGAAACCAAGGCACCGGGTATCATCCCGCGCACCTCGGTGCACGAACCCGTGCAGACCGGCCTCAAGGCGATCGACGCGCTCGTTCCCGTCGGCCGCGGCCAGCGCGAGCTGATCATCGGTGACCGTCAGACCGGCAAGACCGCCGTCGCGATCGACACCTTTATCAACCAGAAGGGCGCCAATGCCGGCGACGATGAAGGCAAGAAGCTGTACTGCATCTATGTCGCCATCGGCCAGAAGCGTTCGACCGTGGCGCAGATCGTGCGTCAGCTCGAGGAATCGGGCGCGATGGAATATACCATCGTCGTCGCCGCCACCGCTTCGGAGCCGGCTCCGCTTCAGTTCCTGGCACCGTATACCGGCTGCACCATGGGCGAATATTTCCGCGACAACGGCATGCACGCGCTGATCGTCTATGACGATCTGTCGAAGCAGGCCGTCGCCTATCGCCAGATGTCGCTGCTGCTGCGTCGTCCTCCGGGCCGTGAAGCCTATCCCGGCGACGTGTTCTATCTCCACTCGCGCCTGCTCGAGCGTGCCGCGAAGATGAACTCGGCCAATGGTTCGGGTTCGCTGACCGCGCTGCCGATCATCGAAACCCAGGCGGGCGACGTGTCGGCCTATATTCCGACCAACGTGATCTCAATCACCGACGGCCAGATCTTCCTTGAAACCAACCTGTTCTACCAGGGCATCCGTCCGGCCATCAACGTCGGCCTGTCGGTGTCGCGCGTGGGATCGGCGGCTCAGACCAAGGCGATGAAGAAGGTGTCGGGCTCGATCAAGCTCGAGCTCGCGCAGTATCGCGAAATGGCCGCGTTCGCCCAGTTCGGTTCGGACCTCGACGCTTCGACCCAGAAGCTGCTCAACCGCGGCCAGCGCCTGACCGAGCTGCTCAAGCAGCCGCAGTTCAGCCCGCTGCCGTTCGAAGAGCAGACTGCCTCGATCTTCGCCGGCACCAACGGCTATCTCGATGCGCTGCCGGTCAACCGGGTGAACGAATATGAAGCCGCGATGCTGAGCTTCCTGCGCACCGACCATGCCGACTTGCTCGCCACGATCCGCGAAACCAAGGATCTGGGCGACGATGCCAAGGCTGGCCTCAAGGCTGCGCTGGACGCGTTCGCGAAGACGTTTGCTTGATATCACATAGCCCTCTCTCCTTGAGGGGAGAGGGTTGGGAGAGGGGCTGCCGCGCCAGCGGTGCATGGTCCCCCCTCCCCGACCCTCCCCCCTGAAGGGGAGAGGGAGTGGAAGGACAAGAATGGCCAGTCTGAAAGAACTCAAGGGCCGGATCGCCTCGGTCAAGTCGACCCAGAAGATCACCAAGGCCAAGCAGATGGTGGCATCCGCCAAGCTGCGCAAGGCGCAGGCCGCGGCCGAAGCTGCGCGCCCGTATTCCGAGCGGCTTGAGCGCGTGATGGCCTCGCTGGCATCGAAGATCTCGATCAGCGATTCGAGCCCGAAGCTGCTGGCCGGCACCGGCAAGGATCAGGTGCATCTGCTGATCGTGACCTCGTCGGATCGCGGTCTGTGCGGTGCGTTCAACTCTAATATTGTCAAGGCCGCCAAGCTGAAGGCGCGCGAGCTGGAAGCAGCGGGCAAGACCGTGCTGTTCTATCTCGTCGGTCGCAAGGGCCGCGGGATGATCATCCGCGACTATCCCAAGCAGATCGTCCGCTATTTCGACACCACCAACCTGAAGAACCAAGGCTTTGCCGAAGCGCAGGCGATTTCGGCCGAACTGATCGCAATGTATGAAAAGGGCGAGTTCGACGTCGCCCATCTGTTCTACAGCAAGTTCCGTTCGGCGCTGCTGCAGGAGCCTGTCGGCCGTCAGATCATCCCCGTCGCCATTCCGGCGGGTGATGCTGTCGCCAGCGAAGCGGCTGTGGAATACGAGCCGGATGAGGAGGAAATCCTCGCCGAGCTGCTGCCGCGCAACGTCACGACGCAGATCTTCGGCGCGCTGCTCGAGAATGCCGCGTCGGAACAGGGTGCCTCGATGACCGCGATGGATAACGCGACGCGCAACGCGGGCGACCTCATCAACCGGCTCACCATCGAATATAACCGCAGCCGCCAGGCCGCGATCACCACCGAACTCGTTGAAATCATCTCGGGCGCCGAAGCCCTCTAACCGTCCGAAAGCAGGAAACAGCTCATGGCAACCACCAACAATATCGGCAAGATCAGCCAGGTTATCGGCGCGGTCGTCGACGTGACCTTTGACGGCGAAATCCCCGCCATTCTGAACGCGCTGGAAACCGAGAACAACGGCCAGCGTCTGGTGCTCGAAGTCGCCCAGCACCTGGGTGAAAACACCGTGCGCTGCATCGCCATGGACGGCACCGACGGCCTGGTTCGCGGCCAGAACGTCACCGATACCGGCGCGCAGATCCGCATGCCCGTGGGTCCCGAAACGCTCGGCCGCATCATGAACGTGGTCGGCGAGCCGATCGACGAGCGCGGTCCGATCAACGCGAAGGCCTCGGCCCCCATCCACGCCAAGGCTCCCGAATTCGTCGACCAGTCGACCGAATCGGAAATTCTGGTCACCGGCATCAAGGTCATCGACCTGCTCGCCCCCTATGCCAAGGGCGGCAAGATCGGCCTGTTCGGCGGTGCCGGCGTGGGCAAGACCGTGCTCATCCAGGAACTGATCAACAACATCGCCAAGGGCCATGGTGGTACCTCGGTGTTCGCCGGCGTGGGTGAGCGTACCCGCGAGGGCAACGACCTCTATCACGAATTCCTCGACGCCGGCGTTATCGCCAAGGACGCCGATGGCAACGCGATCAGCGAAGGTTCGAAGGTGGCGCTGGTCTATGGCCAGATGAACGAGCCCCCGGGTGCCCGCGCCCGCGTCGCGCTGTCGGGTCTGACCATCGCGGAATATTTCCGCGACCAGGAAGGCCAGGACGTGCTGTTCTTCGTCGACAACATCTTCCGCTTCACCCAGGCGGGTTCGGAAGTGTCGGCGCTGCTCGGCCGTATTCCTTCGGCCGTGGGCTATCAGCCGACCCTGTCGACCGACATGGGCGCGCTGCAGGAGCGCATCACTTCGACCAACAAGGGTTCGATCACCTCGGTGCAGGCGATCTACGTGCCCGCGGACGACTTGACCGACCCGGCGCCCGCCACCTCGTTCGCGCACCTTGACGCGACGACCGTGCTCAACCGCGCGATCTCGGAACTCGGCATCTATCCGGCGGTGGACCCGCTCGATTCGACCAGCCGCGTTCTCGAGCCCCGCGTCGTCGGCGTCGAGCATTACGAAACCGCCCGTGCGGTCCAGTCGACGCTGCAGAAGTACAAGTCGCTGCAGGACATCATCGCCATTCTGGGGATGGACGAGCTTTCGGAAGAGGACAAGCTCACCGTCGCCCGCGCGCGCAAGATCCAGAAGTTCCTGTCGCAGCCCTTCCACGTAGCCGAAGTGTTCACCGGCATCCCCGGCAAGTTCGTCTCGCTGGAAGACACCGTGAAGAGCTTCAAGGCCGTGGTCGATGGCGAATATGACCATCTGCCCGAAGCAGCCTTCTACATGGTCGGCGGCATCGACGAGGCCATCGAAAAGGCCAAGACGCTGGCAGAAGCGGCTTAATCTGCAAATGCTCTCTCCCCTTCAGGGGAGAGATACGGAGGCTTGCGAGCTTGCTCGCTAGCCGAAGTTGAGAGGGGCGGCACCCTTGCGCACCTCCCCTTTCCCAACCCTCTCCCCTCAAGGGGAGAGGGCTTAAAGGAAGTTGAAATGGCACTGCATTTTGAACTCGTCACCCCCGAAAAGCTGGTCCGCTCCGAAGCGGTCCACATGGTCGTCGTGCCCGGCGCTGAGGGCGAGTTCGGCGTGCTCGAAGGCCATGCGCCGCTGATGTCGACGGTCCGCGACGGCCTGGTCTCGATCTACAAGAGCGATGGCGCGCAGCCCGAGACGATCGCGATCGAGGGCGGCTTTGCCGAGGTCAACGAGAAGGGTCTGACGATCCTGGCCGAGCGCGTCTCGGGCTGATTTTAGACGTTCAAACACAAAGCTTTACCGTCACCCCCGCGAAGGCGGGGGGTCCCGCTTCTGACGCGACGTTGAAGAAAGAGCGGGATTCCCGCTGGCGCGGGAATGACGAAGTCCGTGCCCGTCGCTACTTGATCCGCTTGTACCGCCAAGCCTGCGGTTTGCTGCCATCGCGCATGCTTGCCTCGGCCATCAGCATGTCGCCTTGCATCCAGTAGCGGATGCGTTGCGGATATTCGTGGTTGGCGTTGACGAACACGATCTCCGCCGGGCCACCCTTGACCGCGCGAAACGCTGCTGCCGGGTTGCCGAACGGCGCGCCGTAGAACATCAGGTCGCCATTCTCGTTGCGCGCGATGCGCATGAATTCATAGGTGATGACCTCGCCGCCACGTCCGCCGCGACCGGTACCGAGCATCGTCTCGGCGCGACAGCCGGTCCAGTTCTCCTCGGTCCAGCGTCCGTCCGCCTCTTCTGACACCCAGCGGCCCTCGATCCAGCAGGGCAGCGGCGGCGGAGCAGGCAGGCTTGCCATCTGCATCGCCAGCCCGATGATCCAACCCGTCAGCGCCATGATCGCCCTTCCCTATCTGCGTCCGTCGCGCAGCAGATAGATTCCGCTCGCGATGATCACCCCGGTACCGGCCAGTGCGACGAGATCGGGATAGTCGCGATAGAAGACCACGCCGATCGCGATGGCAACGATGATCTGGACATAGACCATCGGCGCCACGGTCGCCGCCGAGCTGCGCGCGGTGGCAAGATACACGAACATGTGGCTGAAGCTGGCCGATACGGCCACGGTGGCACAGACGATCACGACATACCAGCTCGGCCAGCCGATCTGCAGCGAGGGCACGCCCGACAGATGCCCCAGCACGGCGTAGAGGATAAGCAGCGGCGCGGCGACGGCGGCGACCAGAAATTGCATCAGCAGCACACTGCCCGATCCGGCAGCGCGCGCATTGCTCATCATCAGCCCGCTCATCCCGAACGCGGCGGCAAGCGGCAGCAGCGCCGCAGGGCCCAGATCGGCAAAGCTGGGCCTGAGCACGATCATCACGCCGACAAAGGCGATCAGCGTCGCCACCCACCTCCCCGGGCTCAAGCGTTCCTTGTAGAGGATCGAGGAGATCACCGCTGTGAGCAGCGGCGCCATGAACTGGATCGAGGTCGCAGTGGCGAGCGGCATCAGGAAGATGCTGGAGAAAAAGGTGACCGTCGCCCCGGCAAGAAAGAAGCCCCGCGCCAGCTGCACCTTGGGTCGCGGAAAACGGAAACCTTGCGGCCCCTCCCGGATCAGCAGCACCAGTCCCAGCCCGATCGCACCCAGCGTGAAGCGCAGTGCCGCCACCGCCATGCCCGGCCATTGGCCTGCGGTCGACTTGATCAGCCCATCGCCGCAGGAAAGCAGTGCAAAGCCGAGCAGCGCAAACAGCATTCCCGCGCCGCGATGGCGGCTTGCAGCATCGCTCTTCTCGGCGTTCGTCGTATTTTCGGCCAAGTCGTCGCGCCTACTGGTGGGTTGTTAACTTTTGCCCGGCTTAATGCCCAATATTGGCACGGATGCAAGCACCAACGGGGCAGTCGCCCCAAGGCAAGGGTCCGACAGCGTCGCCTGTTAGGACATTGTCAAAGTTTCCGGGCTATTCACCATGAGATATCAGGCGGCTTCCGGCTGCCACCGACACAATCCGGGAAAATCGGTCACCATGAGCGCTTTTGGCAGAAAGAATGGGATTGGACAGATGGGGCCCGGCGCACGGCCGAGCTTTGGCGTCGCCCGCCCGATGAAGGGGGGTGCCCCCACCCCGCCGCCCGAAGCGCGGCTGGGCCTGTCGCTCGACATGGGTGGCGATCAGTTCCCCGACCTCGATAGCGTCGATCTGCCCGGTCTCGACATGATCGACATGACGCCGGAGAGCGCCGCACTGAACGACGCGATGACGCGCCTTTCGGATCGCGCCAACTCGGTCGCGGACACCGGCCCCAAGGTCGAAGGGTTCGAAGCGTCGGTCCACAAGATCAAGGAACAGGTGCTGCCGCGCCTGCTCGAACGCGTCGACCCGGAAGCTGCTGCCACGCTGACCAAGGACGAGCTGGCCGAGGAATTCCGCCCGATCATCCTCGAGGTGCTCGCCGAGCTCAAGCTCACCCTCAACCGGCGTGAGCAGTTCGCGCTGGAAAAGGTGCTGATCGACGAGTTGCTCGGCTTCGGGCCGCTCGAGGAACTGCTCAACGATCCCGAGATCACCGACATCATGGTGAACGGCCCCGAGCAGACCTATATCGAAAAGAAGGGCAAGCTGCAGATCGCGCCGATCCAGTTCCGCGACGAGGAACATCTGCTGCAGATCGCGCAGCGGATCGTCAACCAGGTCGGTCGCCGCATCGACCAGACGACGCCGCTCGCTGACGCCCGCCTCAAGGACGGCAGCCGCGTCAACGTCATCATCCCGCCCTTGTCGCTCCGCGGCACCGCGATCTCCATTCGTAAGTTCTCCGAAAAGCCGATCACGCTCGACAATCTGAAGGATTGGGGCGCGATGTCGGAAAAGATGGCGACCGCGCTCAAGATTGCGGGTGCCTGCCGTTTCAACATCGTCATCTCAGGCGGTACCGGTTCGGGTAAAACCACCATGCTCAACGCGCTGTCGAAGATGATCGATCCGGGCGAGCGCGTGCTGACCATCGAGGACGCGGCCGAACTGCGCTTGCAGCAGCCGCATTGGCTGCCGCTGGAAACGCGCCCGCCGAACCTCGAGGGCAAGGGCGCGATCAGCATCGGCGATCTCGTCAAGAACGCGCTGCGTATGCGCCCCGACCGGATAATCCTGGGCGAAATTCGTGGCGCGGAGTGCTTCGACCTGCTCGCCGCGATGAACACCGGTCACGACGGATCGATGTGTACGCTCCACGCCAACAGCCCGCGCGAGGCGCTCGGCCGTATGGAGAACATGATCCTGATGGGCGACATCAAGATTCCCAAGGAAGCCATCAGCCGCCAGATCGCCGAGTCGGTCGACATCATCGTCCAGGTCAAGCGTCTGCGCGACGGTTCCCGCCGCGTGACCAACGTTACCGAGGTGATCGGCATGGAGGGCGAGGTCATCGTCACCCAGGAACTGTTCAAGTTCGAATATCTGGACGAAGGCAGCGACGGCAAGATCATCGGCGAATATCGCTCGACGGGTCTGCGCCCCTATACGCTGGAAAAGGCGCGCCAGTTTGGCTTCGAACAGGCGTTTCTCGAGGCCTGTCTCTAATCAGAGACCCTTCAGCGCAAGGGCGGCCGAAATGATTGCGCCGGTGATCGCCAGCATCGAGATGCTGGTCCACGGCATGAAGCCAACTTGGTCGAAATTAGTGCGCCGCATGCGCCGCGCGTCTGCAAGTGCGGCGGTGCCGGCGAGTGCCGACATGGCAAGGGCCAGCTGAGCCCAGAGACTGTGAAACATGCGCGCTCCCTTTTGGTGCGCGTCATTTGGGGTGCGCCGCACCAATGTCCAGCCCGATTTGCCCAATCTGCCATTAATCTTGACGCTACGCGGCGTTGGGATCACCCTCACCTTCCGTAGCGTCTGCAGGGGGAGGCACGGCATATGCGCGGAACGGGTTTTGTCTGGGGACTGCTGGCCAAGGCCGCGCCCGATACCATCCATAAATCCGGGCCGGGGCTGGACCGACGGCAGGTGCTCGCCGGTATTGCCGCAATGGGCCTGGCCCCTTCCCTGGTCGAACCTGCAGAAGCCAGGATCAGCAAGCGCAGCCGCATCGCGATCATCGGAGCGGGGCTCGCCGGATTGGTCGCGCTCGATCGGCTGGTCGCCGCCGGTTTCGATGCGACCATCTACGAGGCGCGCGGGCGTGTCGGCGGACGCGTCCTGACCTCAAGCGGACTGCCCGAACCGGGACTCTATGTCGAGGACGGCGCGCATCTGGTGAACACCAACCATGCCGATATCCTGGCGCTGGCCAAGCGCTTCGACATCGGTCTGATCGATCGCGGCGCGATGGTGACGCACGAGGTGTTCGTGGTCGATGGCAAGGCGGTGACCGAGGCCGATCTAATCGCCGAATTCCGCCCGCTGGCCACGCGCATCGCTGCAGACGCCGCGCTGGTGGACGAGGATTTCGACACCCATGGCGCGCGGTTCGACACGATGTCGGTGCGGCAGTATCTCGATGCCGCCGGGGCCGCGGCAAGCCCCCGCGCACGGGCGCTGATCGAGGCGACGATCCGCACCGAATTCGGATCGGAGCCGGACGAGGTCTCGGCGCTCGAGCTGTTCTTCAACCTTCCCGCGATCGATACCGACCGTGTAGCCCTCATTTCGGGCAGCGACGAGCGCTACAGCCTCGCGGGCGGCTCCTCGACCATCCCGCGC
Source organism: Blastomonas sp. 34TW (assembly GCF_059803595.1). NCBI lineage: Bacteria > Pseudomonadati > Pseudomonadota > Alphaproteobacteria > Sphingomonadales > Blastomonadaceae > Blastomonas > Blastomonas sp. 34TW. The sequence continues at coordinate 82,671 of NZ_JAPFGW010000010.1, forward strand.
GCGCTGGCTGCGCCGCTGATGGAACGGATAAGGACCGGCCATGCCCTGCTCAGCGTTCGGCGCGAGGGCACGGCGGTGGAGCTGCGCTTTGCCAATGGCGCGGTGATCATCGCAGACCGCGTCATCGTCACCGTGCCCGCGCAGGTGCTGCGCAGCATCGATTTCGGCGACACGCTCCCCGCCCCCTGGCTGGCGCTGACGCGCGAGCTGAGCTGCGGGCGCAACGAGAAGATCAACGCCGGCTATGCCACGCGCCCATGGGAGCCGGTCACCGGGGCGGGCGGTGCAGCCTGGGCCGCACGTACCGGCGGCGATCCGGGGCTGTTCAGCGAATTCTGGGGCGCGAGCGCGGGGCAGGATGAAGTCCCGGCGGGCGTACTCACCTGGTTCTTCGGCGGCAACCAGACCTCAGGCCTGGCCGACCTCTCGCCGGAAGCCATGGTCCGCGTTTGCGAACGCGAGATCGCGCCCGCCGTGCCCGGCCTATCCGCGCGAAGCGTCCGCCGCACCGCGTGGGCGATGGACCCGTTCGCGCAAGGTGCCTATTCGCGCTTCCTGCCGGGCCAACTCACCCGTTTTGCCCGGCATTTCTGGGTGGAGGAAGAAGACGGCACGGTCACCCCGCCCCTGCCCTCCGGCCCGATCCTGTTTGCAGGCGAGCATCTTTCCGATGCGCACACTGGCTATATGAACGGCGCGGCGCAGACCGGGCGGCTGGCGGCGGAACAGCTGATCGGAGTGAGGCGCTAAGCTCAGTCCGCCTTGACTGACCCGAACAGCAGCCCGCGCCAGCCCGAGCGGTCGAAAGGCTGCCAGGCGTCCTCGGCCTGCGCCAGACGGTCGGCGATCGCGTACATCACCATCGGATTGACGCCGAGGCCGCAATGGCTGGCGAGCACCTTGATATTGTCGGTCTGCGGGCCGGGCTTCTGCACCGATCCGCGCCAGGCGACGATGCCGTCGGTCTTGCTGAGGATCGAGGTGGTCGGCACCGGCGGCGCTTCGTCGAGATTGCGGAAGCGACCGGCCTGCAGAGGCTCGGGCTCGGGACCATTCAGCCGCTCGAACAGGCGGCGCGCGTTGGTATGGCCGCGATCGTTCGAGATCGGACTGCCGAGCGAGATCACCTGTCGCACCTTGTCCGGCGCGTTCTTGGCGATCTCGCGCGCGAACACGCCGCCCAGGCTCCAGCCGATGATGGAGACCTTGCGGCCCGAGCTCGCATGGATGCGATCGAGCAGATCGTTCATCTGCGCCTCGCGCGCATTGTCGATCCGGATATTGCGGCCCATGTCCCAGCCATGCGCGTCATAGCCAAGGCTCTTCAGCAGATCGCGCATCGGCTTGGTCGACCGGTCGCTCGCGAGAAAGCCCGGAAGCACCAGCACGCTGTGCCCATCACCCCGCGGCAGCATCGCAAGCGGGCCGCGCAAGGCATAGAATGCGCCGAGTTCGACCAGGGCACGCCCCTCGCTGAGGGTCCAGAAAAGGTGCGGCGGCCTCGCGGCACTCGGATTGGCAGAAGCAGCGGTAGCGGTCATGAAGTCTCCGATCTGTCACACAATATGGAGCTGCGCTCCGCAAATGCCAGCGCAATCACGCTGACGCGGCTGCCTTGCTCTTCCCCTTGCGCTTCGCCGCAGGCTTCTCGGCCGCTTCGGACCCACCCGATGCCAAAGCCGCCATGAGCTCTTCGAACGAGGCCTGCAGGCATTGGGAGTAGAATTCGGGATCGGGCATCGCCTTGCGGCACGCGGTGAAGCCGATCGTCGCCTGGTCGACATAGCTCTGAACGACATGGCCGAGTGCGAGGCCATCAGTCAGACACAAGAGCCCGTGCATGCTGATCATCTTTGCGCCGGTTGAATAGATCGGCACCGGCGGGCCGGGCACGTTGGTGACGACCGTGCTGAACGGCGGCTTGACGTAATTGGCGAGGCCCAGCCGGGTGTAGAGCTGCGCCCCCAGTGCCATGAACAGCGCCGGCGAGACTTTGCTCATCTCGGTCATCTGCCGCGCGCCAAGCGCATCGGTCATCGCCTTGGACTGGATCGTCTGCTCATGCACATAGGCAAGCCGAGCGACCGGATCGGCGATATGGCTGCCCAGCGGCACGACCATCGCCGACACCTGGTTGCCCATGGTGTTCTTTTCCTTCTCCGCGCGCACGGAGATTGGCGCCATGGCGGTCAGGCTCGCCTCGGGCAGTTCGTCATGCGCCTTGAGATAGCGCTGCAGGCCGCCGCCGATGATCGCGAGGAACACGTCATTGATCTTGCAGCCGGGCGACAGCGCTCGCAGCGCCTTGACGTCAGCCAGCGTGAACGTGCGTCCCTCGACCACGCGATTGGACGAGACGGGGACGTTGAAGCGCGTGCGCGGTGCGGAGATCGCCGGATTGAGGCTGAACTCGCTGGTCACCAGCCCCTTGGCGGCGCGGTACAGCCCCGGCGCCGCCTTGGCGATCACCCCGGTCTGCCGCCAGGGGTTGAGCCAGGCCCGCGCATAACCCTTGAGGAACAGCCCCAGCGGATCGGGCACGCGATCGGGTCGCCATGCCCTGGAGGCCGGCGGCGGCGGATCGCCGGGGCGCAGCGTGTGCAGCGCATCCATCAGATCGATCCCCGACATGCCGTCGATCGCGGCATGGTGCACTTTGGTGATCATCGCGAAGCTGCCCTTGGGCACGCCCTCGATATTGTCGAGCCCCTCGACCACGCAGAACTCCCAGGGCGGGCGCGTGAGATCGAGCGGGCGCGAGAAGATGCGCGCCGCCTGGATGCACAGCTGCCGCCAGTCGCCCGGCTTGGGCAGCGCGACATGGCGCACATGATATTCGAGATCGAAATCCGGGTCCTCGATCCAATAGGGATAATCGAGATTGAGCGGGACCTTGACCAGCCGTTGCCGCATCGTCTGCGACAGGTGCATGCGCGATTCAAAAAAGGCCAGGATATCCTTGAACCGGACGAACCCGCCGGGTGCTGTCGACGGATCGTAGATCAGGATCGATCCGATATGCATCGGCGCGTTGCGCTGCTCCAGCGCGACGAACGATGCGTCCATGCCCTGCAATTGCCGCATGACGTCCCCTCCCAAGGATGGCACGCCGGCTGTACCGGTCGCGCGATTGGGTAGAGGCTAACAGATTGCGGAGGGAGGACAAGCACCCCGAGGCCCGGCCTGCACCGGCGAGATAGGCGGGTGGCGCATCGGAGGCTAAGCTGCGACCTCGGCGGACCGATGCACCACCCTATCCGCAGCTTTGGGGTGTCCGTTCAAGCTGCGGCATCTTTCAAGCAGTTGGGTTGGAGCGGTTCGGGGAGGGGTTTGCTCCGCTGCTTGTTGTGCATGGTATATGGCACAACGTATCATTGTTTCCATTTGAAAGGACGACGATGATTCGATAGACATTCTCTATCGAACAGGGGGTCGCACATGCCTAGTCTTCGCCAATTGCAATATCTGGTCGCGCTGGACGACCACCGCCATTTCGGACGGGCGGCCTTTGCGGTCCATGTTTCGCAGCCGACGCTCAGCCAGCAGCTGCGCACGCTGGAGGCGCGGCTGGGTGCATCGCTGATCGACCGCAGCGGCCAGGACGTCCAGCTTACCCCATTGGGGCGCGACATAGCGGCACGCGCGCGCGGCATCCTTGTCCAGGTACGCGACCTTTCCGACCTCGCGCGGCGCGCAGGCAAGGGCATCGGCGGCACCTTGCGCTTCGGCGTGACCCCGACGCTTGGCCCCTATCTGATGCCCGCAATCGTGGCCGGGCTGCACCGCGAACAGCCCGACCTGCGCCTGCACATCCGCGAAGGCATTCCCGACGATCAGGTCCGGCAGGTGATGCGCGGCGAGCTCGACATGATGCTGTGTCCGATGCCGGTCGATGCGACGGGAATCGTGGTCGAGCCGCTGTTCAGCGAACGGATGTTCGTCATCGCGCCGCCCGATCACCGGTTGGCCGGGCAGAAGAATATCCCGGCGGAGGCACTCAAAGGCGAAGGCTTTCTGACGCTTGACCGGCGTCACCATTTCCACCGGCAGACGCGCAACATCTGCGAGCAGGTCGGCGCACACATCCTCCACGACTACGAAGGCACCAGCCTCGACAGCATCCGCCAGATGGTGGGCTCGGGCATCGGCCTGGCACTGCTGCCGGAACGCTATATGGCCGCCGAAACTCAGGCGGCGGAAGTCGTGGCAACGCTCGACATTGCCGGATGGAATGCACGCCGCTCGATCGCAGCCCTGTGGCGCACCGGCGCGGCATTCAGCGACGGTTTCCATGCCATCGCCGAATTCATCCGCAGCTATGTCAATGAGACCGGCTGACCAGGCACCTCACGCGTCCGCAGCGACCATCCTGCCCATCTGCCACATCAGGTTGTAGATGAGGTTGCGTGCATCCTCGCCGAGCATCTCGCGCGTCTGCCGGTCGAAGGCAGCGCGATTGCCGCGCGCGGCGCTGCGCACCATCGCGACAAACATTGTCTCATCGGGCGAGAGCCGTGCGCAGCACGGGCGAGAAACGCAGAACGGTTCTGGCCAGGCCTGGCCCATCGCCTCGACAACCAGCGACAGCTGGTTGGACAGCGCGGTACTGCCCAGCCTTGCCGCGACGTGCGACGCGGGGTCGGTGCCGGACTTGTGCGCGAACACCGCAATTCTGAGCGCCACGACCAGCCTTGCCTCGACCAGCGTTGCAGATCCCAGTTCGGCTGGTCGATCCAGCATGTCTTGCCACCAAAAGCCCATGACCACTCCTTCGCTTTGCCGTCGCCGCGCTTCATCGCAGCGACTGGCTCAGGTTATTGCGACTCGCTCGCATTAGCAAGAATATTCGCATGGGCAGAAATTTTACCGTTCCAGCCATTGAAGTCGGCCAGCGATTGTCCTAGATTATGGGTGTCGGGATGCTTCCCCCCCTTTCGCATTCCGACAGGTGCACTAGTGCACCTCCTCCCTGAACCTTGGCCGCCTCGTGATCCGTCACGAGGCGGTTTTTTCATGAATTCAGCAGGTTATTCGGCGGCGATGGCGAGGTCGGGACCGCGATCGCTGCGCAGCAAATCCTGCGCCAGGGTGCCGACGAGATGCGCCAGCGCAGCGCTGACCCGGGCAAGACCCAGCCCTGGCTGCTTGAGATCCGCTGCAAGATAGAGGGTGCGGTCGATCTCGACCTGCAGCGCATGGATTCCCCTTGCAGGACGTCCGTGCCGATCGAGCACATAGCCGCCGGCATAGGGATGGTTGAGCGCGACCTCGAATCCCGACCGCGCCATGGTCCTCAGCGCCAGATCGCACAGAGCCCCGTCGGCCGATCGCCCGAACCGGTCACCAAGCACGATCTGCGGCGGTCTGGCCGGGCCTTCGGGCCGCAGCGGCGGCATGGAGTGAAGGTCGATCAGCAGCGCACAGCCGAATCGCGCCTTGAGGCTCGCCAGCGCCTGGCCGAGCGTGCGGTGATAGGGATCATGCAGCTGCGCGATCCGCCCGGCGATCGCCGATTGCGCAAAGGGCCGGCGCCAGAGTTCCCCATGGTCGGCCAGACGGCGCGGCACCAGCCCCAGGCCGCCGCGCACCTTGGCGCTAGGCTGGGCAAAGGCAGTACGTGGTGCGTCCGCGACCATCTGCGGATCGATTTCGCTCGGCGCGCGATTGAGGTCGATCCAGGCGCGCGCGGCATGCGCGACCAGGGTAGGACATCCCAGCTTCACAAGATCGGGCAGCAGCATGTCGGCATGCCGATCTTCGAGTCGCTCCAGGATCTCGGGTGCGACGCGCGAATTCTGCAGAATTTCGTCGGGATAGTCGCGCCCGGCATGCGGAACCGCGACCAGAACCGGCAGCCGCGCGCTTTCCACCCCTTCCAGGCTGAAATGGCGCGATGGCATCGCGGCTTGGCTGGGCGCGTCGTCCATGGCGCAAGGGCATGCGCCAAAGCGTCGGCCAAGTCAAAGGCGCAGGCCATGCAACGGCCGCTGCCAGCCTGCGTTTACTTCCGCTCCAGTCGCTGTCCTGCTTCGGGGCATCGTGCAAACAAGGTATCCGGTTGGCTGGAAAATCTTAACTGCCTGCGGCATACAAGGTCCGGACAGCTTCCATGGAGGACAGTGGCGATGTTGCGGATTTTGCTGGCGGAAGACGATGCAGCCATGCGGACCTATCTGCAGCGTGCACTGGAAAAGGCCGATTATGAGGTCGTCTCGGTAGATCGTGGCACGGCGGCACTGCCGCTGCTGCAGGACGAGCATTTCGATCTGCTGCTGACCGATATCGTGATGCCCGAAATGGATGGGATCGAACTGGCCCAGCATTGCGGACGCATTTCACCCAACACCAAGGTCATGTTCATCACCGGATTCGCGGCGGTCACGCTCAAGGCCGAGCAGGCCGCGCCGAGCGCGCGGGTGCTCTCCAAGCCCTTCCACCTCAAGGATCTCGTGCTCGAGGTCGACCGCGTCTTCTCGCGCGGTACCTTCGCGCAGAGTCTGTGAGGCAATAATCGGCGAGCGGCATCATTTACCGCTTGCACGAGTGCCAAGCTCTTTGTAATGGACCGCCCTTGCCGCGGCGCACAGCACCGGCAGCAAGGCTAAAGCGTGGGCGTATAGCTCAGTGGTAGAGCACTGTGTTGACATCGCAGGGGTCGGAAGTTCAATCCTTCCTACGCCCACCAGCCTTCCCCTCCCCTGATATCCAGCGATCCGTAACGGCAGCCGCAACGCGGCAAATTTCCGGTGGATTCGGGCGGAATTCTCTGGTCTTAATCGCGCGATGAATCTCGCTCAGACCCTCGCTTCGTTTGTCCGCGCCGACAATGGCTGGACCGTTTCCGTCGCTCCGTGCTGGATGCAGGGCCGCACCTGCTATGGTGGCCTGTCCTCCGCGCTGGCGCATCATGCCGCGCGGCTGACCGTGCCCGATGCACCGCCGCTGCGCTCTGCCCAGGTTGCGTTCGTCGGCCCGCTGGCGGGCGAACTGACGATCTCGACCGACCTCTTGCGCCGCGGGCGCAACACCGCCTTTGTCGAAGTGAAGATCCGCAGTGCCGAGGGCCTCGGCTTTATCGGCACCTTCATCTTCATGAGCAAGCGCGAGAGCAAGATCGAGTTCGAAGGCGTCCACCGTCCGGACGTCGCGCTGCCGCCAGCAGAAGGCACGACGCGAAGCGGCCCGCCCGAATTCTTCACGTCGCAGATGGAATATCCCGAAAAGCGGCTCGAGCTCGGCATGAACACGCCGCGCCTCGCCAACTGGCACCGTTTTGCCGAGCGCGACGGGCTCGATCCGATGACCGAGTTGCTCGCCATCGGGGATGGACTGCCGCCCTCGGCCATGGGGCTGATGGATGTTGCGGGGCCGGTGAGCAGCATGAACTGGCAGGTCAACCTGCTCACCGACGCGCCCGAGACCGAGAATGGCTGGTGGCTGCTCGAATCGGTCACACACCACGCGCACCATGGCGCGGCAAGCCAGTACATGACGGTATGGAACAGCAGGCTCGAACCGGTGATGACCGCGATGCAATCGGTCGCCCTGTTCGTCTGATCTGCCCCGAATCACAAAGATAAAGGAGAGAGCCTCATGAAGACCCGCATCACCGAGCTGTTCGGTATCGAGCATCCGATCATCCAGGGCGGCATGCACTATGTCGGCTTTGCCGAACTGGCCGCAGCGGTGTCGAACGCGGGCGGGCTCGGCATCATCACCGGGCTTACGCAGAAGACTCCGCAAGATCTCGATGCCGAGATCAAGAAGTGCAAGGCGATGACCGACAAGCCGTTCGGCGTGAACCTGACCTTCCTGCCCGTGCTCACCGCGCCCGATTATCCCGGTTATGTGCGCGTCATCATCGAGAACGGCGTCAAGGCGGTGGAGACCGCGGGCAACAATCCGCAATCGGTGCTGCCGTATCTCAAGGATGCGGGCGTCAAGGTGATCCACAAATGCACCAGCGTGCGCCATGCGCTCAAGGCCCAGGCGATCGGCTGCGATGCGGTCTCGGTCGACGGGTTCGAATGCGGCGGGCATGCGGGTGAGGACGATGTTCCCAACATGATCCTGCTGCCCCGCGCCGCCGACGAGCTCGACATTCCGTTCGTCGCCTCGGGCGGCCAGGCCGATGCACGTTCGCTGGTCGCATCGCTCGCCATGGGCGCCGATGGCATCAACATGGGCACGCGCTTCATCGCCACCAAGGAAGCGCCGGTGCACGAGAATGTGAAGCAGGCGATCGTGGCCGCATCCGAGCTCGACACCCGGCTGGTGATGCGCCCGCTGCGCAATACCGAGCGCGTACTGACCAACGAGGCGGTGGAACAGCTGCTGGTGATCGAGCGCGAAAAGGGCAAGGACCTGCAGTTCACCGACATCATCGAGCAGGTCGCGGGCGTCTACCCCCGGATCATGATGGAAGGCGATATGGATGCAGGCGCATGGAGCTGCGGCATGGTCGCCGGGCTTATCCACGACATTCCGACCTGCAAGGAGCTGATCGACCGGATTATGGCCGAGGCGGAGCAGATCATTCGCGGGCGGCTCGAAGGCTTTCTCGCCGCCTGAACTTCATCGCCCTCCGCGCCGCAAAGCCGGGGGGCGATTGCCGCCTCGCATCACTTGCAGGGAAATTTCTTCTTCATCAGGTCATACACTGCGACCCGAAACGGCTTTTTCTGCGCCGACGGCGGAAGGCTGCTGAGATAGACGCGCAGTTCCTCGCCGGTCATCTTGGGGCGATCATTGGCCGGTGGGCAGCTGTGCATCTTGCCGCCTGCCTTTTTCTGCCGGGTAATGTCGGCCACATACAGCTCGCGTACCCGGTCCGACTCTGCCCGCAAAGCGCGCACGTCGCTTGAGAGCAGGGCAGCCGGGCCCATGCTTTCGGCCTTTTTCATTCCCGCCAGAAACTCGCCCACGGTCATTTCCGATGCCGCTCCGGTCGACAGCATTACCACCGCTGCAAGAATGCCCGCCTGAACGCCCCGCTTCATGCCCATGCTCCCTCCATGATCTCGCAGCCTGTCTATCATTGCCTGATGAATGGCCAATGACCTCATTTCTGCGCCGCAGCGCAAGGATAACGCAAGGTCATGACCAGCGCAAAGGCGGTGGTGACGGGCATGTCGCGATTGGCGTCCGGGAAAGCCTGAAAATCACCGATCAGATCGGGAATGGTCAGCTGTGCCTGGCCAGGCGGTGGAGGGCAACTGGGCGCCGCTTCCCCCCGGCTGGCGCTTTCGGCCAGCGCGGCGCGATAGGCCTTGGCGGCGTCGTGCACGGCCTGCCGTACCTCGTCCGCTTCGGGAGTCGCTACCCCGTCTGCTCCTTTCGCCATCAGGGCCTCTGCCGCAACAAGGAACTCACGCACGGTCTCGATCGACGGAGTGGCCGGATGCAATGACGGCGCTGGTGCCTGAAGCGCCAGCGCCGTCATCAGAGTTGTAGCAATACCCACGCTGTCGGCCTTGCCCGACCCGCTCGGGGTCGATCAGGCGCCCTGCGGCTTGGGATCGTGGAACGGCCCCTTGCGCTTGCCGGCGCGCGGGATCACCGCGCCAATGCCGGGAGCAACATCGGGCTTGACCTTGCTGCCATCGGGCCGGTCGAGCTTGCCGCTGTCGAGCAGTTCCTTGATCTCGTCACCGCTCAGCGTCTCGTATTCGAGCAGCGCCTGCGCCAGCGTATGGAGCTGGTCGACATGGTCGCTCAGCACCTGCTTGGCGCGGTCATAGCCCTGATCGACGACCTTGCGGATTTCCGCATCGATCTTGCGCGCGGTCTCGTCCGACATCATCAGCCGCTGGCTCTGGCCATAGCCGAGATAGCCTTCCGACTGTTCTTCGTACTGCAGCGGGCCAAGCTCGTCCGACATGCCCCATTTGGTGACCATGTCGCGCGCCAGCTTGGTCGCGTACTGGATGTCGCCGCTCGCGCCCGAGGACACCTTGTCATAGCCGAAGATCACTTCCTCGGCGACGCGGCCACCCATGGAGACGGCGAGGTTGGCGTACATCTTGTCGCGGTGATAGCTGTACACGTCGCGCTCGGGCAGACGCATCACCATACCCAGCGCGCGGCCGCGCGGAATGATCGTCGCCTTGTGGATCGGGTCCGATGCAGGCTCGTGCACTGCCACGATGGCGTGGCCGGCCTCGTGATAGGCGGTCATGCGCTTCTCATCCTCGGTCATCACCATGGACTTGCGCTCGGCGCCCATCATGACCTTGTCCTTGGCGGCCTCGAACTCGCTCATCGCGACGAGACGCTTGCCCCGGCGCGCGGCGAGCAGAGCGGCCTCGTTAACCAGGTTGGCAAGGTCCGCGCCCGAGAAACCGGGGGTGCCGCGGGCGATGACGCGCGCGTTGACATCGGGCGCCAGCGGCACCTTCTTCATGTGCACCTGCAGGATCTTCTCGCGGCCCTCGATATCGGGCACCGGCACCACGACCTGGCGGTCGAAACGGCCCGGGCGCAGCAATGCGGGGTCGAGCACATCGGGGCGGTTGGTCGCCGCGATGATGATGATGCCCTCATTGGCCTCGAAACCGTCCATCTCGACCAGCAATTGGTTGAGCGTCTGCTCGCGCTCGTCATTCGAATTGCCGAGGCCCGAACCGCGATGACGGCCGACGGCGTCGATCTCGTCGATGAACACGATACACGGCGCGTTCTTCTTGGCCTGTTCGAACATGTCACGCACGCGGCTCGCGCCGACGCCGACGAACATTTCGACAAAGTCCGAGCCCGAGATGGTGAAGAAAGGAACGCCTGCCTCACCCGCGATCGCGCGTGCGAGCAGCGTCTTGCCGGTACCGGGCGAGCCGACCAGCAGCGCACCCTTGGGAATCTGTCCGCCGAGCCGCGCGAACTTGCTGGGATCGCGCAGGAACTCGACGATTTCCTGCAACTCCTCGCGCGCTTCGTCGATACCGGCGACATCGGCAAAGGTCACCTTGCCGGCCTTTTCGGTCAGCAGCTTGGCCTTGGACTTGCCAAAGCCCATCGCACCGCTCGCCCCGCCGCCCTTCTGCACCTGGCGCAGGACGAAAAACGCTATGGCGATGATCAGGATGAAGGGAAGCGACTGGAACAGGATCGCGACCAGCAGGCTGGGCTGTTCGATCGCCTTGCCGCTATAGTCGACGCCCTTTTCCTCGAGCAGCGGGATCAGCGTCGGGTCGTTCTCGACGCGAACTGCAGAGAAAGCCTCGTCATTGACATAGGTGCCGGTCACCCGATCGGACGAGATCACGACATTCTTGACCTGGCCATCCGCCACGCGGTCGCGGAAGGTCGAATAGCTGATCGAACTGCCGCGATCGGCCGACCCGCGCGTATCGATGAGCGACACGACCACGAGCAGGCCGATGATGACCCCTGCCCAGATGAGCATGTTCTTCATCCAGCCGTTCTGGTTCGAACCGGGATCCTGATCGTCGTTCATCTCAAAGCCTTTGCAGCCATAAACCATGATCAAGATAGGCTGCTAATCCTGAATGACAATATAATCCGCCCGCGCTTTGGCCTGCGATCGACATTATTCTGGCGCAGAACCCCCGGTCGATGCGCTGCGTGGCGGAGCGGGGCGCAAATGCCAGCCCCGGCCATCCGCCGCGGGCCCGCACAGGACATCGCCGATCATCCCCTGCCCTCCGCCTGCCAGCGTATCGAGAAGCCGATCCAGCGCAGGTCCGCGCACGGCAATTCCCGGTTGCACGCGGTCCAGCGCGATCAGCACCAGGCGGCGCAGCAGCGCAGGCGGGAAAGCGGTCTGCACCAGCCGGATTCCGTTGAAATCGCCGACAATTGCGGTCTCGGCCTCGCGCGACGCAATCCAATCGAGCGCCTCGCCTGCTTCGGCCAGCGCGCCCGCCGACCGCACCGCCATCAGCGGATCTATGACGTCAAGACCCTGCAGCGCGCGCCGCATCCTCACCCGGTCGAAATCGGCATTCGCGTTGCTGGGATCTTCGACAAAGCCAATGGCGTTGCGCTCGCAATGCGCGACCAGCTCTGCCTTGCGGAAGCCGAGCAGCGGACGCACGATCCGGCCGTTGCGCGCGCGCACCCCGGCCAGGCCATCCACCCCGCTGCCGCGGGCAAGCCGCATCAGCATGGTTTCGAGCTGGTCATCGGCATGGTGCGCAGTGATGATAAAGGCCGCGCCGATCGCATCGGCATGCGCAGCGAGCAATGCATAGCGCGCAGCGCGCGCCACCGATTGCAGGCTTCCCGTTATCGGCTGGTCGGGGCGGAGTACCGCGTGCCTCATACCGGTCGAGGCGCAAAACCGCGCCACCATCTCCGCCTCGTCGGCGCTTTCGGGGCGCAGACCATGATCCACGGTCGCCGCACTGACCGGTCCGAGCCAGCCGCGCCGGACCAGATCGGTCAGCGCCATGCTGTCGGGCCCGCCAGAGACGGCGAGCAGCAGATGCGCCTTGCTGTCGCCCGTCAGCGCGGTGAGTGCCGCGCTGACGCGATTGAGGTCCGCGTCACTTGCATCCGGCATTGCGGCGCCCGGCCGCGAGCCGGTCCGACAGACGCCCTGCCGCCACTTCGGGATAGACTTCGGCCAGCTCGGTAAAGGCGACACAGGCCTTGGGCTTCTCGTTGAGCTTGATCAGCGATTCGCCGAGGAAATACAGGCTTTCCGGGGCGCGATCGCCCTTGGGTTCCTTTTCGTAATTCTCGGCGAACATCTTGGCGGCAGCGCTCGGCTTGCCGTCGTCGAGATAGGCTCGCCCGAGCAGGTTGCGGGTGTAGCTCGACCGCTTGTGCTTGGGATGCTTTTCCAGCGCGAAACGCAGCTGCGCCTGCGCCTCGGGGAAGAACTTTGCCTCCCACAGGCGATAGCCGTAGAGATAGGCGTCCTCACCCGCATCGGCGCTTTGCGGCTTCTCGATCTTGGCGACGGCGGCGACGCGTTCGGCGCTCGGGGCGGCAGCGGCAGCGCTCGCCGCCGCGGGCGTGGCCGGACGCGGTGTTGCTGCGCCTACTCCCGGAGCGCCGGGAGCAGCCGTCGGTGCGGTTGCTGCGGAGGCGGCAGCAGCGGCGGCCTTGGCCTGCTCCTCAAGCTGCAGGAGCCGCTTTTCGAGCTGGCCGATCTTGAAGCCATTTTCCTCGGTCTGGGCGGTCAGCCGGGTGATCTGGGTTTCCAGCGTGTCCACGCGCTGCAGCAAGTCGGTCAGCGGCGCGCTCGCCGAAACACCGCCGGGGGTCGGCGTGGCGGTCGGCGCTGCGATTTCGGGCTCGAAGAACCGGTCCGAGGCTCCCGGGAAGACCTTGCGCTGAACGGCGCGCATTTCCGATTCCAGCTTCTTGACGCGCGGTTCCAGCGGAGCGGCCTGCGCCGCAGCGGGACTGGCGGTGGCGACCAGCGCTGCCATCACCGTGCCAGCGAGCATCCGGGCAGATAGGCCGATCCGGCGCGGAATTACGGGTGATAGGCGGGCGGTCGTCATGTCAGGCTCCAGATCGAACGGATGTCAGGCACAAAAGGTCTATAGGGCGATCGCCGCTTTCGTCAAAGCCGCGCGAGCACGAATTTGGATGGCATGACGTCACTGAACGCCAGTTGACCAGAGCGCTGATGCTGCTCAGCCCTCTGTACTGGCGCTGCGGCTTTCCTGGCTGGCTGTCGCTGCCGGAACAGCCGGGCGTGCCATCAGCGCGGCAGCCGTCACGGGCACGTCCTTGACCGCAACTTCGGAGGTACCGAGCGGTGCCACCGTGCGCCCGCCCACGGTGATCTCGAATGCATCGGGGCGACCGGTCCAGACCTGAGGATTCACTGCGTCGGTCGGCACCGTATATTGCTCGCCAAGCGCCATCTGCTTCTGCATCAGCTGCTTGCCCTCGCCATCATAAAATTTGATCCAGATATTGTCCTCGGTGGCGGTGAACACGACCTCTGCCTTGGGATCGACCGCAGGCGCGGACGGCGCCGTGCCTCCAGCCTTGCGCCTGGCAGGGGCGGCATCGCTCGCCGAGGCCGCATCGGCGGCCTGGGCAAGTTCCTCGACATTCGCCGCAGGGAACAGATAGCTGCGCCAGATCCCGAACCCGGCCAGCAGGATGACCGCGCCGGTCACCGCCGCAAGCAGCGCCAGCTTTGCCGACGGGACCTTGCTCGGCTCGTCGAGATCGAACTGGGTGACCTCGCGGGTCGGCACGTGCGATGCGCCACCCAGCGCTTCGCGAATCTGCTGGGCAATCTCTTCTTCGGGAAGTTCGACCGCGCGCGCATAGGCCTTGCCGAAGCCGATCGCATAGGTCCGTCCTGGCAGCGTTTCGAACTTTCCCGCCTCCATCGCTTCGAGATGGCGCATGGGAATGCGGGTGCGCGAGGCGATGTCGTTGAGTGTCAGGCTGCGCGCCACACGGGCAGAGGCCAGCCGCTCGCCGACATGCGCGGGTGGAAACAGATCCCCGGTGGTCGCGCCATCCTCGGATGACGCACCACCTGCGTTATAGGGCGTGTCAGACACGTTTGCGCTCCCGATCCGGGTCGTCCCGGTTATCCTGTTGGCTCCATATCGGGAGAACCATGAACCAACCCCGAAGTCAACGAAATTGGCGGAATCTTAACCCATTCGGGCTTGAAAACAGTTGTAACGATCGTGTCGCAAATGGCTGACCAAAAAGGGTTGCGTCAGCCGAGCTCCACACCCTGCGCCATTGCCCAATCCTGCAGCACCTCCCGCATGTTGGTAGGCGGATAAGCCAGCATTTCTTCCATCTTGGCCGTGGCGGTCTGCAGGTCGAGCGAGCGCACCATGGCCTTGATCGGGCCGACAGCAGCCGGGGTGATCGACAGCCGGCGAATGCCGACCGCGAGAAGTGCAAGCGCTTCAAGCTGCCGCCCGCCCATCTCGCCGCAGACGGTCAGGTCGATATTATAGGGCTCGACCGCTTTGACGACCCTGCGGATGAAGCGCAGGATGGCCGGCGAAATCCAGTCATAGCGCTGCGCCAGCTTGGGATGCGCACGGTCCGCCGCGAGCAGGAACTGCGTGAGATCGTTGGTGCCGATCGAGAGGAAATCGATCTTTGGCCCCAATATGTCGAGCGTTTCGGCCAGCGCAGGCACCTCGAGCATCGCCCCGAAGCGGATGCGATCAGGCAGCAGCTTCTTGCGCCCCTTGAGAAAGGCGAGCTGATCGTCGAACACCTGGCGCGCCGCGTCGAACTCCCAGGGTTCGGCGATCATGGGGAACATGACATTGAGCGTCTTGCCGGCCGCCGCCTCGATCAGAGCGCGCGCCTGGACCTTGAGCAATCCGTCGCGCTCCAGCGCCACGCGCACCGCGCGCCAGCCCATGGCAGGATTTTCCTCGCCCGGCCCGTCCTCGCGCAGATAGGGCAGCGACTTGTCACCTCCGATATCAACCGTGCGGAACACGACCGGCTTTTCGCCCGCGGCATCGAGCACGTCACGGTACAACCGCAATTGCCGCTCGCGCTGCGGCAGGGTTGCGGACACAAGGAACTGGAATTCGGTGCGGAACAGCCCCACCCCGTCCGCACCCGTCACCGCGAGATGGGCGATATCGTCACGCAGACCCGCATTGATCAGCACGTCGACCCGCGTCCCGTCCTTGGTACGTGGCTCGACATCGCGCAGCGCGGCATAGGCGGCCTGCTTCTCGCGACTGCGCAGGAACTTGGCCTCGAACGCCTCGATCACCTGAGGCGCGGGCCGGATCAGCACCGAATTCTCGTTAGTGTCGATCAGCAGATGGTCGTCTTGCCGCACCTGGTGGAGGATGTTCCGCATCCGGCCCATCACCGGGATGCCCATCGCGCGTGCGACGATGGTGACATGCGCGGTCAGCGACCCCTCTTCCAGGATCACGCCCTTCAGCCGCCGACGGTCATATTCGAGCAATTCGGCCGGGCCCAGATTGCGCGCGATCAGGATGGTGTCCTGGCGCAACCCCATCTGCGCCGCCGTGCCGATCTGGCCCGAGACGATGCGCAGCAGCCGGTTGGAGAGGTCCTCCAGATCGTGCATCCGGTCGGCGAGCAGCGGGTCGTCGATCTGCCGCATCCGCATCCGGGTACGCTGCTGAACGCGCTCGATCGCGGCCTCGGCGGTCAGGCCGCTGTCGATCGCCTCGTTGATCCGCCGCGACCACCCTTCGTCATAGGCGAACATCTTGTAGGTCTCGAGCACCTCGTCATGCTCGCCGCCTTTGCCGAACTCGGCCTGGCTCGCCATCTTGTCGATCTGCTCGCGCATCTTGATAAAGGCGGAATAGACGCGCTGGCGCTCGGCCTCGACATCCTCGGCGACGACATGTTCGATAGTGATGCGTGGCTGGTGGAAGACCGCCTTGCCGCTGGCGAGCCCCGCGACGAGCGGGAAGCCCATTTCACGCTGCGAATGGGTGAGCTCGGCGCCCCCATCGAGCGCTGCCTGCGCATCGACCAGCCCGGCATTGGCGATCAGTTCGGACAGCACCATCGCCACGGTCTGCATCGCCTCGATCTCGACCTCGAGATAGCGGCGCGGCTCGACATGCTGGATGCACAGCACGCCCACGGCCCGCTCCATCCGCACGATCGGCACACCCGCGAAACTGTGGAACTTTTCCTCGCCGGTTTCGGGGCGATACTGGAAGTCCGGATGGGCGGTCGCCTCGGCAAGGTTCAGCGTCTCGACATTCTTGGCGATCGTGCCCGTCAGCCCCTGGCCGAGCGCCAGCTTGGTGACGTGCACCGCTTCCTGGTTCAGACCGCGTGTCGCGAACAGCTCGAGCACGCCTTCGCGCAACAGATAGATCGAGCACACCTCGCTGTTGAGCGAATCCCCGATGATGTCGACCACTTGATTGAGCTTGGCCTGCGCGTTGGTGCGCGCGGCCATGACATCGTGAAGCCGGGTGAGAATGTTGCGGGCGGCGAGCGTGGCGTTGATCTGGGCTTCGGACATGCAAGGGGGTCTAGCACGCAGCGCGACGGCGCGCCATCCGGGCTTCCATCCGATTTGGGGGATGATTTGACGATGGACAGCCCTGTTGATGCAGTGTAGCAATACAGCAATACACAATAATTCCCGGGGGTCATCTTGCCTTTGTCTTCGCCATTCGTTGCGGGCCTGACACGCGCCATTCCCATCGTCGCCGCGCTGGGCCTGGCCGCAGCGCCGCTTGCCGCGCAGGAATATCGCCCGAGCTTCGGTCCCCAGGATCTGAAAGGGCCGCCGCAGGGCGCACCCAACGAGGTTCTCGTGCTCGGCACGCCGCATCTTTCCGGGTTGCCCGAGCAATACACGGCTGCTGCGCTCAACGCATTGCTCGCTCCCGTGCTTGATCGCCTCGCAGCATGGAAACCCATGGCGATCGCGACCGAAAACCTGTCAGGCCTGCAATGCGACAGCCTGCGCCGCTACCCGCAGCGCTATGCCGAGACGGTGAAGACCTATTGCTTCGACCCGGCTGCAGCGGCCGCAGCGACCGGGCTGGATGTGCCAGCCGCCAATGCCGAGGCTGAGCGGCTGCTGGCGGACTGGCCGGCCGCGCCAACGCCGGGCCAGCGGCGCCATCTTGCGGCGGTCTTTCTCGCGGCGGGAGAGCCGGGTTCGGCGGTCGTCCAGTGGCTGCACCTGCCTCCCGAAGAACGCAAGGCGGGCGACGGGCTGACCGAGCCGCTGGCGCAATGGATCGAAAACCGGCTCACGCGAAAGGACGAGACCTGCCAGATCGCTGCTGCGCTGGCGGCAAGGCTTGGGCTGGAGCGGCTATGGAGCGTGGATGACCATTCGGCCGATACCCCGGGCCCCAACGACCCGGCGGAAAACAAGGCCTTCGAACAGGCGATTACCACAGCCTGGGACAATCCGGCCTCCAAGACTCGTCAGGACATGAGCGCCGCACTCGAAGCCAGGCTGGACCAGCCCGACGGGCTGCTGAATCTCTACCGCGCCTATAACGCTCCCGACGGCCCGATGCTGGTCTATCGTTCGGATTTCGGGGCCGCGCTGGCCGATCCCTCGCCGCAGGGCTTCGGCCGTCAGTATCTGGGCTATTGGGAAACGCGCAACCTGCGCATGGTCGCGAACATGCGCGATGTGCTGGGCCGCTATCCGGGCACGCGGATGCTCACCGTGGTGGGTTTGTCCCACAAGGGCTATTACGAAGCCTATCTCGACCAGATGCACGATGTCCGACTGGTCGATCCGCTGAGCGTCCTGCGCTAGCGCGGATGGCGGTAGCCACCGTCGCCCGACGCGCGCTCTGCCCCCGGTCCATCAGGACCTTGCAGGCGCGCCGGGCGGTCTTGCGGACGTCAGGCCCCCCGGCCGACATCCGCGGTGATCAGATCAGCCTGATCAATGCAGGCTGATTTCCTCCTTGATACGCAGTTTCTGCTTCTTGAGTTTGGCGATCAGCGCAGTGTCGGGTGCCGGCCTGCGCTCCTCGTCGTGGATCATCCGTTCGATACCAGCATGCTTGGCCTTGAGGGCTTCGGTATGGCTGTCGTTCAGCATGTATGTCTCCTTCGACTCGTTGCCTTCTCATCGTGGGGGGACAATCTAAACATAAAATTTCCGACCTGTCTTTGCGGTTATGCACAGGCGCGCTTGCATTGCGGCGAAACATTCCATAACCGCGATAACCGGCAGGCCTCGCGCCTGCGCTATGGCGATTCCGCCCCGTTTTCGGCGGCGGGCTGTGGTGGGGAAAGGGCGCGCGCGTGACAGAGGAAGAAGTCCGGCAGAAGCTGGCCTCATTGCGCATCGAACATCGCGATCTCGATCATGCCATCCTTGCGCTGAGCAACGGCGGCACTCCCGACATGCTGCAGCTTGCCCGGCTGAAGAAGCGCAAGCTGATGCTGCGCGACCAGATCGCCATCCTCGAAGACTATCTCATCCCCGACATCATTGCCTGAACCGGTTCACGCGCGACAAGGCGATTGTTCCGAGTTGACACACGGAGGTGTAACCGTGCGTTAACCAAGTCTTTGATCTGTGCATGTCCTTGCAGATTTGGCAGACAAGCCAAATGGAAAGCGTTCAATCCCCCTTCACGGCCAAGCTGGTCGAGTCGCTCTATGTCGAAGCGATGGTGCTCGCCGACGAGGCCCGCTCCTATTTCGAGCTCACCGTCGAACAGCAGGGCGTCGCCGATCAGGACGAAATCCGCATCGACATGTCGTGCGAGTCGCTGCGCGTGACCACGCGGCTGATGCATTCGATCGCGTGGCTGCTCAACCAGAAGGCGTTTTTCGCGGGCGAGCTTTCCGAGCACCAACTGCGCAGCCGCAGCCGCTCGCTGGGCAAATGCAGCAGCAGCGACCCGTTTGTCGTTGCCCGGCTCCCCGCCGAAGCGCAGCGGCTGGTCTATGAGACCCAGCACCTTCTCGATCGCCTGGTGCGACTGGAACGATCGCTCGAAGCCGATCGGCTCGGGTTTGCAGAGATCCAGGCAATGCACCCGATGGTGCACCAGATGCAGGCCCGGCTGGCGAGCGAACTCGCCTGACACCCCCCTGCACGCTCCCCCGTATTTGACGGATTGCAATTCGCCCTCGCTTGTTTAATCGTACGATTAAACAGACGCCGGACGCGATCCGGTGGAAAGGAGAGCGATGCCGGGATTTCCCACGCGAGCGGAAGAAATCAGCCGCGAGTGGCTGCAGGCCACGCTCGATGCCAGCGATGCGCTGCACGGCGCGCAAATCACCTCGATCGATATCGCGCCGATCGGCACCGGTCAGGTCGGCGATACCGTGCGGATCACTTTGGGCTATGATCGCCCTGCCCCGCACGCGCCGACATCCATTGCCGCGAAACTGCCGTCGCGCGACGCAACCAGCCGTGCAACGGCAGCGTATTTCCGGCTCTATCTGCGCGAGGTCAATTTCTACGCGCGCGTCGCCCCGCACATTCCGATGCGGGTGCCAAGGGTCTATGCCGCGCTGATCGACGAGGCGGGATGCGATTTCATCCTGCTGTTCGAGGATCTCGGCCCCGCCCGGGTGGGCAACCAGCTCCATTCGTGCACGCTGGCGGAGGCCGAGGCAGCGGTGCGCGAGGCGGCCTTGCTCCACGCGTCCACCGATGGCCTGCCGCTGCTCGACGAGGACTGGCTGTTGCCTGACCTTGCGGCGCGCGACTGGATCATCTCCGCCTATCCCGGGGCCCAGGCCATTTTTCGCGAGCGCTATGCCGGACAGATCGAGCCCGAATATCTCGATATCTGCGAACAGCTGGCCACGCATTGCGCCGCGTGGTTCCATTTCACGCCATCGACGCGCTGCATCACCCATGGCGACTATCGGCTCGACAACATGCTGTTCGACATCCGCGGGGGTGCCGAGCCGCTGGCGGTGGTCGACTGGCAGACCTGCGTCACCGGCGGCGGGACCAGCGATCTCGGCTACTTTCTCGGAACCGGCATCGGCAGCGAGTTGCGACATGCGCATGAGACGCAGTTGATCGACCTGTATTGCGCCGAGATGACCCGGCTGGGCGTGCCGCGCCACCGCGCCCAGATCTGGGACGAATATCGCATCGGCGCGCTGTCGGGCCTTTCTACTGCGGTATTCAGTGCCGCCTTTGTCGAACGCACAGAGCGCGGCGACGCCAATTTCCTTTCCATGGCGCGCGGCGCGTGCAGCCTCGCGCTCGATCATGACAGCATCGGCGCCTTGCTGCGTTGGGCAGAAAACCATTCGGAGGCAAGCACATGCTGACCAAAGGTGATGATTTTCCTCTGCACCAGACGGCCGAGCCGATTGCCTATTCGGGAACCGACCGCAATTTCTACGACCGCTATTTCTTCAACGGCTATAACCCCGATGGCAGCGGATTTTTCGCGCTAGCGTTCGGCGTCTACCCGCATCTTGACATAGCAGACGCCAGTTTTTCCTGTATTCGCAATGGTGTGCAACACAATCTTCATGCGTCGCGCGAACTTGGCATGGAGCGGATGGACCTGGAGGTCGGCCCGATCCGGATCGAGGTGATCGAACCGCTCCGTGTGCTGCGCGTGCATGTTGATGGCGAAGGCATCAAGGCGGAACTGACCTTTACCGGTCGCGCCTTCCCGATCGAGGAGCCGCGCTTCACCTTTCGCAACGGCCCGCGCACCTTCATGGATTATACCCGGATGACGCAGAACGGCCATTATACTGGCTGGATCGAGGTCGATGGCGCGCGGATCGAACTCGCACCGGGGTGCAGCGGCACCCGCGATCGCAGTTGGGGGGTGCGGCCAGTGGGCGCCGCCGACATGCAACCGCATTCGGCCAGCCGCCAACCGTGCTTCTTCTGGCAATGGACCCCGGTCAATCTGGAGCGACGCAGCCTGTTCTTCCATGTGAACGCGCATCGCAGCGGCACGCCGTGGAACACCCGTGCGGCGATCGCACCCGATGGCGCGGCGCATGACGGCTTTGTCGAGACCCCCGCTGCGCGCATGACGACCCGTCATCATCCCGGCACCCGATGGCCGGCGGGCGGCGAGCTCAGCATCGATACCGATAGTGGGCCGCTCATGGTGACGTTCGAGCCGGTGCAGCGCTTCCAGATGCGCGGCCTTGGCTATACCTGCCCGCGCTGGGGCCATGGCCTCCATCATGGCGCGCTCGCGGTGGAGCGCGAGGATTTCGACCTCGCCGCGCTCGATCCGCTTGCCCCCGACATGGGCAATCTGCACGTGCAAATCCTCTGCCGCGTCACCACCAGCGACGGCGAGCGCGGCATGGGAACGTTCGAGCAGCTGGTGCTCGGCCCCTATGATCCCTGGGGACTGACCGGCTATGTCGACACGCCGGTCAGCAGCTGAGCCTCACTTGCGATAGACGCGCACGTTCTTGCTGCGGTGATGTACCACCGGAGCAGGGTGCGCGGGCGCCTCTTCGGTCACGACCACGGTCTCGTTGCAGTTGCAGCTGCCCGGGGTGATCGTGACCGTGGTGACGATCGGCGGCGGGTAATAGTAATAATAGCCCGGAGGCGGCGGCGGATAGCCACCCGGCTGGCCCGGTGCGACCGGCTGCTGCGCCAGCAGGCGCTTGCAGCGTTCGCGGTCCTCGGCCTTGTCGATCAGCATACCGGCGAGCGCGCCGACACCTGCGCCGATCAGGGTGCCTCCGGTACGATTGCCGCGCCCGGCTATGCGGTTACCCGCCAGACCGCCAAGCCCCGCGCCGATCGCAGCGCCGCCTACACCGTTGTCGCGCCGACAGATTTCCAGGAATGTCCTGTCATCGAGCTGCGCATAGCCGGTAGCGGCAGGCGGCGCATAAGCAGGGAGGCCCGGAGGTGGCGGCGGTGGCGCGTAGCGCACGGAATTGCCCCCGGCAGCTTCGGCCGCGAGCAGCCGCTTGCAGCGCTCGCGATCTTCGGCCTTGTCGATCACCATCCCTGCGATCGCACCGACGCCCGCGCCGATCAATGTGCCGCCCGTGCGATCACCGCGCCCGGCGATGCGATTGCCTGCCAGGCCGCCCACGGCAGCCCCGGCTGCTGCACCGCCCAGGCCATTGTCGCGGCGGCATGCCTCCAGAAACGCAGGCTCGTCCACCGGCGCATAGGCAGGTGGCGGTGGCGGCGGCTGGTCGGGATCGAAGTCGACACCGGCCGGTTCTTCCGAACTGCGCACCCAGTGCGTACCCTGAACGACGTCATCATTGCCCAGCAACAGGCTCTGATCGTAATTATAAGGGTCGTAATCGGGCGAATAGACCTGGCTTGTCACGGTCGTGGCTGCGGCACCCGGTGCCTGCTGCCAGTTGACGCCCTGCACGCTGTCATAAACCCGGCCGTTGCGATCGGTCAGCACCGCATCGTCATAATAGCGCGACCAACCGAAACCCTGGGCTGGGCGCGGCAGCCGGTAGCCCTGCCAGTTGGCGATATAATAGGTCGGCGCGATCCAGACTCGCGGCAGGATGAAGCCGCGGAACGGACGGACATAGGCCGGAGCGCCGACTGGAAACCGCGTGCCAAAGCCGGGGCGAACCACGGTCGCGCCATTGAGCGCGCTGGCCAGCCCCAGATCGACGTGGCCGGCGGCCGGTTTTTTCAGCGGCGATTCGGCGGCGTGGGCGCTGCTCGCCATGGCGTTCGCAGCCATCAGGCTGGCGGCAAGGACGGCATGACGCATCGAAGCAAAGGCGCGGCTCTTCATGGTTAACTCCCCTTGGGCAAACACCAGGCGATCCAGCTCGGCAATGCGCAATATGGCGCGTTCCGGCAAAGAATTGTTAAGCCTTTGTTAGCATTTGCTTGCCGAGCGCACCATCGCGCGAATGTAAAACCGGCGCGCCGCCCTGTCCCTGTTTCAATATGGGGCAGACCGGGATGTCGGGGTTAAGCGCGGATCAGATGCGCCCTGCCAGGCTACGGGCCAGCCGCTCGATCCCGGCCTGATCGTCGGCGTCAAACCGCCCAATCCGGGGGCTGTCGAGATCAATGACATGCGTGACCTTGCCCTCATGGAACACGGGCACGACCAGCTCCGATTGGCTCGCGGCATCGCAGGCGATATGGCCGGGAAAGGCGTGGACATCCTTGACCAGCTGCGTTTCTCCACTGGCCGCGGCGGTGCCGCACACCCCGCTGGCCAGCGCGATGCGGATGCACGCAGGCTTGCCTACGAACGGGCCCAGCACCAGCTCGCCTTCGACCATGCGATAGAAGCCCGCCCAGTTGAGATCAGGCAGGAACTGCCAGATCAGCGCCGCGACATTGGCCATGTTCGCCACCCCGTCGGGCTCGCCATCGACCAGTGCCATGGCGGCAGAATGCAGGTCGTCATAAAGCTGCGCCTTGGGAGCGTTGGGATCAATATCGAATGCGTACATGTTGTTAGGTCCAGTTTGTGAGATTCAATCGAAGGAGACCCTACCCCGGTTCTTCTTGATGGTGGAGCGGTTCTTCTTTCCTGCAAGCCGCTCGGTCTTGCCGACCCGGTTGAGGCGTGACTTGGCACGGACGGCGGGGAGGTCATGCGCTTCGGCGAGCAAGGCGGCAAGCCGTTCGCGCGCCTCGCGGCGGTTCGCCTCCTGCGTCCTGTGACTGCGCGCCTGGATGACGAGTTCGCCATCCTGGTTGATCCGGCTGCCAGCCAGCGCACGCAACCGGCTGTACACCAGCGGCGGCAGGCCAAGCGCGAAGATGTTGACGTGCAACTGCACCGCCGTCGCCACCTTGTTGACATTCTGTCCGCCAGGTCCGGAAGCGGTGATAAATCGCTCCGAAACAATGGCATGATCCGGAATATTGATATCAGCCATCAGCATTCGCCGGTTCGGCAAAACCCAGTTTGCGAAAACGGTCCGGCATGGGAGCGCGCGCGACAATCGGCGGTTTGCCATCGCGCGGAACCGTCAGATGGGCCGCGTGGAGCATCAAGCCGGCGGGATCGGCGCGACCATAGACCGGATCTCCAACGAGCGCATGACCCAGCCCATGGAGTGCATGCACGCGGATCTGATGGGTGCGGCCTGTCTCGGGGCGGAATTCGACCAGGGTCTTGCCACCAACCACCGCTACTTGCCGCCAGTGCGTCACGGCGCGCTTGCCTTGGGGAGACGGAACAATCCGCCATCCGTCTGCTGCGCTGCTTGTCTTGGTCAGCGCAAGCTCGATGGTTCCTTGCCCCTGCGCCAATACCCCTTCGATCAGCCCCCAATAGAGTTTGCTCACCTGCCCGCTCTCGAACGCGGCACCAAAGCGCTTGAGCGCCTTGGCATGCCGCGCCAGTAACAGGCAGCCGGATGTGTCCTGGTCCAGCCGGTGCACAGGTTGCGGTTCGCGCTGGAACCCGAAGCGCAGCTGGGGAAGGAAATCCTCGAGGCTGCGTCCGCCCTTTCTCGGGCGGCTGACGGGCAGGCCGGCGGGCTTGTCGATGACCAGCGCCTCGCCATCGCTGAACGGCAACGCACTTTCGGCACAGAAATCGGGAAAGACTGGCGGCATGGGTTCAGGCCGCCTCGGCCAGCGCCATGCTCTGCGCGAACAGTTCGATCGCGCGCAGCCGGTCGTGCTGGTGGTAGGCATTGCACGAGATCATGACTTCGTCCGCGCCAAAGGCCTCGGCCAGCGCCAGCACCTTGCTCCGCACCGCATCGGGCGTACCGAAGGCCGCGATCCGCGCCTGTGCGCCGATGATCATCGCCTCGCGCTCGGTAAAGCCCATGTCGAGGCTCTCTTCGGGCGAGACCGCCGGCTGCGTCCCGCCGCCGAGAAGGCGCGCGATATTGAGGAAATAGTTCTTGCGCAGCAGCTCGGCGCGCTCGGCATCGTCGCAGGCAAAGGCGGTGGTCGCGAGCATCACATAGGGCTCTGCCAACTGCGCGCTGGGCCGGAAATTGCGTCGATACAGATCGGTAAGCTCAGGACTGGCCTGCGGGTTGATGAACAGCGCGAGAGCATAAGGCAGGCCAAGGGAACCGGCCAGCATCGCGCTGTCCGGGCTGGTACCGAGAATCCAGACCGGGACATCGCCCGCCGGTTCGGGGCTCAACCTTGGTTCGGTCAGGCTCCCGTTCATATAGCCAACCAGATCAGCGACTTGGCTCGGAAACTCGCGAAACGATGGAGGGTGAGGCGCGGACAGCGCCGCAGCGACCCGCATCTCGCCACCCGGTGCCCGACCGACGCCCAGATCGATCCGGCCCGGATAGAGATTGCTCAGCACCGCAAATTGCTCGGCCACTTTGTAGGCACTGTAATGCGGCAGCATGACGCCGCCCGATCCCAAGCGGATGCGCCGAGTATGCGCACCCATCGCCGCGATCAGGATCTCGGGCGCGCTGCCGCACAGAAAGCGGCTGGCATGATGTTCGGACACCCATAGGCGGTGATAGCCCAGCCGGTCGGCCAGCCGCGCCGCCTCGAGCGTCGCCTCCAGGGCATCGCTGGCAGAGACGTCGGCAAAGCGCACCGACTGATCGAGAAGCGAGAAAAGCGTCATGCCCTCAAGAATAGGGCTTTCGGGGCGGGTCACAAGCCCGGCTGTCACCCGCCCATGCGAAAACGGTCAATCCTCGCGAACGTCCTGGGGTCGAACCCCGCCGCTATCGGACACTCCGCCGGGGCCCCGCGGGCGAGAGCGTTCGATGATCTGGGGCGGGCGTTCCTGACGCTGCGGCCGCTCTGCCCGCGGCGGACGTTCGGCGCGCGGTGGCGGAGTGAAGCCCGGCTGAGCGCCTGGTTGCGGCTGGCGCATCTCCGGCCGCGCGCGACCTTCCCCCCTGCCCTGCCAATCGCCCCTGCCCTGGCGGTCACCACGGCCCTGCCAGTTGCGCCCGCCCTGGCCGTCCGGGAGCATCTGGCCGTCGCCACGGCGGGGACGGTCGCCTCGACCCTGCCAGTCACGCCCCGGCGTCTGAGGTTGCCCTATCTGATCCTGCTGGCGCTGCTGCCAGCGCTCCAGGCGCCGCTGGCGGTCTTCCGGGGTCAGCCCGCCCATCCGTTCGCGCTCGCCGCGCCGCGTACGTGGGAATTCGGGATTGTCGGCCTGCTGTTCGCGCCGCCAGTCGCGGCGGTCGTCAAGCGTCTCGCGGCGGTCGCGCCGCCAATCGCGCCGATCATCCCTCCGGTCACCGCGGCGATCATCGCGAAATTCGCGCCGATCGGCTCGGCGCTGCTGGTAATATTGCCAGCGCTGTTGCCCCCAGTAGCGGCGATGCCTGTCCTGCATCGCGAAGCGGCGGCCGCCGGGGCGATCGTAGATCCAGGTGCCATAGCCGGGATAATAGAAATTGTCCCAATATCCGCCGCCAAAGCCGATCTGACCGAAGCCATAGCCATAGTCGCAGCCATACCAGCTGTCCCAGGCGGAGAAGCCATCGCAATAGGGATTGAAGCCGCCGGCATAGCCGCTGCCGACCCCCACCGAGACGCCGCCATAGCCATCATAGCCGTCCAGCCCATAGACACAGCCCGAAAGCGAGACCGCTCCAAGCGCCAGCGCAATCATCCGCGCCGCGCGGGCACGGGTTTTCTGCAAGAAGGAAACAGGGTTCAACGCATCATCCCCTAAGCCGCAAGCCAGGCGCGGCGGGCCGCCGGAGCGGGGCTCCGATTTTCCGTTCATACAAACTGCCAGTTGAATTAACGATGAATGGCATTTCGAAAGCGACGGATCGCTTGCTAACATAGGTGTCAGTTGGTATTTAATGGATCGATTAAACCAGAGCAGAGGATTCCCCCATGGCCACCGTGATTGCTCCGCCGCGCGAGATGTTTCCCGACCACACCATCCAGCGTGACAGCGGCAATCCGCACTGGACGCGGATGCCCGGTCCCGGATCGCTCGATCATATTCCGGGCGAGGATGGCCTGCCGATCGTCGGTGTCACCTTCAAGATGCTCGCCGATCCCGAGAAGTTCGGCAACGAGATGCGCGAGAAATATGGTCCGGTCTATCGCACCAATGCCTTTGGCCGCCGTCAGGTCGCGCTGTTCGGTGCCGATGCCAACGAGTTGGTGCTGTTCGACCGCGACAAGCTGTTCTCTTCCGAGCAGGGCTGGGGCCCGGTGCTCAACCTGCTGTTCCCGCGCGGACTGATGCTGATGGATTTCGACCATCACCGTGCCGATCGCCGCGCATTGTCGATCGCGTTCAAGCCCGGCCCGATGCGGCACTATTCGGAAAAGTTGAACGAGGGCATTGCCGCGCGCGTTGCCGAATGGTCGAACCGTGACATTCTGTTCTACAGTGAAATCAAGAAGTTGACGCTCGATCTTGCGGCAACCTCTTTCCTCGGCATTCCCTGGGGGCCTGAGGCGGACCGGATCAACAAGGCCTTTGTCGATATGGTCCAGGCGTCGATCGGCGTGGTGCGCCGCCCCCTCCCCTTTACCAAGATGGGGCGCGGCGTGGCCGGCCGGAAATTCCTGGTCGATTATTTCACCCCCGAGGTGCAGAAACGCCGCGAGCAGCAGGGACCGGACATGTTCAGCCAGTTCTGCCGCGCCACACGCGACGATGGCAGCCTGCTCACCACCGACGAGGTGGTCGATCACATGAACTTCCTGATGATGGCGGCGCACGATACCATCACCTCGTCGGCAAGCTCGCTGATCTGGCTGCTGGCGCGCCATCCCGAATGGCAGGATCGCATCCGTGCCGAACTGCTCGAGCACGCGCCTGCCGGCACGCCGATGCCTTATGATTCGCTGCCCAATCTCGAGCTCACCGAAATGGCGTTCAAGGAAGCGCTGCGGATGATCCCGCCCGTGCCCTCGACCCCGCGCCGCGCGCTGCGCGATTTCGAATTCGGCGGTTATCGCATTCCTGCAGGGACCCCGGTCAGCATCAGCGCGGCCTTCACCCACAAGCAGGAAGAGCATTGGCCCGAACCGCACCGGTTCGATCCGATGCGTTTCACCGCGGAAGCCACGCGCAACCGGCACAAATATGCCTGGGTGCCGTTCGGCGGCGGAGCGCATATGTGCCTGGGGCTGCACTTTGCCTATATGCAGATCAAGGTGCTGCTGCATCATGTGCTCAGTCAGCACCGGATCGTTACCGAGCCCGGCTATGCCCCCGAATGGCAAGCCTGGCCGATCCCGCAGCCGCGCGATGGGCTCAAGGTGCGCTTCGAGCGGATCTGACCGGCCGCAGCACACAAAACACTTCGTCACCCCCGCGAAGGCGGGGGTCCCGCTTCTGCGCGACGGTCGGTGAAGGTAGCGGGATTCCCGCGTTCGCGGGAATGACGATGAAGAAAACGGGGTTGCCTGTCGTGACCTCTGCGCTAAACGCGCACGCAATCGCAACAGGAGACGCCCGAAATGCCGCAGCTTGTCCTTATCCGTCACGGCCAGTCGCAATGGAATCTGGAGAACCGCTTCACCGGCTGGTGGGATGTCGACGTGACCGAAAAGGGCGCGGAAGAGGCGCGTGCGGCCGGTCGGCTGATGCGCGACAAGGGGCTCGATTTCGATATCGCCTTCACCTCGCTGCAGACCCGCGCGATCAAGACGCTGAACCTGGCGCTTGAAGAGATGCAGCGGCTGTGGCTGCCGGTCGAGAAGGACTGGCGGCTGAACGAGCGCCATTATGGCGGGTTGACCGGGCTCGACAAGGCCGAGACCGCGGCCAAGCATGGCGACGAGCAGGTCCATATCTGGCGCCGCAGCTTCGATATTCCGCCGCCGCCGCTCGACGCCGGATCGGAATTCGACCTGTCGAAGGATCGTCGCTATGCCGGGATTGCCATCCCCAATACCGAGAGCCTCAAGGACACGATCGCACGCGTGCTGCCCTATTGGGAAAGCCGCATCGCGCCCGAGCTCAAGGCAGGCAAGCGCGTGATCATCTCGGCGCATGGCAATTCGCTGCGCGCGCTGGTCAAGCACCTGTCGGGCATTGCCGATGATGCGATCACGGGCCTCGAAATCCCGACCGGCCAGCCGATCGTCTATCAGCTCGACGACAATCTGGCCGAGGTCGAGCGCTATTATCTCAGCGAGCGCTGAGGCCTACGATCAGGCGAAATGCGCATCATAAAGGTCGATCTCGGCCAGCAGATGCGCTTTCGCCGCCTCGTCGAGGAATGATCCGGTGAAGCTGTTCGCGGCGAGCGTGCGCAGCTCGTCGCGGCTAAGGTCGAGCGCTGAGGCGATCGCACGGTAATTCTCGTTCACATAGCCGCCGAAATAGGCGGGATCGTCCGAATTGACGGTTGCGCTGATCCCCGCGTCGAGCATGCGCTTGACCGGGCTCTGGGCGATGTCGTCGATCACGCACAGCTTGAGGTTCGACAGCGGGCAGACGGTCAGCGTCATGCCTTGGTCGGCGATCCGCTGGACCAGCCCTGCATCCTCGAGCGCGCGGTTGCCATGGTCGATCCGGTCGACGTTCAGGATGTCGAGCGCTTCGTGGACATATTCGGGCGGACCTTCCTCGCCAGCATGCGCGACGACCTTGAGCCCCAGCGAGCGAGCGCGGGCGAAGACGTTGCGGAATTTCGACGGCGGATGACCGACTTCGGAGGAATCGAGACCGACCCCCGCGATCCTGTCGAGATAGGGAATCGCCTCGTCGAGCGTCGCCTCGGCGCTGGCTTCATCCAGATGACGCAGGAAGCATAGGATGAGGCGCGACGTAATCCCCCATTGCTTCTCGCCATCGGCGAGCGCGTCGGAAATGCCGGTGATGACATCGGCAAAGGGCACGCCGCGTTCGGTATGCCCCTGCGGATCGAAGAAGATCTCGACATGGCGGACATGGTCGGCATGCGCGCGCTCGAGATAGGCCCAGGTCAGGTCATAAAAATCCTGCTGCTTGAGCAGCACGCCCATGCCTTGATAATAAATGTCGAGAAAGTCCTGCAAATTACTGAAATTATAGGCCTGTCGGATCTCCTCGACGCTGCCGAACGGGATGGCGACGCCATTGCGCTGCGCCAGATCGAACAGCATCTCGGGCTCGAGCGAGCCTTCGATATGCAGGTGGAGTTCGGCCTTGGGCAGGCGGGCGATATAGGCGTCACGCTGATCGGGTGTCATGCGATGAGGTTATGCCAAGTGGTGTGAAAGGGCGCAATTCCCATCGCCAACTTTCGTCACCCCTGCGCAGGCAGGGGTCCCGCTATTCCCACCACCGCCGACAGGAAGCGGGATTTTCGCGTTCGCGAAAATGACGATTGGATGAGCGCCCTTCATTCCCCCAAGATGATCCCCGCCCCCGGCTTGTGTGCGCGGATTTCTTCGACGCTGAGGCCAACGATCTCGTGCGGGAAGACCAGCCACTGCTCGGTCTCGTGGACGAAATAGTCGGGGGTCATGTCGGTCTGGTTGCGCGAGGGCTTGTAATAGACCGTCGCGATCCGCCAGTCATGCGGCATGTTGTAGCGGCATTTGGCGGCGAGTTCGTGGATGAAGGCCTGGATCGATTTGCCGCTGTCGAAAACGTCATCGACCACGAGCAGCCGGTCCTCGGGGCTCAGCGTGTCGACCAGATAGCCGAGCGCATAGACGCGCACGTCCTTGCTCTGCTGGTCTATGCCGTAATAGCTCGCGGTGCGGATGGCGATATGGTCCGCGTCGACGCCATGATATTCGAGAAGCTCCTGCACCGCGATGCCGACCGGCGCACCGCCGCGCCAGATGCCGACGATATGCGTCGGCTGGTACCCACTCTCGATCACCTGCATCGCCAAGCGATAGCTGTCCTCGAGCAGGCTATTGGCGCTGATATAGTGTTTCTGGGTAGTCATGATTGCGGGCCCCGGTCGCGAGATGCGTCCCGCCTTCATGCCAGCCGCCCCGCCCCGGTCAAGCCCTGCCGGCGCGGGTGATCACGACAGCCGCGATGGCGAGCAACAGGATCGCACCCGCCTCGAACAGGATCTTGTCGGGCGCCATGTCCTTGCCCTGGAGCACGATCAGCCGCGCGAGCGCGGTGATGGCGATGAAGATCGGATAGACGAAGGGCGATCCGCGCCCGGTGTAGAAGACCGCGATCATGCCGATAACCTCGGTATAGAGGAACATCAGCAGGATATCAGCGAGCGAAATGGTGCGCGCCGCGATGATGCCTCCGACCTCGATCCCCGCCGCCGCCATGGTCATCAGCGCGACCAGCACCAGCAGCAGATGCTCGATCAGATGGAAACCGCGCACCGCCAGGGTGTCATCGCCAAGCCGCGGGTTGTTCCCGTCGGGGCCAGATGGATCGGCCGGTTCCGTCATGCCGAAGCGTAACATGCGCGCGCTGCTGCGTCAGGCGTTAATCCACCATCGGATGGCATAGGCGACCGTCCCGACCACTCCGACCGAGATCAGCCAAAGCGCAGCCATCCATCCGAGCTTCTGGCCGAGCGGGCGGGCATCGCCGCGATCGGGATCGTCGCTGTTGCCGAGCATCAATGATAGCCCTCGTCCCCCACCTTGCCACGGAACACCCAATAGGCCCAAGCGGTATAGCCGATGATCAGCGGCACGATGAACAGCGTGCCGACCAGCATGAAGGCCTGGCTGCTGGGGTGCGTCGCCGCGTCCCAGATCGTCACCTCGTCGGGGACGACATAGGGGAACATGCTGATGCCGAGGCCAATCATGCCGAGCAGGAACAGCCCCAGCGTCAGCAGGAACGGCGCATAATCGTGCCGCTTCTGCAGCGAGCGGAACAGCAGGAAGCTGATGACAGCGACGAGCAGCGGCACCTGCGCCGAGAACAGCACGCTGGGAAAGGTGAACCAGCGCGCGAAATACTCGGCCTCCAGAAACGGCGTGTAGAGGCTGACCGCGCCCAAAGCGACGAGCGTTGCCGGGAACAGCTTCCAGCTCATCCGGAAGGCATGGTCCTGCACCGCACCTTCGGTCTTCATGAGCAGCCAGGTCGAGCCGAGCAGGCCATAGCCGATCACTGTGCCGATGCCGGTCAGCACCGAATAGGCGCTCAACCAGTCGAGCCAGCCGCCCGCATAGGCGCGCCCCTCGACCTCGACCCCCTGCAGCAGCGCGCCCAGCGTCACGCCTTGCGCAAAGGCGGCGACGAACGAGCCCGCAGTGAAAGCGAAATCCCAGAAAGGCTGGTGATTGGGGTCGCGCCAGCGGCCCTCGAATGCGACCCCGCGCAGGACAAGTCCCAGCAGCATCGCGATGATCGGCGGGTAGATCGCGGGCAGGATGATCGCATAGGCGAGCGGGAACGCGGCGAGCAGCCCTCCCCCGCCGAGCACCAGCCAGGTCTCGTTACCATCCCAGACCGGCGCAACCGAATTCATCGCCTTGTCGCGCTCCGCCCCGCGCCCAAGCGCCGGAAAGATGATACCGATGCCGAGATCGAAACCGTCCATCACGACATAAGCGAACACGGCGAAGGCGATGACGAACGCCCAGACGATGGTGAGGTCGATATTCATGCGCCCTCCTCCATCATCGTGCCGCTTCGGCCGCGTTGTGTGCTGTCGGCCGAGGCAGGCGTGATTCCGGCGCTACGCAGCGGGCCGGAGGCGGCCGCTTCCTCGTGCCCGGTGGCGGGTTTGCTCATCAGCTTCAGGATATAGGCGGTGCCTGCGCCGAACATGATGAAATAGGTCAGGATGAACGCAACCAGCGAGGCGCCGACCGCCGGTGCGGCAAGCGGTGAGACGCTGTCCGCCGTGGTGAGCAGGCCATAGACGGTATAGGGCTGGCGTCCGACCTCGGTCGTGATCCAGCCCGCGATGACCGCGACGAAACCCGATGGTCCCATAACGATCGCCAGCCGGTGCAGCCACGGCCAGTCGTAGAGCCCGCCCCGAACCCGCGCGAGCAGGCTGAACAATCCGATGCCGAGCATGGCAAAGCCGATGCCGACCATCACCCGGAACGACCAGAACACCATGCCGACCGGCGGGCGCTCGGCTTCGGGCACGGTATCGAGCCCGTTGAGCGGCGCGTTCAGATCATGCTTGAGGATCAGCGAAGAGGCCTTGGGAATTTCAATCGCATAATCAACGCGCTGCTCCGCACTGTTGGGAATACCGAACAGGATCAGCGGCGCGCCATCGGGATGGCTCTGATAATGGCCCTCCATCGCCATGACCTTGGCAGGCTGATGCTCGAGCGTGTTGAGCCCGTGCATGTCGCCCGCAAAAATCTGCAAGGGGGCGACCAAAGCGGCCATCCACATCGCCATCGAGAACATCCGCTGCGCGCGATGATCGGCCTTGTTCTTGAGCAGGTGGTAGGCGCCGACCGCGCCGACGACGAACGCGGTGGTGAGGTACGCCGCCATCACCGTATGGACGAGCCGATAGGGAAAGCTGGGGTTGAAGATTATCGCCAGCCAGCTTTCGCCCGGCACAAACTGGCCGTTGGCCGCGATTTCATAGCCGGTCGGCGTCTGCATCCAGCTGTTGACGCTCAAGATCCAGAAGGCCGAGATGAACGTCCCGACCGCGACCATCAATGTCGCGGTGAAATGCAGCTTGCGCCCGACCTTGTCCATGCCGAACAGCATGACGCCGAGGAACCCGGCCTCGAGGAAGAAGGCGGTGAGCACCTCATAGGCCATCAGCGGGCCGATCACCGGGCCTGTCTTGTCCGAAAAGACCGACCAGTTGGTCCCGAACTGATAGGACATGACGATGCCCGAGACGACGCCCATGGCAAAAGCGATCGCGAAGATCTTGCGCCAGTATTTGAACAGGTCGAGATAGGTGCTGTCGTTCGTCTTCAGCCACAGACCTTCCAGCACCGCGAGATAGCTGGCGAGCCCGATCGAAAAGGCCGGGAAGATGAAATGGAAGCTCACCGTGAAGGCGAACTGGATCCGCGCCAGCAATAGCGCGTCAAAACCGTCGAACATCGGCGCGATCTCCCGTCTCGCTCCGCCGCCGAACCTGTGGCGGGGCTAGCCGACCAAAGACTGGCCGGTCCCTGTCACATGCCTATGACAAGGGGCAGGATGCCACAATGCGACAGATTGTCCAAGCGCGCGCCGGCGCGCCGGCTCAGGCTTTCAGATATTTGGCGAAATGCGCCAGCGTCCGCTCCCAGGCGAGTTTGGCCGCCGCCTCGTCGTAACGCGGGGTGGTGTCGTTGTGGAAGCCATGGCTGGTGCCGGGATAGAAATGCGCCTCATAGACCTTGTTGTTTGCCTTGAGCGCCGCTTCGCAGGCGGGCCAGGTGGCGTTCACCCGCTCGTCATTCTCGGCGAAATGGATGAGCAGCGGTGCCTTGATCGCGGGGACCTCCTCGGGCTTGGCCTGGCGTCCGTAGAACGGTGCGGCCGCTGCCAGATCAGGATAGGCGACGGCCAGCGCATGGCAGACGCCGCCGCCATAGCAGAAGCCGGTGACGCCGACCTTGCCCGTGCTCTGCTTGTGATCGCGCAGGAATTCGAAGCCGGCGAAAAAATCCTCCATCAGCTTCGCAGGATCGAGCGAGGCCTGCATCGTGCGGCCCTCGTCGTCGGTGCCAGGATAGCCGCCCAATGACGTCAAGCCGTCAGGACCGAGCGCGAGATAGCCCGCCTTGGCCAGCCGCCGCACGACATCCTCGATATAGGGGTTGAGCCCGCGATTTTCGTGCACCACCAGCACGGCAGGCAGCTTGCCCCTGGCATCGGAAGGCCAGGCCATCAGACCTTTCACGGTGCCATGACCCTCGGGGCTCTTGTACTCGACCCGCTCGGTGCGGATCGCCGGATCATCGGGCGCGACCTGCTGCGCCAGCGCGTAATCCGGGCTCAACTGGCTCAGGATCATCGCACCCGTCACGCCCGCAGCCGCATAACGCCCCGCTTGCCGGATGAATTCGCGCTTGCTCAGCTTTCCGTGCACATAGCCATCGAAGATCTCCAGGATATGCGGGTCGAAATCGCTGGCGCGCATCCGGCGGGGGCTGACGGTGTCGGTCATGGAAATCCTCTCTCGATCAGGCAGGTGGCAGGTCGCCAAAGGCTGCAAGCGCGGCGCGGGCGATTTGTTCCCCCCATTCCTGCACGAAATGGCCGCCATCGGGAATGATCATCGGTTCGGGGCAGCCGCGAATGATCGCGCGCAGCCGCGCCATCGGCTCGGTGCCCAGCACGGGATCCGCCGCGCCAACGGCCATGAAGCTCTCGCCCGACCAGCGCTCGGACCAGAAGCGCGCAGCCGCCTTGCCATGCTCGACGCCCGGCATGTCGGGACTGACGGGCACCAGCGCGGGGAAGACCTGCGCACCAGCCTTGTATTCGGGCCCCGGATAGGGCGCGTCATAGGCAGCGATTTCCTGCTCGGTCAGATGCGGCGTGCCGCGCGCGATGATCCGCCCCACAGGCAGATCGGGCGTCGAGAGCGCGTAATTCTTCCACGCATCGAAGCCCGGACCAGGGCTTGTCCCCTGCCCGATCCCGGTGTTCATCACGATCAGGCGCGACAGGCGCGCCGCAAAACCGTCATCGACCGGCAGCGTCAGCCCCAACAGCCCGCCCCAGTCCTGTACCACCAGCGTGATGTCCCGGAGGCCCAGCCGCTCGACCAGCCGCAACAGATAGTTGCGGTGAAAGTCGAAGCTATAGTCCTCCCGCCGCACCGGCTTGTCCGATCGCCCGAAGCCGAACAGGTCGGGCGCGACCACCCTCGCCCCGCTTTCGAGAAACACCGGGATCATACGGCGGTAGAGGAAGGACCAGCTCGGCTCGCCATGCAGGCAGAGGAACGTGCGGCCCGCATCCGCAGGTCCGGCGTCGATCCAGGCGGCGCGCAGGCCCTCATAGCCGGGCAGATCATCAGCATAATGCACGGGATAATCGAAATCCGGCACATCGGCGAAGGCCTCATCCGGGGTGCGCAATGCTTCGATTGTCATGATCGCTCTCCTTCAGCTTGTCTGTCCGTCCTGTTTCGCGCCCCGATGCCGCGGCGTTACCGATCGGCGGAGTGGATGCTAGACCGACCGGATTTGGCAGTAGACCGATCCGTCTATGCACAAAAAACCCCGAAAAATCAGGCTATCCGCGATCCACCATGGTGCAAAGCATATCCGTGACCAGTGTGACGGGCGCCGCATCGTGACGGCTGCGGGCGAGCACCAGCGCCCCTTCCTGCGCCGCGATGATCGTCGCGGCCATGTCCCGCGCCCGCGCCACCGCGACACCTTCGGCCATCAGCCAGCGCGCTAGGCGCATCTCGATCCGCTGATAGGCGATGCGCACCGCCTCGCTGAGCGGTCCATTGGCCCCGCCCTGTTCCTGCCCGATCACCGCCAGCAGCGAGCCATCCAGCCAGTCGGTCCGCTGCAGCCAGGCTGCCGTGACCTCGGAAAGACGGCGCAAAAACCCAATCATATCAAGCCCGCTGCCGGATAGCCGATCGATCGCGGCAAGCGAGGATTCCGCTATCCGGGTGACACAAGCCTCGGCCAGTTCGGGTTTTCCGCCCGGGAAATGATGGTAGAGCGAACCCTTGGGCGTTTCCGACAGCGCCAGAATCTCGGCCAGGCCGATCGCATGATAGCCGCGCTGCTGGAAAAGGCGGGTCGCGACGCTGATCAGCCGCTGACGCGTGGGGTGCATGTCGGATGCCCCGTCGGCAGGGCCGGAAAGGGCGGCAGGATCGAGCAAAAAGGCGAGCATAGACCGACCAGTCTAGCGGCGGCTGCATGCCTGTCAAGCGGAGCCCTTTCTGGCCCTCATCGCAGCACTCGAACCGCCTCGCTCTAGCTCTCAGAACCTGCCAAAATGCGTGCATATTCCGTTAACCTTTGCTCTTGGCGCGTTTACTTTTCGGTAATTTGTTGGCGACCCGTGGTCACAAATCGGTAAGCCCAAGTTAAAATCAGAATAATGGGGCGACCGGTCCAAGACCGCCGGGATAAGCAATCAGGGGTCTTTCCAATGACTGACCTAGAAGCCAGCTCAGGGAGCGGGCGCAAGGCTCTGTTTTTACATACCTATTTTCAGGCTGCCGAGAAGTTAACAAAAGATAAATCCAGCCATTCTATCTGTTAACCTAGGTTTCCGGCTCCTTGACGAGTTTGGCTGGACCGAGCGTTCCGGCGCAAGCGGCTCGCAAACCGGATTTTCTGGTCCACCTGGTCCATTAACCTTTTGTCCATCGACCGGACGGTCCATTTGCCCGCTTTCCGGGTCCAAAATGGGCTCTGCTGACACCCGACACCCCCTTTGCGAGACCGGAATCGGTCGTTGGGACCGTGCATTTCGGCAGGTTGGGCTGGACCGTCCGGTTTGCCGCCCGACCGGACGGTCTCCGGAGAGCGCCACAATTGGACCGGTCGGTCCACCAGCCGTGTCTTTCGGTCGCCACCGCCAATCGGCCCAACGTCGCAGCCAGCCGCCCCACCCGTTCGGCCATTGCAGCGGGCCGTCAGCATGATACACCCAAAGCAGGACCCGGGGCGCCGACAGGGTCCACAACCAGGGGGCCACAGCATGACGCAATCCGATCGCCACATCACACTCGACGCCATTCGCGGCTTTGCGGTCATGGGCATCCTGCTGCTCAACATCGTCGGCTTTTCGATGCCCGACGCGGCCTATGTGAACCCGGCGGCCTGGGGCGGCACCGATCCGCTCAATGCGGGGGTCTGGGCGGTCAATTTCGTGCTGTTCGACGGCAAGATGCGCGGATTGTTCAGCGTCCTGTTCGGTGCGAGCATGCTGCTGGTGATGCAGCGCGCCGAGGCGGCAGGGCAGAACCCGCGCAGCGTCCACCTTAACCGCATGGCCTGGCTGTTCGTGATCGGAGCCGCCCATTTCATCCTGCTATGGTGGGGCGATATTCTGGTGCCTTATGCGATCTGCGGCACGCTCGCGCTGTTCTTCGTGAACAAGGACGTGAAGCAGCTGCTGCGCTGGGCCATCATCCTCTACGTGCTCTATTTTCTGCTGAGCCTGGTGATGGCTGGCGGCGGCTGGACGCAGGCGATGCGGGCAGCCGCACCGGGTGCGGATGCCGAACTGGTCAAGGCCTCGCAAGAGATGCTGGCAAGCTTCGGCAAGCCCGGCACCGAGCAGATCGCCGAGAGCCTCGACATCTATCGCAGCGGCTGGGCGGAGATCATGCGCGAGCACCTCTCGATGTTCCCGGAATCGCTGATCAACACGCTGTTCTTCTTCACGATGGATACGCTGGCCATGATGCTGCTGGGGATGGCGATGCTCAAGAGCGGCTTCATCCTGGGTCTCTGGCTGCCCGCGCTCTACAAAAAGATAGCCCTGCGCGCCTTTGCCATCGGCATCCCTCCCATGATCGCGCTGGCCGTCTGGGTGATGCTCAGCGGCTACGATACCGTCATCACCTTTGCCGCCTTTTTCAGCCTCTCCTTCCCCTTCCGCGTGGTCATGACCGTGGGATGGGCCGCAGGCCTGCTCTGGCTGGTGGTGACGCACCGTGACACTCCGTTGATCGCCCGCGTCGCGGCGGCGGGACGCGCGGCGTTCAGCAATTATCTCGGCACCAGCCTGGTCATGACGTTCATCTTCTACGGCTGGGGTCTTGGCCTTTTTGGCCAGATCGACCGCGCCACCGCGATGCTGTTCGTTTTCGCCGCCTGGGGAATCATGCTCATTTGGTCGAAGCCGTGGCTCGAGCGCTACCGGTTCGGGCCGGCCGAATGGCTCTGGCGGTCACTGGCCCGCAGAAAGCTGCAGCCGATGCGTTTGCGATAGAATCGCAAAAAGACTGTTGCGATGCGTTCTCAATATCGCTATCTCGGCGATCACAGGAGAGACGCATGGTTGTTTGCATCTGCAATGCGATTCGGGAACAGGACTTGAAGGACGCTCTGCGCGATGGCGCGGCCCGCCCGGCAGAGGTTTACGCCCGGCTCGGTCGGCGTCCCAAATGCGGCCAGTGCCTCTCGTTTGCGCAAAGCATTATCAGCCGGGAAACTGCGACCGCCTAGCAATAGCCCGCCAAAATCCGTCTAAAATTCAAGTATTTCCCGCGCTGCAGCGGCTTCCCTTCCCTAAAAAACGGCGCTATTGTGCGCTCCTGAAATCATCACACCTGCATGGCCCGGGACGAGCCAGCCGGTTACAGGAGTATCATCATGAAGGGCGACCCCAAGGTCATCGAATTTCTCAACGACGCGCTCAAGAACGAGCTGACGGCGATCAACCAGTATTTCCTGCATTCGAAGATGCTGGCCAACTGGGGCATCAACAAGCTCGCCAAATACGAGTACGAGGAATCGATCGACGAGATGAAGCACGCCGACAAGCTGGCGGATCGCATCCTGTTCCTCGATGGCCTGCCCAATTTCCAGCTACTCGGCCGCCTCAAGATCGGGGAGACGGTAGAGGAAATCCTGAAAGCCGACCTGGCGCTCGAGAACGAAGCGATCCCGCTGCTCAAGGAAGGCATCGCCTATTGCGAGAGCGTCCGTGATTACGGCACGCGCGACCTGCTCGCCTATATCCTCAAGAGCGAGGAAGAGCATGTCGACACGATCGAGGCGCAGTTCGACCTGATCGAACGCATGGGCATCCACAATTATATCCAGCTTCAGTCGAGCCCGGTCGAGGATTGACGAAAACGCGCGCTGCGCGGCGGCTCAGACCCCGCCCGCAGCGCCTTCGCGGCGAGCCAGGCCTTGGAACCGATCGGACGCCCGATGGACTCCGCCTTGCGCAGCGCAGCATAGCTCATCGCTTCATCGAAGGGCTCGCCCAGAAACGCCGCGAAATCACCCACTCGTTCGAGCGCAGGCGCGACCTTGATGACGTGGTCGTCCACACCCGCCAGATGCGCCGACGCGCTCGACCAGCGCCAGCCTTCCGCCCGCTCGACCAGTCGCGCGCGCACCGGGTTGAACGCGATATAACGGAAAGCATGATGCAGATGCTCCTCGTCCATCGCGACGGATGAAAACCGGCCCTGCCACAGATGCCCGGTCGTGCGCAGGCGCGCGTTGATATAGCCGGCATAATGGCGATGCACGAACCGGAAGGTCCGCCGCAATCCGTCCACATCTTCAGGCACGGCGATGATGTGGACATGGTTGGGCATCAGGCAATAGGACCAGATCGCGACCCGCGCCTGCCCAGCGGCTTGCGCCAGCAGATCGAGATACAGCGCAAAATCGCCATCCTCAAAATACGTCCGCTCCCGCCGGTTACCACGCTGCGTGATGTGGTGCGGGATGTCCGGAAGGACGAGGCGAGGTAGGCGGGCCATGATGCAGCAAGGCTAACTCAGATTGCGGGGCCCTTCAATTTGGGGGTTAGTGCACCTGTCACCGTAATTCTAATTCCGTAATTCCCAATATCAATTTGGCGCACTGTCACCGTAATTACATTTCAAAATTATAACTCCCTTACCTATTTCATAAACACCTATCGCTTTGAATTTAAACTCAATCCTATCAAATGGGGGATAAACTACTGCTTTTACGCCATTTCTTTCATCATCAACCACGGCGAACCTGACCTTGACCAAATTTATTTTATAGTAGTCACCCTCAGCTATACCGTCATACCAATAGTACCTGGCGTAATCACTCTTATTCAATTCACATTTGCTCAAATCAACCTCATTGTCAATCTGAAGAGCGTCCGCTAGGGTTATTACAAAGGGCGCATCTTCTGCCCCAGTAATTGTAGCCAAAATTGCAGGAGCAAGATAAATTAACAACGAAATTTCCTTCTATGAGATTCATCAATACCTGCCGACCAACAGCCCTCGACGCGTTCGTAGAAACATTAAGTAGTCTGGCATGTTTGTATCCGCAATCGACGGTCGAAACGCGTTAGCATAATTTCCAGGATGGGTATGAAACCTTGCAACAGGGAGGCCGCCGCCATCCATTTTCAAGTACTTTATAGTGGCAAATATTGAAACAGGCCTCCCTAACTGTAACCCGGTTGAAGTTCCATGTTTTGCATCCTTTCCAGGAACATACCCCGGAGAACCATTGCGATAACGATATATCCAAAAACCCTGCTCGTTGCCGCTTCTGATAGTATTTGCCCACGATTCTTTCATTCTCGATGTTACCCGAGCATCAGACAAAATATCTCGAGCGAGTTTCTGGTCACTCGAGGTCAGCGGCTTGAAATCCGTCGGACAGTCGTCGCCGGCACATTTTCCTTCAATGGCTGATCTCACTTCATCTAGAATACGGTTTGTAGCTCGCTCTACTTGCATTCCCATTAACGCACCGTCCGAACCAGTCGTGAAACCCCCAGTCGATTTGCAACTACCATCATCATTTTCAATGAGCGACCCGGTGCACGTCCCACTCGGATCAACAGAATTGACCGGATCATTCCCCACATAAGCATACAGATTGATCTGGTCCTCATAGCCGATCGGATCGGTCTGCAGGAACCGGCCCAATGTCGGCGAGTAGATGCGGGCTTTGTAATGGTACATGCCCAGATCCTCAAGCCAGGCTTGGCCCGTATACTGGAACCGCCCGATATTGCCCGTGCCAGGGATGCCGTATTCATCATAGCGGTTGATCGCGATGGTATTGCCCCAGCCATCGGCAATCGCGGTGACCGAGCCCTGGTGGTTGGTGAACAGGAAGCGGCGTTCGGATGCGCTGATCCCTGCGCCCTCGAACCACACCTGCAGCGTATCTGCGCCCTGCCCATGCACATAGCGCTTGAGCATATTGCCCCACTGGTCATATTCCGCGACCAGCGCATCGCCGTCGTAAAGGAACCTGCGGAATTCCTTTACCCCGTTGACCTCCCACAGGCGGCCGAGCGGGTCATACGCCCGTCTCCCGCGCAAATTCGCGATGGACCCGCTGTGCATCGCCGGTTAACCTCACGGTTAAACAGAACCGAGAGGGATTTGCCAGAATGACCGAAGCCGCCGAGATCGAACGCGAAACCACGAACGCGGATGCCCCGTTCGTCCGCCCGGACGTGGCGATGATGCTGGCGATGATGTCGGCAGCAGGCGCGCCTGCGATGAGCGAAATGGTGCCCGCTGACGCGCGCGAAGCCTATCGGATGATGCGGTTCATGGGCGATGCCGATCCCACGCCGCTGGCCATCATCCGCGACCTGACCTGCCCCGGACCACAGGGCGATATTCCGCTGCGCTATTACGACGCGCGCGAAACCCGCGAGGCGGGGCCGGCGATCATGTTCTTCCATGGCGGCGGCTTCGTCATCGGCGACCTCGAAACACATCACCCCTATTGCACCGAGCTCGCCGCCAAGCTGGACTTGCCAGTGATCGCGGTCGACTACCGCCTCGCCCCCGAACACCCCTTCCCTGCAGCACCCGAGGATTGCGAGGCGGCGGCGCGCTGGTTGGCGGAAAACGGCAAGGCGCTGGGCCTCGATATCACGGGCCTGGTGTTTACCGGCGACAGTGCGGGCGGAAATCTGACAATCGTGGTTACCCAGGCGCTGGTCGCTCGGCCCGCGGCCGTGCCGGTGATTGCCCAGGCCCCGCTCTATCCGGTCGTGGATTCGAGCCAGACCGGCGGGTCGTTTACCCAGTTTGCCGAGGGTTATCTGCTGACTGCAGACACGATGAACTGGTTCACAGACAATTACGCCGCGACGCCGGGCGATGTTCGCAACGACTGCATTCTGGGCGATCTGGCGACCCTCCCGCCGACGCTGCTGGTGACCGCCGGGCTCGATCCTCT
The DNA here is from genome assembly GCF_059803595.1 of Blastomonas sp. 34TW. Classification (NCBI taxonomy): domain Bacteria; kingdom Pseudomonadati; phylum Pseudomonadota; class Alphaproteobacteria; order Sphingomonadales; family Blastomonadaceae; genus Blastomonas; species Blastomonas sp. 34TW. The sequence continues at coordinate 125,707 of NZ_JAPFGW010000010.1, forward strand.
GCGCGATCAGGGCCGTGATTTCGCTGCACGCTGCGTCAAGGCGGGTGTCGATGTCACCTATATGGAGATGCGCGGAACGATCCACGGCTTCATCTGCCTGCGCAAGGGCATTCCCTCGGCGCAGGACGATTGTGATGCCATCTTCCGCGGCATGAAGGCGATGCTGAACCGGTGAAACAGCGGCGCGCGATGGCCAGACGGACACTCCTCGCGGCGATCGCGCTGCTCGCCCTGCCCTTTGCCTTGCCGGATTCCGCAATTTCGCAAACTGCTCCACAGGTTCGCAACGCGCCCGACTTTGCAGACATCATCGGTGCCTATCGCGCACAGCGGACGACCGATCCGGAAAGCTGCTGTACCTATTCGGCCTCGGTATTCGGGCGCGAGGTGCAATTTCACGTCTTCGATACGTTCGAGCCCGCGTATGAGGCGAAGAACGACCGACAGATGATCGTGGAATTCGTGCCCAAGGGCGAAACGGTGGAGACCTGGACCCGGATGATCACCTTTTCAGAGTTCAAGGGTCCGGGCAGCGCCCCGGTTTCCACTGCCGAAATGCAGCAGCGCTTCTTCAACACCGGCCGGGGTTGCGAAGTTGCGAACTTCTCGCGCGTGATCGCCAGCGGAAGACTGGCCAACGGCGCCGAATACAACCTTTCCAGCAATGGCTGCGGCTCGACCGCCGCCGGCGGCTATCCCGGTGCCGTATCAGGGCGTGGCGAGCAGTTCATCGCGCTTTTGCTGCGGGACGATCAGAATGTCGCCGTACTCCACTATGCCGAGCGCGGCGCTGGATTTCACGCCGACAAGCCGCCGATCGGCGATGCTGCGGTCGAGGCGCTGATGAGCCGCTTTCGCTCCATCGCATTTTGCCGCAGCAAGGCGGTCAGCGGCGATTGCTCCATTGCCTTTTCCGCCCGCTGACAGCTAAGGCTGGACGCATGAGCGAATTTGACAGCCTTCCCTATCGTCCGTGCGCGGGCATCATGCTGGTGAACCAGGGCGGCAAGGTGTTTGTCGGCCAGCGGCTCGACAGCATGGTCGAGGCCTGGCAGATGCCGCAGGGCGGTATCGATCCGGGGGAAGAGCCGGAAGCAGCCGCCTATCGCGAGCTCGGCGAGGAAACCGGCATCGCACCGCATCTGGTCGAGGTCATCGCGCGTTCGCGCGACGAGCATCTCTATGATCTTCCGCCCGAACTGATGGGCAAGATCTGGGGCGGAAAATACCGCGGCCAGCGGCAGATGTGGTTCCTGATGCGATTCATGGGGACCGACGCGGACATCAATATCGAAACGTCGCACCAGGAATTCCGCAGCTGGCGCTGGGCCGATCCGGACAGCCTTGAGGGACTGATCGTGCCTTTCAAGCGACGGTTGTATCGCGCGGTGGTGGAAGAGTTCCGTCCGCTGATCTAGGCTCTCGGCTCGTTCTATCGACGGGAGGTCCCAAACAGATGCTGTTGCGCAGCGCCCTGACCAGCGCTTTTGTGCTGTGCGCCTGCGCGGCGCTTCCGCTGGCAGCGCAAACGCCCGAGCCGGTTGCAAAGCTGATCGATACCGCGTTGCAATCGGGCGATGCCGCAGGGCTGGACGCCGTCGTGCGCTATGCCAAGCAGGCCTATCCCCAATCTGCCGAGGCGATCGATGCCCAGGTGGCAGCCTTTCGCGCCGCCAATGCAGCCCCCGCGCCGACTCCAGCTCCAGCCTCTGACCCGGCGCCCGTCGTGACTGCCGCTGCCGAGCCCAAGACCGAACAGGCCAAGGTCGAGCAGGCAGCCGCCGTCAAATATTCGGGCGAAGGCGAGCTGGGCGCGTTCACCACTACCGGCAACGCCCCGGGAATCGGGCTGGCGGCGGGGCTCAAGCTGGTGGCCGAGGGCGAGGATTGGCGGCTGGGGCTGCTCGGCCGCGCCGACTATCAGGAAACCAGCAACGTCGTGGTGCGCGAGCAATATCGCGTGAGCGCCGAGCCCAATTACAAGTTCAACCAGCGCGGTTACGTCTATGGCCTGGGCCAGTACGAGCAGGATCGCTTCCAGGGCTTTCACGCGCGCTACAGCCTGTCCGGCGGCGTCGGCTACAGCATCCTGACCGGCGAAAATGCGCAACTGAGCGTGAAGGCCGGCCCCGCCTGGCGCTTCACGCGGCTGGTTACCGGAATGGATGAGTCGGTGCTGGCGGGTCTGGCCTCGGTCGATATCAAGCTCAAGCTGACCCCGACGATCCAGCTGACCGAAGCCGCCAGCGCCTATGTCGACGAGGAGCGCAGCACGCTCTTTTCGGTCGCCGCGCTCGATTCGCAGCTGATCGGCAAGCTCAAGGCGCGGCTATCCTACACCATCCAGTATGAATCGAACCCGGCGCTGGGCCGCGCGCCTACCGATACGACGAGCCGGCTGACGCTGGTCTATGGATTCTGATCGCGATCAGCGGCCGCCGCTGGCGACGATATCGACTTCGGTTCCGCCATTGGCCATGGGCTTGAGGAACAGCACATAGGCTGCATTGCCCTTGGTCCCTCCGAGAACATGATCGCCGCCGTGCAGCTGATATTCCGCAGAATAGCCACCGCGCTTCGCCTTGGTCCAATAGAAGTCGACGACATTCCTGACTGCCGCGGGCGTAGTGAAATTGACCACCCGGATGTTGCACTGGCCGTTGGCGACGCCGGCGGCTTCCTTGACGTTGGCGCGCGGATAGACCGCGAAATCGGCGGGCATGCGGCTCGCCCAGGTCATCGCGTAATCGAGCTTGCCCTGACATACGCCATTCTGCTGGCCGGCCTTGGCACCCAGCGTGCTGCCCTGATTGCAATCCTTGCAATCTTCGGTGGCCACCTTGGTCGGTTCGGGCGCCTTGATCAGCCCGCGCGGACCGATAGCCGCTGCGACAGCCTTTTCGGTCGCCGCGAGCTGGCCCTTGGCCGCCCCTGCCGACGGAACCGAACCATCGCTACCTTCGCCGAGCACGGCATTGCGATTGGATTTGTCGACCAGATCGGGGTCCACCAGGATCTGGTCTTCCAGCGCGCCCTTCATCGCAGGATCGGCCGCATCGGCCAGCAGCGCTGCGTCCTCGTTTTCCGCTGCCTTGTCACCGGCATTCTGGCACGCGGCCAGCGTCAGCGCGGCAGCGCCCAGCGCCAGCAGGTTGCGCGTCGTCGCGAAGGAAAGTCGGGCCATGGCTGATATCCTGTACAAGATCGGCTTCATGCCTCTCCATGCCAGAGAAGGCGTTAGCGTTACGTTAGCCATGCCTTGCGGCGTGCGAAACTGTCCCGCGCAAAGAGGGTTAACCCGCGCGCTTTGGCATGCCAGACCGTCCCAAATCGGGATTCATCGTTAAGTCGTTTCAAAACCGGACAAATTTCTTCCGGTTTTCCTGCCACTCAGCCTTGGTCTGACCATAGCGGTCGACCGGATGGTCCTGATAAGGCTCCGGCAACCGGGTTGGCCCCTGATTGTAAGAGCCCAGACGTTCGGCAAGCGCGATCGAGCCCTTGTTGTCGGGATCGATCGTGTGAATGATGCTGTCCCAGCCGAGCAGATCAAAGGCGTAATCGATCGTGGCGACGGCGGCCTCCAGCGCATAGCCCTTGCCGGCATGGCTGCGCAGGACGCCCCAGCCGACCTCCTCGCCGGGCCAGCCATCGGGATACCAGGGGCCGACGCGGCCGATCCATTCGCCGGTGTCGCGCGTGATCAGCGAGAACATCGCATATCCACGGATGTGCCAGGCACCCGCCATCGAGCAGAGACCGCGCCAGGCGACTGCGCGCGGCTGAACCCCGCCCAGAAAGCGCATCGTCTCCTCGTCCGCGCAGAATTCGGCCCAGCGCTCGAAATCCTCCGGACCCGGTGGGCGCAGGATCAGGCGTTGGGTTACCAATATCGGTCCGTTTATCATCGCGCCCTCCCGTTTTGTCCGTCTGCCGGGATAGGCAGGGGCTGACAGCTTGGCAAGCGCGGCGCACAAGCGAAACCCCTCCCCGCCTCGCGGCAAGAAGGGGTCTCCCCGTTCACCCTGCCGCGAACATGCGGCAGGAGCGACACCTCTTAGCGGCAGCGGAAGCCGTTGCCGCTGTTGCGATCGATCGAGCGACCCAGCAGCGCTCCGGCGATGCCGCCGATAACCGCACCCGTGGTGCGATCACCGCGGCCCGCAATCTCGCTACCGGCCAGAGCGCCCGCTGCGCCACCGATCAGCAGACCCGTGGTGCCGTTATCGCGGCGGCAATAATAGCGGCCATCATCGCCGCGCCAGGCCCGGCCGTTCCAGCCGCGCGCCTGGCGGCGGTCGAAACGACGGTCATAGCGGTCATCCCAGCGGTCGTTGCGGCCATAGCCACGGTCGTAGCCACGACGGTTCCAGTCATCGTCATAACCGCGCCACTGATGGGCAACCGGCGCGCGATAATCGACGCCATAAGACTGGGAAGCGCTGGGCGCGTAGCTGGCGACCGGCGCTGCCATGGCAGGGGCGGCCGAAATGGTGACTGCACCGGCGGCGGCAGCAGCAAGAATGAACTTCTTCATGATCTGTCTCCCTTGAGACCGGGACAGCGCCGATTCGCCATCCGTTGTGTTCATATTTAAGGGAGTGAAACTGAACGGACCGTGGGAAGGCTGTTCATCTGCCAGCAGGTTTTGATGAAGGGTGCGCCAGTGCATGCAATGTAAGGGCGGATCCATATTTCGTCACCCCCGCGAAGGCGGGGGTTCCGCTTCAGCTGCCCAAAGCTCGGAAAAAGCGGGATTCCCGCGTTCGCGGGAATGACGTGGAAGGGCGAGGAAGGCTGGTGCCCCCTCGCCCCGCTCGCTCACTTCTGCGGGCAGATCAGGAATTTCTCGCCGGTCGCCTTGGCATAATAGCGTGCCACGACATCCGCCTGCAGCGCCTCTTCCAGCGAAAGCTCATCGGTATAATGGCTCGCAAAGGTGGTCTTCAGCTCGTCGGCGACGCGCGCGCGAAGCCGCATGGCGACCTCGACACCTGCCTTGGCGAGGAAATTGGGAAGCAGCCAGCCACCGACGCCCCAGGCCATGCCATAGCCGCGGCTGAGCACCGTCGGCGACGTGTCGAGCCCGCCGTAAAGATAGACCTGCTTGTGATTCACCGAACCGTAGATGCTGTAAGCGCCGGGCGTCCGCGCCGCTGCGCCCTCCATCGCGGTCAGGATGTTCGAGGCGAGATTGCCGCCGCCGGTCGCATCGAAGGCCAAGGTCGCGCCGGTGGCGTGAATGGCATCGGTCAGGTCGGCCATGAAGCTATCGCTGCTGGAATCGACGATATGCTTCGCGCCCATGCCGCGCAGCAGCTCGGCCTGTTCGGGCTTGCGCACCACATTGACCAGCTCGACGCCATCAGCCTGGCAGATACGGTTGAGCATCTGACCGAGGTTGGAGGCGGCCGCAGTGTGGACCAGCGCACTATGGCCTTCCATCCGCATCGTCTCGATCATCGACAGCGCGGTGAGCGGGTTGACGAAACACGATGCGCCGTCGCGCGCGGTGTGGCCGTCCTGCAGCACCAGGCACATCATGGCAGAAGCCTTGCGATATTCGGCATACATGCCGCCGCCCATCACCGCGACGACCCTGCCGATCAGGCTTTGCGCATACTCTCCCGATCCTGCGGCGACCACGGTGCCCGCGCCTTCATTGCCGACGGTGAGCGCCTGACCGATGCGCGCCTTCATCACGCCCATGCCCTGAGGCGAGACCGGCGCCGTCAACTTCGTATCCTTGCCGCTACCGCTGCTCGTCGCCTTGGCCATGCTGGCCCAGCCGAACATCACGCCTTGGTCCGACGGATTGATCGGCGTCGCCTCGACGCGGATCAGCACCTCGTCCTCGCCCAGCTCGGGCATGGGCTTGTCGACCAGTTCCATGGTCAGCTCGCCCTCGGCGCTGACGGTCGAGATCATCTGCTTGTAGGTTGACGGAAGCGTCATGGCACGGCCTCTCTCTAAAGGGGTTGTTGTGTGATGCTCCCATGTGCCAAGCCTTGGACGACAAAGCCACCCATGACGCGCAGAAAGTGCCTTTTCCTTGCCCCGGCTGATCCTGTTCAACAAACCCTATGGTGTGATCTGCCAGTTCAGCGGCGATGGATCGCGGCCGACCCTGGCCGATTTCATCGACGTGCCCGGCGTCTACCCCGCCGGTAGGCTCGATCAGGACAGCGAGGGGCTGGTGCTGCTCACCGATGACGGCAGGTTGCAGGCAAGGATCGCCGATCCCCGCCACAAGCTCGCCAAGACCTATTGGGTGCAGGTCGAAGGGGCGATCAGCGACGAGGCACTTGCGAAATTGCGAAGCGGCGTGGCGCTCAAGGATGGCATAACGCGCTCTGCCCTCGCCCATCGGCTCGATCCGCCCGATCTGTGGCCCCGCGACCCGCCGGTGCGCTTTCGCAAGACTGTGCCCGATGGCTGGATCGCGCTCACGCTGCGCGAGGGGAAGAACCGCCAGGTGCGGCGGATGACGGCGGCAGTCGGCTTTCCGACACTGCGGCTGGTGCGCTGGCAGGTGGGCGACTGGACGCTGGAAGACCTCGCGCCCGGCGCCTGGCGGGCGCTCGACGTCCGCTGATCGGCGGCTCAGTCGTCCTCCTCAAAGGCGATAGCACCACGATTGGCTAGGTCGAGCAACAGCGCCACCACTGCGTCATCGATCTCGCCGACCTCGATTTCATGATTGGCGCACAAGGCCTCGGCAAAGCGTGCTGCCGCGCCGGTGCAGGGATAGGATTCGCCATCGACGAACAGCAGCAACCCGTCGTCTTCACGCACGAACACGAACCGGCTTGCGAAGTTGCGAAGCACACGGCGCCGCTTGGCCGTCTCGCGCACCTCCGCCATGGTCAGCGGCACCTCGGGGCTCCAATCCATGTCCGGATATTTGGGGGCGCTGTTGAAAGCGCCGAACCAGCGGGCAAATTCGGTGCGATCGGCGAGCTTTTCGAGCACCATCGCCTGCAATCGCTCCAGCGCCTCGCCGGTGATCTCCCCGGGGTGCGCCTGTAACGGTAACATGGGATCGGAATAGCGGTCGTCCTCGCCCAGCCCGTCGAGCACATGATCGCTCCAGCCGGTGATCAGTTCGGCCTGCGAAGGCGCGCGAAAACCGATCGACAGCGTCATGCAGTCATCGTCGAGCGCAATGCCGTCATGCGCGACGCCCGGCGGCACGTAAAGGATGTCACCAGGCCCCAGATCGTACACCGCCTGCTCGTCGAACTCCGCCAGCAGCCGCAGGTCCTGATGGGACCGCAATGGCGTTGCGTCGTCGCAATGCTGCCCGATCCGCCAGCGCCGCCGCCCTCGCCCCTGGATCAGAAAAACGTCATACTGATCGAAATGCGGACCGACCCCACCACCGGTCGTGGCGAAACTGATCATCACATCGTCGATCCGCCAATCGGGCACGAAGCGAAATTGCGAAAGCAGCGCCGCGACTTCGGGCACCTGATGATCGACCGCCTGCACCAGCAGCGTCCAGGGCTGTCCGCCCAGGTCCGCAAAGCGCTCAGCATCGAACGGCCCCTGCTCCAGCGCCCAGTTTTCCGGGCCCTGCTGCACGATGAGCCGCGATTCCACCTCGGGCTCGCACGCCAGCCCCGCGAGCTCGTCCGGATCGATCGGGCATTCCCATTCATTCCACGGATTGCAAATCAGCAAAGGCGCCTGTTGCCAGTGCGAGGCGAGAAAGGCGGCGGGATCGAAGCGGGCAAGTTTCATGCGCCTCCCATTTCAGCGCTGCGTACCGACGTCCAGCTATTTCACCCCAGAAGATCGTGCTTTTTCAGGCAGTGGCGCAGCTGGTCATAGCTAAGGCCGAGCGCCTTGGCGGTCTGGCGCTGGTTGTAGCGGTGGCGGGCGAGCGCGGCCTGCAATATCCGCTTCTCATGCGCATCGACCGCGCCGCGCAGATCGTCGATCGCGTCAAAATTGAGCGTGTGCTCCATCGTCGCGCGCACGCCTGGATCGGACAAGGCGGCGTCGATCACCTCGTTGCAGGGCGATTGCCCGCCTGAAGGCGCGCCCGAGCGCGTCATCGGCTTGGGTTTCCACGGCGATTCGAACGGATCGAACACGATATGGTCGACCGGCCGCTCGAAATCGTCCCAGCGATAGACCGCACGCTCGACGACATTGCGCAGCTCGCGAACGTTGCCGGGCCAGTCGTGCCGCTGCATCGCCTCGGTCGCCATCGGGCCGAACCCGGGCCAGCGGTCCCAGTCGAGCTCTGCGGCCATGCGCCGCCCGAAGAAATCGGCGAGCACCATCACATCGCCTTCGCGCGCGCGCAGCGGCGGCAGGGTCACCACCTCGAACGACAGCCGGTCGAGCAAATCGGCGCGAAAGCGGCCCTTGTCCACCAGCTCGGGCAGATGCTCGTTGGTGGCCGCGACGATGCGCACATCGACCTTGATCGAGCGCGACGAGCCGATGCGCGTCACCTCGCCATATTCGACCGCGCGCAGCAGACGCTCCTGCGCGCCCATGCTGAGCGTCGCGAGCTCGTCGAGAAACAATGTGCCGCCATCGGCCTCCTCGAACCGGCCCTGGCGCGCGCGCGTCGCGCCGGTGAACGCACCGGCCTCGTGCCCGAACAGCTCGGCCTCGATCAGCGTCTCGGGCAGCGCGGCGCAATTCAGCGTGATCAGCGGGCCATCCCAGCGCGACGACAGGCGGTGGAGGCGCTCGGCAATCAGCTCCTTGCCCGTGCCGCGCTCGCCGATGACCAGCACCGGACGGTTGAGCATCGCCGCGCGGCTGGCGCGTTCGACCGCGTCCAGAAACGCCCCTGATTCCCCGATGAACTGACTGCCCCGTTCCATGCACCAAGAGATAGTGCAAATTCCCAACTGGTGGCAATCCTAACCAACAGCTTCGTTCATGAAAATTTTCAAACCATTGATATTCCATTATTTTTCAAATTGGCACGCTCTCTGCAACGCTTTGGACAACACCGACACAAGGCGGTCCAAGGGAGAAAGACAGTGAAAACCACCAACGCTTCGAACGCGAACAGCCAGGATCAGGACAATGTCCTCAAGTCCACGCTGATCACCACGGTCGCAGCACTGGCGCTGATCACCACGCTGTTTCTCACCGCCTTTGCGAGCATCGAGGCTGCCGCCTCGCCCGTCCATCATGATGGAGATGCCCGCGCACTCGTTTCCGTCCGGTACCTTGCCTGACGGATTTGGCCGGGACGCTTACCCCCCCCTTGCCCCGTCCCGGCCAATCACTTTCCACTAGAATGCAAAAGGGGGTAAGGTGGACGCCGGATCCAGTCCGCCTGAATTTACGAAACGGAGTTTTGGCCATGGGAATTTTCTCTCGCACCCGCGATATCATCGCAGCGAACGTTACCGAACTGCTCGACAAGGCCGAAGACCCGGCAAAGATGATCCGCATGATCATCCTGGAAATGGAAGAGACGCTGGTCGAAGTCCGCGCTTCGGCTGCCCGCACCATTGCCGATCAGAAGGAAATGAAGCGGCATGTGAACAAGCTGGAGCAGCTGCAGGCCGACTGGACCGACAAGGCGGAACTCGCGCTGTCCAAGGACCGCGAAGACCTGGCCCGCGCCGCTCTGCTCGAGAAGAAGAAGGCTGCCGATATGGCCGATCAGCTCAATGTCGAAATCGCGGTGCTCGATGATGCCCTTCGCGCTTCGGAACAGGATATCGCCAAGCTGCAGGCCAAGCTGCGCGAGGCACGGATGCGCCAGAACAACATCATGAGCCGCCTGGAAAGCGCCGAAAACCGCGTCAAGCTGCGCACCATGTACAATGGCGACAAGGTTCGCGAGGCTTTCAGCCGCTTCGACCTGCTCGAGCGCCGCGTCGACATGGCCGAGGGCCGCGCCGATGCGCTGGGCATGGCCGAGGATGAGCGGAGCGAACGCAAGGCGCTCGGCCAGCGCAGCCTGGACGACGAATTCGCCGCGCTCGCCGACAGCGACAAGGTCGACGAGGAGCTCGAAGCCATGAAGCGCGCGCTGAAGAAGGAGGGCTGAGGCGATGGAAGATATTCTGGTTCCCATCTTCGTCGTCGGCATGTTGTTCATCGGCCTGCCCTGGCTGATTTTCCACTATATCACGAAATGGAAGACCGCCGCGACATTGACCAATTCGGACGAGCACCTGCTTGAAGAACTGCATGCGATGGCCCGCCGTCTGGACGATCGCATGGACACGGTCGAGCGGATCATTTCCGCCGACAATCCCGACTGGCGCCCGGCGCGGCTGACCAGCTCGGACGACCAGGACGACTATGGCCTGGAACAGGTTGAGCGCCTGCTGAAGGAAAGGGTGAGGAAATGAGCCGGCTGGACAAGTATAAGTATGACGCCCCTGCTCCGCGCAAGACGAAATTCTATCGCGACAAGCAGAACGGCAAGTTCATGGGCGTGTGCGCCGGGATTGCCGACTATACCGGGATCGATGTGGTCTGGATCCGCGTTGCGGCGGTCCTGCTGACGCTGATGACCGGCTGGGCACTGGTGGGCTATTTCGCCATGGGCATGTTCGCCGACAAGAAGCCCGCGCATCTCTATGCCGACGACCAGGATCGCAAGTTCTGGCAGGGCGTGCGCCAGTCGCCCACCCGCACCGCGCGCGACGTCAAGGCCCGGTTCCGCGAGATCGACCGCCGCCTGGCCGATGTCGAGCTGTTCTACACTGCCAAAAACACGCGTCTGGCCGACGAGATCGAAAGCCTGCGCTGATCAAGGCCGGGCACAACTAAAAGGTATCAGGAGAATATCATGAGCTGGGGTGGACCGGGTTTCGTCCTTACGATCATCATGCTGTCCATGGGAGCCTGGGTCATCACCACCTGGATCCGCGCCAAGCATGGCTATCCGCTCGAGGATCAGTGGACGGGCAAAGTCATTGAACGAAGCGATCCCGACGCTGATCGAAAAATATCGCTGCTCACCAATGAAAACGAGCAACTGACAGGCAAGATCGGACGGCTGGAAGAGCGGATCGCGGTGCTGGAACGCATCGCCACCGACGCCAACAGCTCCAGTGTTCGCCTGGCCGATGAAATCGAACGCCTGCGCATCGAGAAGGACCCCGCATGACCGAGAAGATGATGTTGTTCCAGACGCTGGGCCCGATCATTTCGATCGTGGTGGCCATCGGCACCGCCGGATGGGTCGCCAATACCTGGCTGCGGATCAAGAATGGCTATCCGCTGGAAAGCAGCTGGGGCAAGCCGATCTATCCCAAGGCGGACCTGGAATCGGTCGAGCGGATCAAGCTGCTGAGCCAGGAAAACGCGCAGCTGCGCGCCGAACTGGGATCGATCAAGGACCGTCTGGGCAATGTCGAGCGCATCGTCACCGATGATGCGCACCGCCTGACGCACGAGATCGAAGCGCTTCGCGACAAGCGGGCCAATTGAGCAACACTCGAGGATAACGGGAGGTCATCATGCCGGACTGGGTTGTGTTTTTCATGATTGTCGTCGGCCTGCCGGTTCTGGTTGGCACGATGGGCGATGCCTATAAGCGGCACCTGAAGTTCAAGGAAAAGCAGCTCGAGGCGTTCAACAAGGAAACCGCGGAAAAGGCGGCACGCTATGCGGCCCAGACCGAGCGGCTCGAGCAACGGGTGCGGACGCTCGAACGGATCATCACCGATGGCCGCAGCGACCTTGCCCAGCAGATCGAGGATCTGCGCGACGCTCCGCTGAACTGACAGAATATACGGGGGTTTTTGAAATGTTCGATCTTGATGCGCTGCTGGTCCTCATTCCGCTGGCTCCGTTCATGCTGGGCGGGCTTGCGATCTGGACCAAGCATCAGCGCAAGACATTGGAATTGCAGATCGAACTGGCCAAGGCACAGGCCGCAGTCCGACCGCCTGTCGATGACCGAACGGAGCAGCGCTTGCGCACGCTCGAGCGGATCATCACCGATGGTCGGGGCCGCGACGACCTATCCCAGCAGATCGAAAATCTTCGCGCCAAACAGCTGAGCTGACAGCAAGGGATCACAGAATGTTCGACAATCCTTTTTCCATGGTCGTCGCGATCGTCTTCATCGTGATGATCGCGAGCGTGCTGAAGGCCCGGTACAAGGCGCAGCACGGCATCGTCGAGGACGCGATGGGCAACCAGAAGCGCACCACCCTGGCGGACAATGCCGAAACGCAGCGGCTACGCGAAGACGTCCGCGCTTTGAAGGAGCGCGTTCAGGTGCTGGAGCGCGTGATTACCGATCAGCGTCAGACCAGCGATTTGAGCCTTGAAATCGAGAAGCTGCGCGACCGCTGAGGCGGACACGCACATCACCAACCGGGCGGCGGGGGCCGTAAAGGGAAGAAGATGGAAAGCGCCTATCTGTACATGACCGTGGCAATGTCGGCCTTGCTTGGGGTTGCCCTGGTATCATCGACCATGCTGCGCGGCTGGCGCGAATGGCTGGCGTTCAAGCGCCACGAAATGGAGGCGCATGCGCCGCGCTATGACGGCGGTTCGCCCTCCACCCATTCGCGGATCGAGATTGCCGATCTCAAGGAACGCATCCGCAAGCTTGAAGCGATCGCCGCCGGCGTGGAATTGTAATTTGTGCGCGGCGGGGTGACTTTGCCCCGCCGCCTCGCTATCTGCGCGGCCATGACGAGCGCACCTGCAAGCATTGCCGATCTGGCGGAAGAATACGAATTTCTCGATGCGGATGACCGCTATCGGCTGATCATCGATCTGGGCCGCACGCTCGATCCGATGCCCGATGCGCTCAAGACCGACGCGACGCTGGTCCGGGGCTGCTCGGCCTCGGTCTGGGTCTATCCCACAAGGCTCGACGACGGCCGACTGCATTTCCTTGCCGATAGCAACGCCGCGATCACCAAGGGCATTATCGCACTCGTGCTGCTCACCGTTCAGGACAAGTCACCGGATGCCGTCGCGAGCGCGGATATCGAAGCCGCGCTCGCCCCGTTCGATCTCAGGAACCAGCTTTCGTCCAACCGAACGCAGGGCATCCCCAACATGATCGCCCTGATCCGCGAGACGGCGGGACGTTATACGGGTTAGCCTGTGGCCTGCCCCTTTCGTCACCCTGAACTTGTTTCAGGGTCCATTCATCGTCTTGGAGCTTCGGCTGATGGGGCAAGATGGATCCTGAAACAAGTTCAGGATGACGGGTTGTGGCCGAGTGCAGTTTGACGCCTCGACATCTCGACACCATATAGCCGCCCATGAGCACCGCCTTCGACACTCCGCCCGTCCATTTCACCCTTCCCGGCCAGGATGCGCGCGGGCGGTTTGTGCGGCTGGACAGCGTGCTGCGCGAGATCCTCGCTGCGCACGATTACCCCACCTGTATCAAGCTCGTCCTCGCCGAGGCGATCACCATCTGCGCGCTGATCGGGTCGCTGATGAAGCAGGATGGCGGTCAGGTGACCATCCAGGCGCAGACCGAGGGCGGCATCGTCGAGCTGCTGGTCGTCGATTATCGCGGCGGCGAGCTGCGTGGCCATGTGCGGTTCGATGCCGAGCGACTGGCACGGCTGGGAGCAAACCCTTCGCTGTTCGCGCTGTTCGGCAAGGGCTATCTCGCGCTCACCTTCGACCAGAGCTTTGGCAAGGGCCGCTATCAGGGGATCGTGCCATTGGACGGGGATTCGCTCGCGCAGGCGTGCGAGAGCTATTTCACCCAGTCCGAACAGGTGCCGACGATGATCCGTATCGCGATCGAGAGCGATGCCACCGGCTGCCGCAGCGCCGGGTTCTTGGTCCAGCATCTGCCCGAGGGCGAGGAAGGCCGCGAGCGGCTGCACGTGCGGCTCGACCACCCCCAATGGGAGCATGTCTCGATCCTTGCGGGGACGCTCAGCCATGGCGAGATGCTCGACCCCAACTTGAGCGGTCGCGATATCCTGTGGCGGCTATTCCACGAGGAGGACGAGGTCCGCACGGTCGATGGCGCGCCGCTGGTCAAGGGCTGCCGCTGCAATATCGACCATATCCGCGATGTCATCGGCCGTTTCCCGGCTGAGGAACAGGCCGAGATGGTCGGCGAGAGCGGCACGATCGCGGTCGATTGCGCGTTTTGTTCGCGCATCTTCCATATCGAGCCGGTCACGCCTGCAGGCTGATCGACGCATCATCTGCGTCGCAAACCCGCCACAATTATCGGATGATTTTGCCATCATCGCGGGCTAAGACTGTTGCATTGCCTGGGGCAAGAAACCTGAATCGGGTCGCACGCCATTGACTGTGCCTGCCGCGCTGAACGGCAGGAGCCAACGACAGGGTTTACCCGAATGAATGCTTCCCCCACCCTTTTCAAACTGCTTGTCGTGCCCGCCATCGCGCTGGGGCTTGCCTCGGTTTCCACGCGCGCCGAAGCGCCCGAACTGGCGATGCTCGGCAAGCTGCAACCGGGCTTGTGGAACCTGAAGGAACGTGGCAGCACCGATGCCAGCGACAAGCTGTGCGTGCGCGATCTGCGCAAGCTGCTGCAGCTGCGGCACCGCGACCAGCAGTGCAGCCGCTTCGTCGTTTCGGACCTTCCCGATGAGGTAACCGTGACCTATCGCTGCCCCGGCGGCGGATCGGGCCGCACCACGATCAAATATGAAGGCCGCGGGCTGATCCAGATCGACTCGCAGGGTATTGCGCAGAACTCGCCCTTCGCCTTCGCCATGGAAGGCCGTTATGCCGGCGCCTGTGACGGCTGATCGTTAGCGCGGCTGCACCATTTCTTAACCATCGCCGGGTTATGACCGTCGCGTGCCGGACTCGGTACGCTTTCCTCCATTCAGGTCGAGAGACCTCACTGGGCCGCCGGACCTGTCCGCGCGGCCCGATTTTTTTTGAATTGCCCGCACCGCGGCGGCGCAATATGCGCGAGGCATGACTGATCTGCGAAAAACCGCTGTCGTGCTGCTTTCCGGCGGCCTGGACTCCATGGTCTCTGCCGCCCGAGCCAAGGAGCAGGGCTTTGACGTCGCTGCGCTGACCATCGATTACAACCAGCGTCATCGGGTGGAAATCGAAGCTGCGCGCACGATTGCGGCACATATCGGCGCGGTACGGCATATCGTGCTGCCGCTCGATCTGCGCCAGTTCGGTGGATCGGCGCTTACCGACGATATCGACGTGCCGAAGACGGGCGTGGGCCAGGACATTCCGGTGACCTACGTGCCCGCACGCAACCTCATCTTCCTCTCGCTGACGCTCGGCTGGGCCGAGGCGCTGGGCGCGCGCGACATCTTCATCGGCGTCAACGCGCTCGACTATTCGGGCTATCCCGATTGCCGTCCCGAATTCATCCAGGGCTTCGAACGGCTGGCGGACCTTGCCACCAAGGCGGGCGATCAGGGCGAACCGTTCACCATCCATGCGCCGCTGCAATATCTGGGCAAGGCCGAGATCGCGGCCGAAGCGGTGCGACTGGGGCTCGATCCGGCGATGAGCTGGTCCTGCTACGACCCGCTGCCCGATGGCCGCGCCTGCGGCTTGTGCGACAGTTGCCGCCTGCGCAAACAGGGTTTTGCCGATGCCGGGTTGACCGACGGAACCGTGTACGCGGCTTGAAGCACCGTGCATTCCCGCGCTCACGGGGATTCCGCTTTTGCGCAGTCGCTGAAACAGGTAGCGGGCCCCCCGCCTGCGCGGGGGTGACGGCAAAACGTCGCGGATTTACTCCGCGATCGAGCCTTCGAGCTCCGGTTCGGCAGGCCTGGGCGCCGGTGGCGCTGGCCTGGGTCTCTCGGCAGGCTCAGCTTCCGCATCCACCGCCGCCGGTGCGACCGGCGCGGCAACACCCGGAACCGGTGGCAGGTCCGATGGATCGGCGAGCGGCGCGTCGTTGGGCAGCAGATCCAGATCGGGCAGTTCGTCGCTGATCGTGCCTTCGGGGGTGCTGCCCTGCGCGACCGCGGTCTTGTCTGCGGCTTCCTTCTGGCAAGCGGTCAAAGTCAGCGCCGCCAGCGCAATGGCAAGGACTGCAGGCTTCAGCGTCATTCGGTTCCCTTTCCGTTGGCCCCGCTTTGGCATGCGCCGCCCAAAGCTGCAAGAAACGCGTCCCGGTGCTTCTCCAGTGCTGCGTCGAGATCGGCCATCGTGGCGTTCACCCCCAGATCGGCCAGGCTAGTCACCGGATATTCGGCAATGCCGCACGGCACGATGCCGCCGAAATGCGCGAGATCCGGGTTCACGTTGACCGCGAAGCCGTGCATCGTCACCCAGCGGCGCACGCGGACGCCGATCGCGCCGATCTTGGCCTCCTGCCCAAGCCGATTGTCGGTCCAGATGCCGACGCGCCCCTCGGCCCGGCGCGCCGACACGCCCAGATCCGCCAGCGCCGCGATCACCCAGCCCTCGACCGCATGGACGAAACAGCGCACGTCCTTGCCGCGCCGACGCAGATCAAGCAGCACATAGCCGACGCGCTGGCCCGGCCCGTGATACGTGTAGCGCCCGCCGCGCCCCGTATCGAAGACCGGGAATTGCCGGCTCAGCAACTCGGCCGGATCGGCACTGGTGCCTGCCGTGTAGAGCGGCGGGTGCTCCAGCAGCCAGAGCAGTTCGCCCGCCTCGCCGCGCTCGATCGCCTGGTTGCGCGCCTCCATCTCGGCCAACGCTTCGGGATAAGGCGTCAGCCCGGACGACACGCGCCATTCGGGGGCTGCGATCGCCCCGGTTTCGACATCGCTCAAGCCTGGTGCCATATGTCCTGCCCATTGACGCGACGGATGGTGCGGCAAATGCCTTGCGCAGCATCCGTACGGCGTTTAGCGCAGGCCTTTAGTCGCTTTAGCCAGTGAGGCCAATCCCGCCATGACACGCAAGCTCGATCTTTCCGGCTGCTGGAACGACGTGATGCAGCTTTTCCGGACGCATCGCGAACTCCTGCTCAGCGTGGCGGGGGTGTTCATCCTGCTGCCCGGCCTGGCTTTTGCCATGTTCGTGCCGCCGCCGCAAAGCCCGCCCGATGCGGATCTGACGACGATCTATGCGAACATGCAAAGTTTCTACCAGGAGAATTTCGGCTGGATCATCCTTATCGGGCTGTTGAACGGTTTTGCCACCATCGTCATGCTGGTGCTGATGCTCGATCCCAGTCGCCCCAGCGTCAGCGAGGCGATGCGGCGCGGATTTTCGATCATCCTGCCCTATTATGCGATGGGCGTGCTGAGCGGCGTGCTGACGTTTCTCGGCTCGCTGGCATTCATTCTGCCGGGGATCTACATCTTCGTGAAGCTGATCGTCGCAGGACCGGTGATGGTGGCCGAGCGCGCCCACACGATCATCGCGCCGATGCGCCGATCCTGGGCGCTCACCAAGAACAATAGCGGGCGCATCTTGGTCTTCCTGCTGGTCGTCGCGGTGACAGCATTCTTCGTCTATATCACCAGCGTCACGGTGTTCGGCATCGTCATCCGGCTGGCTCTTGACGGCGAAATTGCCGGGACGCTGGTCACCCTGGTCGACGCGGTGATCAGCATGCTGCTGACCGTGCTGATGGTGTGCGTCTATGCCGGCATCTATCGCCAGCTCGCCGGCCCGGGTCCCGAGGATATTGCACGCGAATTTGCCTGACCGGGTGGAAACTCGGCACATGCTCCCTAAGTTGCCGCCATCACGATCAAAGGGGTTTTTCAACATGCGCGCATTTGCAATTTCGCTTTCCGCTCTTGCCCTCGCCACCGGCTCTGCTGCGATACTGGCCGAGGCCCCTGCCCTGGCTGCGGACGCCGGCAAGATCGCGATCGGCGGCAAGGCCCCGATGTTCACCACTACCGGGGCAAAAGCGGGCAAGGCCTACAAGCTCAGCCTCGCCAGCGAGCTGAAAAAGGGCCCGGTTGTCCTGTATTTCTTCCCCAAGGCCTTCACCAGCGGCTGCACCGCCGAGGCGCATGAGTTCGCCACGCGCATGGCGGACTTCAAGAAGGCGGGCGCGACCGTGATTGGCCTGTCGGCGGACGGGATCGACGAGCTCAAGAAATTCTCGACCGAGGCCTGCCAGAGCAAGTTCACCGTCGCCCAGGCCACGCCCGCGATGATCCAGGCCTATGGCGTCGGACTTGCGGGTCGCCCGAACATGACCGGACGCACCAGCATGGTCGTGGCTCCCAACGGCCGTGTCACCTTCGTGCACGACGACATGGACTATCGCGATCATGTCAAACTGACGCTCGGCGCGGTCCAGTCGATGGCCAAGAAAAAGGGCTGATATTCGTGCGTGACCGGCGGGAGCTGCCGCGCTAGCGTCGGCCCCATGAGTTGGCAGGAAGAGATCGACGAGCTTGCCCGGCGCCGTGCGCTGGCCGAGAAAATGGGCGGGGAAGACAAGGTCGCGCGGCAGCATGCGCGCGGCAAGATGGACGCGCGGGCGCGGATCGACGCACTGCTCGACCCGGGTAGTTTTCGCGAGATCGGCAAGATCGCCGGGCGCGGCAGCTATGATGAAAAGGGCGATCTGGTCGATCTCGCTCCCTCCAATTTCATCTTCGGGCGCGGCGATGTCGAAGGCCGTCCTATCGTCGCCAGCGCCGATGATTTCACGGTGCGCGGCGGTGCCGCCGATGCGGCGCTGCACCGCAAGTTCGTCCAGTGCGAGGCGATGGCGCACGAACTGCGCCTGCCGCTGGTGCGCATGATCGATGGCACCGGCGGCGGCGGATCGGTCAAGACGCTCGAGACGATGGGTTATACCTATGTGCCGATGGTGCCGGGTTGGGAGCATATCGTCACCAATCTGGAAACGGTGCCGGTGGTCGCACTGGCGCTCGGCCCGACCGCTGGCCTGGGCGCGGCGCGGACGGTGGCGAGCCATTATTCGGTGATGGTCAAGGGGCTGTCGCAGCTGTTTGCCGCCGGTCCCGCCGTCGCTGCCGCGATCGGCGAGACGGTCGACAAGGAGCAGTTGGGCGGCACGGAGATCCATTGCCGCAACGGCGTGGTCGACGAGGAGGTGGCGAGCGAGGCCGAAGCCTTTGCTGTCGCGCGGCGTTTCCTCAGCTATCTTCCTTCCTCGATCGACAGTCTGGCAGCGCGCACGCCTTGCGACGATCCTGCGGACCGGCGCGAGGAGGCGCTGCTTTCCGCCGTGCCGCGCGATCCGGGCCAGGTCTATGCTATGCGCCGCGTGCTGGCCCAGGTGTTCGATCACGGCAGCGTGTTCGAGATGGGCCGCCGCTGGGGCCGCGCGGTCATTACCGCATTCGCGCGCCTCAATGGCTGGCCGGTCGCCGTACTGGCGAGCGACCCCAGCTATCTGGGCGGCTCGTGGGAGGCGAAAACCAGCGAAAAGGCCGAACGCTTCGTCAAGCTCGCCGATCAGTTCCGCCTTCCGATCATGCATCTGGTCGACAATCCCGGCTTCATGATCGGCGCCGATGCCGAGCGCGCGGGCACGATCCGCTATGGCGTCAACGCGATGAACGCAATCTATCGTGCCAGGGTGCCGCTGGCCTCGGTCATCGTCCGGCGCGCCTATGGCATCGCGGGTTCGGCCATGTCGAATGCCGAACGCTTCCAGTATCGCTTTGCCTGGCCCAGCGGCGACTGGGGATCGCTGCCGATCGAGGGCGGGGTGGAGGTTGCCTACAAGTCCGAGCTTGAAGCGAGCGCCGATCCTCAGGCGCATCTTGCGGCGATCCGCGCCCGGCTCAACAAGGTGCGCAGCCCGTTCCGCAGCGCCGAGCATTTTTCTGTCGAAGATATCATTGATCCGCGCGACACGCGGCCGTTATTATGCGAGTTCGCGGACCTAGCCTGGGCAAGACTCTCGGCAGGTCGGGCATAGCCACCAGGCTTTGCGATATGCTTAACGCGGCGCATGCCAGTTTCTTCAAGCCCGCCTTAACGCCGGCCATGGCATCTTCAGCCTGAAAAACTATCAGGACCCCCGTGCCATGATCAACAATTCAGACCCCCCAGGCTCGCCGACGATGCGGACGGTCTATATCCGTCCGAACTATCAGGCGAATGATGTCGCGCCGCGCAATACCGACCCTGCCCCCGCACGGCCGGTGAACGACGGCGTCATCAATCTCATCAACCGCCCCACGGCGCCCAGCGGCGCGATGGAGAGCCTTGCCAAGGCCGCAGCGGCTGCCGAGCTTCCGCAAAAGCTTGACGATTTCGCACGTCAGGTCGCCAAGTCGATGCTGGGCGATCCCGAACAGGCGATGCGGACCTTGCGCCCGCCTACGGCAGAGCAGGTCACCGGATTGCTCGGCGCCGCCTGACACCTGCACTGCATCAGCTGTTCTTGTCCGCGCGCCTTCGGCCGAAACGCATGCCGCGTTCCAGCCGGGCGCGCAATTGCGTGTAATAGGCCTCCAGAAACGCGCGCTCGTCGCCGACCGGCGCTGTCCAGCCGATCTTGCTGCAAATCGTCGTCGCCACCGCCTGCATCGACTCGGCATTGGCCGTCCGCAGAACCTGTTCCAGCGTCTGCAGTTCGTATTCGCCATAGACCGCAAGCTCGGCTTCGGTGAACCGGTAGCGATCGGAAGGAAGCGCTGCGATCAGGTCATTTTCGGGCACCCCTGTCGCCACCAGTCCCGCCAGCTGCGCCTTTGGCGCCTGCACCACCCAGGTTCCCGCGATCAGGTCGCCGCAGCGCAGCCGATCCTTGTTGAGCAGCGGGAACAGCGCGAAACTGCCGACCCAGAACAGGCCCGCCCAGGCCGCGAACTCGCTGAGCGAGCCCTGAATTCCGCTCGACGTCATGAACATCACCGGCAGGAACAGCTCGATATCGCGAAGCAGGTTGCGCGCGATCACCGCCTCAGCGGTCAGCCGCCCGCCATCACGCACAGCGACGCGAATGCCTAGTGCGCGCTTGCCCCAGGTCGCCGCGCGCTGGCCCAGCTCAAAATACAGGAAATAGGCGTTCCGCGCGAGAAACGTGCCGATGATGAACAGCACCACGAGAAAGCCGCCGATGCTGTCGGGTATGGATGGCAGATTGGCGCGTTCGAACATCCAGACAGTCAGCACGAGTGCCAGGATGAAGGCGATATACATCCCGAACAGAGCGGCCAGATCGATGAGCAGCGCACCCGCACGCGCGCTCGCCGATGCCACCTGGACATCGAGCGCGACGCCCTCGGGCGTGATCAGGGTGCGCTGAAGCCTCGCATCCCTGCCCCGCGTCCGGCCCAGATCGGCAGCGCCCGCCATCAGGCCCGCCTCGGGCGGAAAGCGAAGAAATAGGCGAGCCACAACGCCAGGATGCCATAGCCGATGGCATAACGGATCGCCGTCGACTGAATCAGCTGACGGCCAAAGCCCTCGAGCAAGCCGGCGCAGATCAGCATCACGACAACACCCGCCATGACTTGCGCAGCAGTCCGCCCCGCCTGGCTGAGCGCG
This sequence comes from Blastomonas sp. 34TW, assembly GCF_059803595.1. Lineage (NCBI taxonomy): Bacteria > Pseudomonadati > Pseudomonadota > Alphaproteobacteria > Sphingomonadales > Blastomonadaceae > Blastomonas > Blastomonas sp. 34TW. The sequence continues at coordinate 147,070 of NZ_JAPFGW010000010.1, forward strand.
ACCATATGGCTGCGCTGCCCGGGAAATCCGAGGGCACGGCCGATATGCAAGCCCGCCGCCCCGGCGAGCAGGATCGCAAGCAATTCGGTCGTGCCGTGGATCGACAGCCAGCCGATGAACTCGACCGCAAGCCCGCGCGAGGCGAACAGCCAGACCATCGCGCCGAGCCCGACCATGTTGTACACGAGCAACAGGATCGACGGTACCCCGAAGGCGAAACCCAGCGCGAAGGCCATGATGGCCACCTGCGCGTTATTGCTGAACAGATAGGCGGCAAACACCCCCAGGCCATCGCCATCGGTCTCGCCGAACAGCGTGCTCAGCAGCGCCTCGCGCGAGGCGCCAGGCACACGGACATCGCTGAACTGCGCCGGGACGAGCCGGAAATACCAGTCGGTCTCGGCATCGACGAGGAAGAAGCCGAGTACGGCACCTGCCATCATCGCTGCCAGCGCAACCAGCAGATCGGGCCAGATGGCACGCACAGCGCGGCTGAGCCCACCGCCGAAAAAGCTGCGGCACCAACCGCCAAGGCTGGTGCGGGTGCCATAGACCATGAAATAGGCGCGCAGCGTCAGCGATTCGAGATAGGCGATCAGCCCGGCGTCGAGCGAGCTTTCGCGGGCAATCGACAGGCTGGACAGCAGGTTGCGGTAGAGCACCGGCAGCGCCAGCACGTCGTCATCGGACAGCTTGCGGAGCTTGCCTTTCTCCATGGCGGTGACCATCGCATCGAGCCGCTGCCAGTCGCCCTCGCGTTCCAGCCGGAAGCGGTCGCTGCGCAGCGCGGCGGCCGCCACCGCCTGTCCGCCTGGGGATTTCATCACCGCCTCGCTCATAGCTGCCCGCGGCGCTTGATCTTGAGATAGGCGTTCATCAGCCGCGTGCCGATCTCGTCATGCCGCCCCTCGATCACATCGATGCCCATGTGCCGCAGCCGCGTGATGACCAGTCGCCGCTGCGCCAGCAAGCTGGCAGCGGCAACGCTTTCGGCCACCTTCTCGCTCGTCGCGGGCGCCTGATCGACTATCGACAGCAGTTCCTCATCCTCCATCGCGACGAACAGAAGCAGATGCCGGTCGATCAGCCGCCCGACCGATTCAAGCATCAGTTCGGCGCTGGTTGGGTCGGTAAAATCGGTGAACACCACGATCAGCGATCGCCGCTGCAGCTGCGCGGCCAGCGTCGACAGCGCCAGCGTATAGTTGCTTTCCTCGAAGCGATAATCGATCCCCGCCGCCTCGGACTGCAGGCGGAAGAAATTGCGGCTCCCGGAAATGAACGGTGTCGCGCGCTCGGGCTGGGCAGCAAAGGAAAACAGCCGCACCTGATCACCCGCCTTGAGCGCGACATAGCTGGTCAGCAATGCTGCGGAAACAGCACGATCGATGCGCGGCAGGCCCGCGACCGGCTCGCACATGTCCGATCCGCTATCGAGCGCGAAAACGATCTGGTTGTTGCGCTCGGTATCATATTCGCGCGCGAGCAGCTTAGAATGGCGCGCCGAACTTTTCCAGTCGATCGAACGGCGGTCGAAGCCGGGCTGATATTCGACCAGAGCCTCGAACTCGCTCCCCTCGCCGCGGATTTGGCGCGCCAGGATGCCGTAGATCGCCTCCTTGATGAAAACCTGCAAAGCGGGCGCGCGCACCGCCGCGATATCGGGCAGGATGGCGATGGTCTCTCCGCTCGGGCGCACGTCCTGCCGCCAGCCCAGACCCAGCGGCCCCTGCCAGCGCAGCCATAGCCGCTCGATCTCCAGCGCGCCGCGCCGCACCGGCGACAGCGCGAATTCGCCGCGCAGCGCGGCCTCCGGTCCCGATCTTTGCAAACTTGCAAAGCCCCTGCCGCCGGGCACGATCCGGCTGGTCACCGCCAGGCTCGCCTCGGCGCGCGCGATCGGCACCTGCGCGGCCAGTTCGGCCTCGATCGCGATCCGCACCTCGCTCCCCAGTTCGCTGCTGGCCGGCACGATCAGTTCGACATGCCGTGCCTTGCCCGCGATCAGCGCATCGAGCAGCGCGAGCAGCAGCACCGCGCCCGACCAGGCCGGGCCGAGCGGCCACAACCCGGGCGCGAACGCCGCCAGCAGAATCGCCAGCGGCGCCCCGCCCGCGATCAGCAGGCCCGCGCGCAAGGTGGGATAGGCTCCGATCAACGCGGCGCCTCGGTGCGTTCGACCAGATCGGCGACGATGGTCTCCACCCGGCGACCTTCGATCTCGGCGGCGGGCGACAGCAAGGTGCGATGACGCAGCACCGAGGCAGCGAGCTGCTTGACATCATCGGGGATCACATAATCGCGCCCCTGCAGCGCTGCCCGCGCGCGCGCCGCATTGGCGAGCATGATCGCCGCGCGCGGAGAAGCGCCGCTTTCGAAATCCGCAGTTTCACGCGTCGCGCGCACCAGCCGCACGATATAGGCGACCACCTCGTCGACCAGCTTGACCTCGCTGACGGCGGCGCGCGCTGCACTCAACGCATCGGGCGTCACCTGAGGCTGGATGGCAAAGGCATCGGGCCGCTGCACGCCGCTGCGCTTGCCATATTCGGCGACGATCCGCGCCTCTTCGTCCGCATCGGGATAGCCGACCAGCAGCTTGAACAGGAAGCGATCGAGCTGCGCTTCGGGCAGCGGGTAGACGCCCTGCTGCTCGATCGGGTTCTGCGTCGCCACCACCATGAAATGCGAGGACAGCGGGTGCCGCGTACCGTCGAGCGTGACGCTGCGTTCCTGCATCGCTTCCAGAAGCGCCGCCTGGGTCTTGGGCGGGGTGCGGTTGATTTCGTCGGCCAGCAGCAGATCGGTGAAGATCGGCCCGCGCGTCAGCGTGAACTGGCTGGTCTGGAAGTTGAACAGGTTGGAGCCGACAATATCCCCCGGCATCAGATCGGGCGTAAACTGGATGCGCCCGTAATCGAGCGACAAGCACGCGGCAAAGCACTGCGCCATGAAGGTCTTGGCGGTCCCCGGCGGGCCTTCGAGCAGAACATGGCCGTTCGAGAGCAGCGCGATCAGCAGATGATCGATAATCTCGTCCTGGCCGATGATCGCCTTGGCCATCTCTGCGCGGATACGATCCCCCAATGCGTTGATATCGGCCAAGTTCATCCCATTCTTTCCTTTTTCCAGCGATAGAAGGCGCGCGCTGCGGCCGCGATGGCCGGACGGTCGCGCGCGCTTCGCAAATTTGCAATGAGGGTCTCGTAATCGCGCCCGTCGCTATCAGCGGGCACGAGGGACAGTCGCGCATCGACCTGCTCCGCCGGCAGCGCCGACGGCAGACCCAGCGCGCGCGCCGCCCTGTCGCGCAGCAGATCGGCATAGGCCGGTCCGATAAGGTGCTCGCGCCCCAGCCTGCGCACCAGAGACGCGCTGCCCTTGACGAGCGCCGTCTTGCCAAAGCCGAACGGCGGTTCTTCGGAGAGCGACGGGCCGAAGCGGAAGAACGCCATCCAGGCAAAGGCGATCGCCGCCAGCACCAGGCTCGCCACCGCGCCGACAAAGGGCGGACGAAACGCGACCGAAAGCAGGTTCTCCGAGGCGCCGAGGCCGTTTTGGGTCAGGTCGAACACCACGCCCTCCCCGCCGCCGGACCAGGCCGAATCGATGATGTTCAGCGCCTGTTCGGCCGTCTTGCGGTTCGCAAGACCCAGATTGTTCATCAGATCCGCATCGGCGACAATGACGACCGGGTAGCGCCCCTGCGCTATGCCGGATGCCTGGGGCGCTTCGTCGGGCGCGTCGGGATCGAGCGAGGGATACCAGCCGCCATCGTCGATCACCGCCACCCGCGCCGCGCCCGTCTCAGCATCGGCGAGCACGGTCTTGAGCTTGTCGCCGCTGATCGTGACGCGCGACTTGAGCGCCTGTTTGAGCATCGCGTTCTTCTGATCGGCACTGTCGGGCTGGACGAACAGCATCGAAGCAAGCCGACTGTCGACGCCTTCGATCCGGGTCTTCACGGCGACCAGCCGAGCCAGCACCTGCGGCGCCTGAAGCGCTGCAAAAGTCGAATCAAGCTGGACCCAGCCCCGCTGCATCCCATCGAGCGGCGTCACCTGCCATTTGGGCAGGATGATGATCGTCGGCCCGGTGAAGGCGCGCTGTTCCACCATGGCCTGCAATTCTTCAGGATCGCTGCTCAGCTGCGGCGTGACGATCAGCAAATCCTGCTGCGAAGCGGCGGCCGGATTGCGGCCATAGCTGACCGGCGTGCCCGTCTTTTCGAGCAGATGCGCCAGCGCCGAATAGCCGACCAGGCTCGACGATGCGCCATGCGCCTGGCCATTATTGCCCGATTTGAGCGCACCCTCCGCGCCCAGCGCGTAGAGCAGTGCGATGAAGGCTGCGAAACCGATCGCGAACATCAGCAGCACCGTGCCGCGCGCAAAAGGGTTGGCGTTGGTTTCTGTCGCCATTTCAGCCGCCGTCCAGCGCAAAGGCGCGATAGGCTTCGCGCGAACTGTCCCAGGCGCTTCGATCGAGCGGACGCCGGGCGAAGAAGCTCGCTTCGACATGTCCCGCGATCACGCCGAATGCCTGGCGCGCGCGCTGCGACAGCGCATCGAACGCGCCGATCTCGCGCGTGGTCGTCGAAGGCCGCAGCAGGTCGGGGCGCTTCTCGGCAATATCCTCGATCGACCGATAGAGCAGCAGATGCGCGGCCTCATCGAAGCGACCTTGCGCAGCCAGCCGGTCCGCCTCTTCGAGCAGCGCGCGAGCCTGCGTCTGATCGGGCACCCAATCGGGCTGGGCCGCGCCGCGCCGCTCGCGCCAGTCGGCGATATAGGGGACGAGGATCACCCACAGCAACGCCAGCACGCCGACGACCAGCGCCACCAGAAGCAGCTTGCTGAGCCACGGCCAGGCGGCAGCCAGCGCCTGAGCAATCGGTTCGAGTAACTTGGCTAGCCAGCGCGAGACATCCTCCCACCATTGCGGCGGCGGATCGGCGGGCTTTGCGAATTCGGGGGCGAACTGAATGCTGGCATCCCCACGCACCTGCTCATAGGCCGCATCAAAGCCTTCGCGGCGGGGTGCATCAAGGACGGGGCCAGCGGTCACGCCGGTTTGATCGCAGAAGCGATGCGCATGGGCAAGGAAGTTTGCATATGCCGAACCGCACTGGACCTGAATTGTTCTGGTGTTAGGCTGTGGTCAGAACAAGAAACGGTCGCTTGGGACATTCAACGGGAGATTTGACATGGCCAGCCAGCCAGCCGAGTTCAGCATATCCAATGTCTTCAATAACACCTTCGGCGTGATTGGACGGAATGCGGCGATCTTTTTGGGGCTTTCGCTGGTCATTGTCGGCCTGCCGCAGTTGGGCATAGGCATGTACGTGACGCCTGCCGCTAGCGATCCGACTGCGCTTTTCACCAGTGCCGGGGCGATCGTTACCAGCATTGTCGGCTATTTTGCGTTCCTGTTTCTCTCGATCATCCTGCAAGCCTCGCTGATCGTTGCATCGGCGAACGACATTGCCGGAAAACCCGTCAATTTCGGTGAATGCGTCAGCCGAGCTGTCGCCAAGCTGCTGCCGCTGATCGGTCTCGGAATCGTCGTCGCCATCGGCATCAGCATCGGCCTGGTCATGCTGATCGTTCCCGGCATCATCCTCTATCTGATGTGGATGGTCGCCGTACCCGCAATGATGGTGGAGAATCTAGACGTCAGCGGCGCTCTCGGCCGCAGTGCTGCCCTGACCAAAGGCTCACGGCTCAAGCTCCTCGGCCTGATTATTGTGTTCATCATCTTCAGCTGGATCATTGCCATCCCCATCGGCCTGGTCTCGATGATCAGCCCCAGCCTGTCGATCGTGACCAGCGCGCTGCTGAGCACGGTCAGCGCTGCCGTGGGCGCAGCGGGGATCGCCGCCGTCTATATCGAATTGCGCGCCACCAAGGAAGGCGCGAGCACCGAACAGCTCGCCAGCGTCTTCGCCTGATGCGATGTCCGGGCACTGCCGCCAGCGCCCGGACGCGGGACGTCAGCCGAACAGTCCGGCCAAATCCTTCTTCAGGATCTTGCCATTGGCGTTGCGCGGCAGCGTCTCCTTGCAGAACACGATCCGCACCGGCACCTTGAACGCGGCGAGCCGCTCGCGCACCCAGGCCTGAAGCTCCGCCTCGCTCGCCTCGGCACCGGGGGCGAGATGCACCACCGCGGCCGGCTCTTCGCCCAAGGTGCGATGCGGCAGGCCGATCAGCGCTGCGTCGGTGACCGCAGGGTGATCATAGAGCACGTTCTCGACCTCGGACGAGTAGATATTCTCGCCGCCCCGGATGATCATGTCCTTGGCGCGATCGACGATATAGCAGAAGCCCTCCTCGTCGAGCCGCGCCAGGTCGCCGGTGCGCACCCAGCCATCGACAAAGGTCGCCGCTGTCGCCTCGGGCTTGTTCCAATAGCCTTTCACGATCTGAGGGCCCCGCGCCCAGAGCTCGCCCACCTGCCCCACGGGCAGTTCGGTCTGGCCATCGGCGTCCATGATCTTGAGGTCGCTCACGGGGACGGCGGGGCCGCAGCTGTCAGGACGGTTGAGATAATCCTCGGCCGTGTGGCTGGTCACGGTCGCCATCGTCTCGGTCATGCCCCAGCCATTGCCGGGCAGTGCGCCGAACACCTCGCGAATCTTGCGCACCAGCTCGGGCGCGGACGGCGCGCCGCCATAGGAAATCGACTTGAGCGAGGACAGATCGTACTTGTCGCGATCGGGATGCTCGATCAGCTGCCAGGCGATGGTCGGCACACCGCCGGTCGCCGTCACCTTCTCGCGCTCGATGATCTCCAGCGCGCGCGTCGCATCCCATTTGTGCATGAACACAAGGGTCGATCCGGCGAACATTACCCCGGTCATGCCCGCGCTGCACGCGGTGACATGGAACAGCGGGATGACGGTGAGCAGCACCGCAGGTTCGGGCGCGGGCGGCGACTCGCCTCGGCGCAGCGACGAACGCACCCCGGCATAGGCGGTGGTGAGGATATTCGTCGTCATGTTGCGATGGCTGCCGAGCGCACCCTTGGGATTGCCGGTGGTGCCCGAAGTGTAGAAGATCGTCGCCGCATCGTCGGGCGCGATTTCGACTGGCGGAAGCTCGGCCGGGGCCAGCTCGGCATAGGCGGGCGGCGCGCCGATCACGTCCTCCAGCGCCTTGGCCCCATGCCCCAGTTCGCCCTGGCTCCGGCTGATCAGCATCGCTTGGAGCGCGTCCAGTTCAGCGAGATGCGGCGCGATGCGATCCAGCCGCTCGGCATCGGCGATCATCAGCTTCGCGCCCGAGTCCTTGAGGCCGTACGCCAGCTCCTGTCCCGTCCACCAGGCGTTGAGCGGCACCGCGATCGCGCCGATGCTGACGATTGCGAAAAAAGCGACCGGCCACTCGGGCAGGTTGCGCATCGCCAGCGCTACACGGTCTCCCTTGCCGATCCCCGCTTCGGTCAGATGCTGCGCCAGCGTCGCGGTGGCACGGAACCAGGCGTCGTAGCTGACCCGCTCGCCCTCATAGATCAGGAAGGTCTTCTCACCGTGGCTGCGCGCGATCTGCGCCAGCGCGGCAAGGCTTGGCGGCGCGTTCTTCCAGCAGCGCGTGGGCACGCCTTCCACCTCGACCGTTTCCATCTCGAACGGCTGGCCGGGCGCGCACAGCATCGCCTCGATCTGTTTCAGCGACAAGGCGGGCCAGCCTTCCGGCGCGCTCCAGCTCTGGCTGGTGGCAACGGGGCTGGTCGGGCTCTCGGTGAGCATGGGCAAGCGATCCTCTCGTTTTTGAATTTACGTTTGCGTCAAGTCTATGGAATTGGCCGCGACACGCAATGGCTGATTTTCAGGATCATTTACCCTGCTGGCGCGTACCTGGTTTTTGCGGGAGTCATTGCAAATATAACATATGTTAATAACTTGATTCTGCTGGATATTTGTAGCTGCACGCCTAAAAGCACGCGTGCCGAGTATGAGACCAGGTTGAATTGACGGGGCGGTTCGGCGGGTCGGCTGGACGCCCCTATCTGCAGGAGCCCGACCATGTCAGACAGTTGTTTCGTTGTCCGGCTGAACCGTTATCTTGACCTTACCCCCACCGAGAAAAAGGCTGTCGCCAGCCTCGAGCGCGAGCCTCGCGACTATCCGTCGGGCAGCATGCTTTGGCAGGAAGGCGATGATCTTTCCGAGCTGCTGATCGTGCATCAAGGCTGGGCGCTTTCGGAAAGCAGGCTGCCCGCGGGCAAGCGACAGATCCTGCGCTTTCACTTTTCGGGGGACATGATCGGCGCGTCCGGCATCGCGTTTCGCGATGCGCCGTCGAGCATCGTCGCGGCGACCGACATGGTGGCATGCCGCTTCCCGCGCCGCGCGCTGGGCGAGACGTTCATCGAGCATCCGCGCCTTGCCGCCTTGTTCTTCTCGATCAGCCAGATGGAAAGCATTGACCTGTACGACCGGTTGCGCGCCCTGGGGCGCAGCGAGGGCAAGGCGCGGCTTGCCAACCTGTTCCTGTCGATCGCCGCGCGGATGCGCGCCGTCAGCGGGCAGCACAATTCGGTAATCCGCATTCCGCTGACCCAGAGCGATCTCGGCGATGCGGTCGGACTGACCCAGGTGCACGTCAATCGGCTGATCCGGCAAATGACCGAAGAAAAACTGATCACACGGAACCGCAGCACCGTCACATTGGTTGACGAGCCGAAGCTGATCGAGCTCGCCCGGTTCGTAGATCGCTTTAGTGCGCTCGATTCCAGCTGGTTCCCATCGCCTCGAGGATAGTCGAGGCACCCAAATTGCACTTTGGCGGGTCGGTCCGCTAGAAAGCTGATCGATGTCTGAACTCGACTTTCTCGCCCACGCCTTCAAGGTTACTCGCGCCAACGGCGCTGACAACGGCGAGAACGGGGTCGTCGATGCCCGCGACACGCTGCAACGGATGAACTCCGCGTTCCGCATCCTGACCGACGCGATGCCGCAGATGGTGTGGTCGACCCTGCCCGATGGCTATCACGACTATTATAACGCTCGCTGGTACGAGTTCACCGGCGTTCCCGCCGGATCGACCGACGGCGAGGGCTGGAACGGTATGTTCCATCCCGACGACCAGGACCATGCGTGGAGCATCTGGCGGCATTCGCTGGCCACCGGCGAACCTTATGAGGTGAACTATAGGCTGCGCCACCATAGCGGCGAATATCGCTGGACGCTGGGCCGCGCGCTCCCGTTGCGCAATGCCAAGGGCGAGATCGTCCGCTGGATCGGAACCTGCACCGATATCCATCAATCCAAGATGATCGCCGAGGAAAACGAGGTGCTCAGCCGGGAACTGAGCCACCGGATCAAGAATATCTTTGCGGTCATCAACGGCCTGATCGGCATGTCGGCGCGGCAGAACCCGGAATTGCGACCGATGGCTTCGGAATTGCAGGATCGAATCGCCGCGCTGGGGCGCGCGCACGAATTCGCCCGGCCCCACAGCGAACAGTCGCGCCCTGTCACCATCGAATCCTCGCTCAGCGGCTTGCTCACCGAAATCCTGGCGGCCTATCCCGCCCTGGGCGAAGGACGGCTGACAATCTGCGGCGACGACCCTCAAATCGACGACCGCAGCGCCACCCCCATCGCGCTGGTATTCCATGAGCTCGCCACCAATTCCGCGAAATACGGCGCCTTGTCATCAGTCACAGGTTCGGTTGCGATCCAGGTCGCGCAGGATGACGATATGGTCTCGATCAACTGGATCGAGACGGATGGCCCCGCAGTGGCGGGAGAGCCGGCAGCGACCGGGTTCGGTACGCGCCTCGTTCAGCTTGCGATCACGCAGCAGCTTGCGGGCTCAATCGAGCGTCATTGGCTGCCACAGGGGCTGCGCGTCGACATGCGCGTTTCGGCTGGCAGGCTGAAGCGCGCCGAGGGAGCGCCGGTCTGACTTGCGAAGCCTGGTACGCCGGTCCCGACGGATATCAGTGTGAAAGCAGCGTCAGCCCCGCAGGCGGCGTCGGCGTCGGCCCGCCATCGCGCGCGGCCAGCGCAAAATCGACGGCTTCAACGACCTGGCGGCTGTCCGCGGGCTTGATCATCACGCCCAGCGCGCCGGGGATCGGGACATCGATCTGGCGCGGGTTGGCCGTCACGAAAATCACCGTGCAGCCGATCTCCTTGCCGAGCCAGGCACCGATCGAAGGGCCGGTTGCGCCATCGCACAGGTTGATATCGACCAGGGCGACAGTCGGCGCCCGTTCAGCCAGGCGCATCGCCGATTTCCAGTCATCGCCGACGCCAACGACCTCATAACCTGCATCCTCGAGCCCGACCTGCATGTCGAGCGCGACGAGGAATTCGTCTTCAATGATGAGGATACGGGCAGTCATGGTGATAGCGTTGTCATCTTCCTGGGGACCGGGCCAATCCGGTCGGCTTCTGGGACATCAAACCATTGGCGTGGCATAAAGTTTCATCGATAAGTTGATCCATGTTAATCGAGCGCATCAATTCATCGCGCTTTTCCGTGCTGGCTTTCCACGAACGCTAGCTCCGGTTCGACCAGCGGATAACGGCACGATTGCCGCACGGTTAATCGCGTGTTAGCGGCATCGTATACGCTCCCGTCCCAAGTCAGGGGCCGATGGCGCGCTCATACAAACGGGGAATTTCTTCACATGCCATCCTTCCGCCAGACCATGCTGCTGCTGGCCAGTGCCGCGCTTGCCGCGCCGCTCGCAACCACGCCCGTGCTCGCGCAAAACCCGACCCAGGCTGCCCCGCAATCGGAGGATGCGCGGCTGACCGCGCTGTTTGCCGCCGACGACGAAGCGAGCCTGAAGCGCAACCCGCTCAACGGCCTCTTCCGCGGCGATACCCGCTATGCCGATCGGCTCGGCGATTATGTCACCGACGCTTATTTCGATGGCGAACGCAAGGCGGCCGAGGACAATCTGGCAGCGCTGGCGAAGATCGATCGGGCCAAGCTGACCGCAACCAATCAGCTGGCCTATGACATTTTCGAGCGCAACCAGAAGGATACGATCAAGGGTCTGTCCGCCGACTATCTGCCGCTGACGGTGGTCCGGCCGATCAACCACTTTTTCGGCTTTCACACATTCTACCCGAATTTCGCATCGGGCACCGGAACTGCGCCGTTCAAGACCGTCGCCGATTACGAGAACAACCTGAAGCGTCACAAGGAGTTCGTGACCCTGCTCGATCGCTCGATCGAGCGGTTCAGGCAGGGCCAGGCCTCGGGCGTGGTCGAGACCAAACTCACCATCCGCAACGTGATCGAGCAGCTCGACACGCAGCTCGCGCAGAAGCCCGAGGAATCCCCCTATTTCGGCCCGGTGAAGCAGTTTCCAGCCGATTTCAGCGAGGCGGACAAGGCGCGTTTCACCGAAGCCTATGCCAAGACGATCACCGACGACATCTATCCGGCCTACAAGCGGCTGCGCGATTATCTCGCCAACGAGTATCTGAAGGATGCACGCGAGGGCGTCGGCCTCAAGTACATGAAGGGCGGCGACAAGCTTTACGCCTATCTGATCGAGCAGACCACCACCCTGCCCCTGACTGCAGATGAGGTCCACAATCTGGGGCTGAGCGAAGTCAAGCGCATCCTGACCGAGATGGAAGCGATCAAGACCGAGGTCGGTTTCAAGGGCACGCTGCCGGAATTCTTCAACTATCTGCGCACCGACCCGAAGTTCAAGATGCCGACCCGCGAGGCGCTGACCCAGGGCTATTACGATATCGGCAAGAAGGTCGATGCGGTCATTTCGACCCAGTTCAAGGTGCTGCCCAAGACCCCGCTGGAAATCCGCCCCTATGAGGAATTCCGCGAGAAGTTCGAGGCGGGCGGCAGCTATCAGTCGGGCAATCCCGATGGGTCCCGCCCGGGCATTTTCTATTTCAACGCCTATGACCTGCCCAGCCGCACCACCCCGGGCATGACCACCTTGTACCTGCACGAGGGCGCGCCGGGTCATCATTTCCAGATCAGCCTGGCACAGGAAAACGAGGCGCTACCCGCGTTCATGCGCTTCGGCGGCAACACCGCCTATGCCGAAGGCTGGGCGCTCTATGCGGAGAAGCTGGGCTATCCGATGGGGCTGTTCACCGATCCGTATCAGCGCTTCGGTCATCTCGACGACGAGATGCTGCGCGCGATGCGGCTGGTGGTCGACAGCGGCATCCATTCAAAGGGATGGACCCGCGAACAGGCGATCAAGTACATGCTCGACAATTCGTCAATGGGCGAGACCGACGCGACCGCCGAGGTCGAACGCTATATCGCGATCCCCAGCCAGGCGCTGGCCTACAAGATCGGCGCGCTGACCATCCAGCGGCTGAAGGCCAAGGCCGAAAAGGAACTGGGCCCGAAATTCGACCCGCGCGAGTTCCACGACCAGGTGCTCAACACCGGCGCACTGCCGATGAGCGTATTGGAAGCGAAGATCGACCGCTGGATCGCCGCAACCAAGGGCTGACATCCCCTGCCTGCGTCACAAGCTTCGCAAGATCACAAGGCCCCGCCCTGGCGCACCGTGCCGGGCGGGGTCTTGCTGTTTGTGCGAGCGACGCCGCGCGCGAACCGCAGCATGGTGGCGGGCGTCGGTCAGGACGCCGATGGGCGGCCGGTCTTGCAGCTTCGGATCGCCGCACCGCCCGTCGATGGAGCCGCCAATGCAGAATTGATCGCGCTGATCAGCACGGCTTTGCAAGTTCGCAAACGCGATGTGACGGTGCAATCCGGCGCTACCGGCCGCGCCAAGCAATTGGTCGTAAAAGGCGACAGTGCCAGGCTGATTGCGCGATTGGAGAACTTGATTCGGGATGACGCCGCCAGATCGGCGCAATAACATTTGCCAGCCTGCCGCATCTTATGCAGTGTTTGCCCCGTAGCTGGCACAGGTTCAGCACTGGGGGCAGGCACATACGATCATGGACATCCAGCACGACGCTTGGCCACCGCGCACCGATGACCGTCCGCCTACGTTTCTTTCCCGCATCGTGCGACGGTTGCTGCTGCTGCTCTATCGCAGCCATGGCTGGCGCGCCGAGGGCGTGGTGCCCGAGCCGCGCCGCTTCGTCATCATCGCCGCGCCGCATACGAGCAACTGGGATTTCCTCTACTTCCTCGGCTTGACCGGCGATCTCGGCATCAAGGCGCATTTCATGGCCAAGACCTCGCTGTTCCGCTGGCCGCTCGGTCGGTTCATGCGCGACATGGGGGGCGTGCCGGTCGAGCGCAGCTACAATCGCGGCCAGGTGCAGCAGATGGTCGAGGAATTCGCGCGGCGCGACGAATTCATGCTGACCATCGCACCCGAGGGCACGCGCGGCAGCGTCCGCCAGTGGCGCACTGGCTTCTACCAGATCGCGCTCGCCGCGCGCGTGCCGCTGGTCTGCGGGCTTATGGATTATGGCCGCAAGGTCGGCGGACTGGGCCCCGCGATCATGCCTACCGGCGATTATGCCGAGGACATGAAGAAGATCATGGAATTCTACAAGAGCGTGACCCCGCGCCACCCCGATCGCGCGGGCACCGACATCATCAAGGACAGCCGCCTGTGAGCCCCGTGACCGACGCCATTCCGCTGTTGCTGCACAATCTGGTGCTGATTTTCGGCGTCATGATCGTGCTGTGGGGCGTTGCCGTCGCGATCAAGGACGTATCGTTCATCGATGCCGTGTGGCCGATGGGTATGGTGCTGCTCGCGGCCACCACCTTCTGGCTGAGCGGCGCGGCCTCGCCGGTGGCGGTGATGCTGCTTGCCCTGACCGCGATCTGGGGACTGCGGTTGGGGCTTCACCTGTTCGTGCGCTGGCGGCGCAATGGCGTCGATCCGCGCTATGCCAAGATCATCGCTTCGGCGAAGGATAAAAAGGGCTGGAGCTTTGCCAAGACCGCGCTGCTGCAGGTCTTCCTGCTTCAGGGACCGCTGCTGTTCATGGTCTGCCTGCCCGCGCAGGTCGGGATCTGGCGCGGAGGCGAGCTGGGACCTCTGGCGCTGCTCGGATGCCTGATCGCGCTTGTCGGCATCGCGTTCGAGACCATCGGCGATGCGCAGCTCGAGACATTCCGTGCAAACCCGGCCAACAAGGGCAAGGTGCTCAACACCGGCCTGTGGCGCTACACGCGCCATCCCAATTATTTCGGCGACGCGTGCACCTGGTGGGGCATCTGGCTGGTCGCCGCCTCGACCGGCTGGGACGTGGCGCTCGCCAGCCTGGTCGGGCCGCTGTTCCTCAATTTCACCCTGGTCAAATGGAGCGGCGCCGCGATGCTGGAACGCGGCCTGAAGAAGACGCGCCCCGATTATGCCGACTATATCGCGCGCACCTCGTCCTTCTTTCCGATGCCGCCACGCGGAGAGTGAAATCGCCCTGTTGATTACCCACTCTTAAGCCTTGTGCGATAGTGTCTGTCGCGAAGCGAAATTGCAGGCAGCGCCAATCCATGACCAGACCGCTCGACGATGTATCCGCGATGATCGCCCAGAGCCGCGCGCTTGGGCCGGACGAGACGCTCGCACTGCGCCGCGTGGTGTGGCCCGATGGCCGGATCAGCGCGAACGAGGCCGCCATCCTGTTCGAACTCAACCGTGCCAGCAGCGCGCCGAGCAGCGAATGGGTCGATTTCTTTGTCGAGGCCATCACGGCCTATGTCGTCGAGCAGGCCGAGCCGCGCGGCTGTGTCAGCGATGAGAATGCCGACTGGCTGATCGCGGCGATCGATCAGGACGGCCGGGTCGATACGCTGGCCGAGCTCGAACTGCTGGTGAAGGTGTTGGAAAAGGCCGAGAACGCACCCGAACGCCTGAAGCGCTATGCGCTCGACCAGATCCGCTTCGCCGTCCTGAACGGCGAAGGTCCAACGCGCTGCGGCGGAGGTCTGACGCCGGGCAGCATCGGCACCACCGAGGTGCGGTTGCTCCGCCGCGTGCTCTACGCGACCGGAGGCCAGGCGCCTGCGCATATCAGCCGCGAAGAGGCCGAACTGCTGTTTGCGATCAAGGACGCCACGCTTGCCGGCCAGAACGCGCCCGAATGGCAGACGCTGTTCGTCCAAGCGATGCGGCTGCATCTGATGACCGACCAGCGCTTCCGTGCGCTCAGCCGCGAGGATGCGGTACGTCTCCATGCGTTCATGGCCGATACCAGGGCCGGCATGGGAAGCTTTTTCGGGCGCATGTTCCGGTCGCTGGGCGATGCCCCTGCCCGGCCGGCCATGGCGACGCCTTTGCCGGTCGCGGAGGAAGGCATCAGCGCAGAAGAGGACAGCTGGCTGCAGGCGATGGTCGAGGCCGACGGCGCGCTCGATCCGCTCGAACGCGCGCTTCTCAAGGCTCTGGCCGAGGATTGACGCCATCGCTCTTGCGCTGAGCGCCCGCTGCTGACAGTTTGGACGGACAAGCCGGAAAGCATATCCGGCAAAACCCCTGTCATCTGCGGAACTGTCGCCATGCATCACGATGCCGCGCTCGAGAAACTGACGCACGATCATGTCTTTGCCGGGGCCCGCGCCGACGAGAGCGAGCGCCGCACCTGGTATGTCGTTGCGCTGACCGCTGTCACCATGATCGCCGAGATTGCTGGCGGCTGGTGGACCGGATCGATGGCGCTGCTTGCCGATGGCTGGCACATGGGCAGCCATGTCGCGGCGCTGGGTCTTGCAGGTTATGCCTATCATTTTGCGCGCACCCATGCCGATGACCGGCGCTTCTCGATGGGCACGGGCAAGGTCGGATCGCTCACCGGGTTCAGCAGCGCACTGCTGCTGGGCGTGGTCGCGCTGCTTATGGTCTGGGAATCGGGGCACCGGCTGCTCGATCCGGTCGCGATCGACTATCGCGCCGCCATCATCGTCACGGTGATCGGCCTGGCGGTCAATGTGGCCAGCGCCTTCCTGCTCGGCGGGCACGAGCACCATCATGGCCACGAACATGGCCATGAAAACGGGCATTACGATCATGACCATGACCATGACCATGATCACGGCCATCACGATCACGCACATCATGCCCATCATCATGACCACAACCTTCGCGCTGCCTATGTCCACGTGCTGACCGACGCACTGACCTCGGTGCTGGCGCTGGTCGCACTGGGCGGCGGCTTGTGGCTGGGCCTGGCCTGGCTCGACCCGCTGATGGGGATCGTCGGCGCAGCCGTCATCCTGTGGTGGGCGGCAGGGCTGGTGCGCCAGTCGTCGCGCGTGCTGCTCGACATGGAAGCCAACCCGGCGATCGCGCAGCAGATCCGTCAGCGGATAGAGGCCGATGCCGACAATCGCGTCGTCGATCTGCACCTATGGCAGGTCGGCACCGGGCACCTTGCGCTGATCGTCTCGCTCGCCACGCATTTCCCGCGTCCGCCCGCGCATTATCGCGCGCTGCTGGGCGACATGCCCGCATTGTCGCACTGCACGTTCGAGATCATCCCTTGCGACGATGCACGCTGCTCGCCCGCACCGGGGTGACAAGCATCCTTTTCGCCTGCCTTTATCGATGCTAAGCGCGCCGCCATCATGAACCAATATTCCTCCGATCTGCTCCGCCTGCTCGATGCGCGCGGCTATATCCACCAGCTGACCGATGCAGCCGCGCTCGACGCGCTGGCGACAAAGCAGGTCGTGCCCGGCTATATCGGGTTCGATCCGACCGCGCCGTCGCTGCATGTCGGGTCGCTGGTGCAGATCATGCTGCTGCGCCGCCTGCAGCAGACCGGGCACAAGCCGATCGTCGTCATGGGCGGTGGCACCGGCAAGATCGGCGATCCCAGCTTCAAGGACGAAGCGCGGCGGCTGCTGACCACCGACACGATCGCGTCGAATGTCGCGTCGATCAAGCGCGTATTCGAGCGCTTCCTGACCTTTGGCGACGGTCCCACCGACGCGATCATGGTCGACAATGCCGAATGGCTCGACAAGCTCGAATACATCCCGTTCCTGCGCGACATCGGCCAGCATTTCTCGATCAACCGGATGCTGAGCTTCGACTCGGTGAAGCTCAGACTCGACCGCGAGCAATCGCTGAGCTTTCTCGAGTTCAACTACATGATCCTTCAGGCCTATGATTTTCTGGAGCTGTCGCGCCGCGTCGGTTGCCGGTTGCAGATGGGCGGGTCGGATCAATGGGGAAATATCGTTAACGGCATCGAGCTGGCGCGCCGTGTCGACGGCACCGAGGTCTATGGTGTGACCACGCCGCTGATCACGCTCGCCGATGGCGGCAAGATGGGCAAGACCGAGAAGGGTGCGGTCTGGCTCAACGAGGATGCGCTGCCCGCTTATGATTACTGGCAGTTCTGGCGCAACACCCAGGATGCCGATGTCGGCAGGTTCCTGCGCCTGTTCACCGATCTGCCGCTCGACGAGATCGCAAGGCTTGAAGCGCTGCAAGGTTCGGAAATCAACGAAGCCAAGAAGGTGCTCGCGGATGCGGCGACCGCTATGTGCCGCGGGTCCGAAGCTGCGAAAGCTGCAGCGGAAACCGCACGCGCGACGTTCGAACAGGGTCAGGCAGGCGGCGATCTGCCCAGCATCCGCGTTCCCGCCGAAGGGATGTCGATCGTCCAGGCGAACACCGCGCTCGGCTTCACCGCATCGAACAAGGAAGCCAAGCGCAAGATCGAGGAGGGCGCCGTCAGGGTTAATGGCGAGAAGGTGCAATCCTTTGAATTCATGGTTAAAGCCGGTGACAAGGTGAGCCTGGGCCAGAAGAAGCATGGACTTGTGCTGGCCGAGGATTGACATGCCGAGCCCCAAGTAACCGGTGGCACCATTTACACTTTGTTGGTAAATTTGCTCGAAGGTGACCTTCAGCAAACATGCTTCAACGGGTGGAAAATATGTCCAGGGGTGCGAAACTAGCCGTCGTCGAAAAACGCCAGGCGGCGCGACATGTCGTCAGTCATCCGACGATCGCGGAGCATCGGCATCTGGGCGATATCAAGACGCATATCGTCAACATTTCCGCGAACGGTTTCATGACCGAAGGCGAAATGCCGCTGGCCAAGGGCGAGCGCATCACTGTCCGACTTCCCGTCATCGGGCGGATCGAAGCGCACCTCATCTGGTCGCTCGGCGGTCGTGCCGGCTTCCAGCTCGAACGCGTCATCCGCTTGAACGAGTTCAACCAGATGGTCGAGCAGCTGGGCGGTAGCCCGCCGCCGTTCGGGCGCCGTTAAAGGCTATTTCCGGCCGAAAAGCCGTTCGATATCGCCATGCGCCAGCTTGACCCAGGTCGGGCGGCCATGGTTGCACTGACCCGAATGCGGGGTGACCTCCATCTCGCGCAGCAGCGCGTTCATTTCCGCGACCGATAGCACGCGCCCGGCGCGGACCGACCCGTGGCACGCCATGGTCGAGGCGACCAGATCGAGCCGTTCCTTGAGCGACAGCGCAGCATCGAAGCTCGCCAGTTCGTCGGCCACATCCTGCACCAGGCCGTGCACATCGCCGCCGCCCAGCAGCGCGGGCGTGGCGCGGACCAGCACCGCAGCCGGACCGAAACGCTCCACCTCCAGCCCGAATTCGGCAAGCTCGGCCGCGCGCTCTTCGATCCGGTCGCAGGCGGTCTCGTCCATCTCGACCACTTCGGGGATCAGCAGCGCCTGCGCCGCCACCCTGCCCCCGTCCGCCGCCTTGCGCATCCGTTCGAGCACCAGCCGCTCGTGCGCGGCATGCTGGTCGACGATCACCAGCCCGTCCTCGGCCTCGGCGACGATATAGGTCTTGGCGATCTGCCCGCGCGCGATGCCCAGCGGATAACGCTCGGCCATTGGCACCGGCTGCGCGGCCGGCTCGGCGCGTCCCATCGGCGCGGCCGCCATGAACGGCTGGCTGCGCTCGGCGAAGCCCGATACCGCGAGCCAGACAGGTTCCTGCTGGGGGGCAGCCGCCATCATTGGCGCAGGCGCGCTGAACATGTCCGGATCGCGCAGCGGCGGCGGCGCGACCGGCTCGCTCTGCCAGCGCGAAAGGGCACCTTCGGCCGGACGCTGCACCGCGCGAAAACCGCCCTCGTCGAGCGCGCGCCTCAACCCTGAGACGATCATCCCGCGCACCATCGCCGCATCGCGAAAGCGCACCTCGGTCTTGGCGGGATGGACGTTGACATCGACATCCTGCGGCGCAACCTCGAGGAACAGCGCGACCACCGGGTGCCGGTCGCGCGCGAGCATCTCGGCATAGGCGGCGCGCACCGCGCCGATGAGCAGCCGGTCGCGCACCGGCCGGGCGTTGACGAACAGGAACTGGTGGTCGGCCACCCCGCGATTATAGGTCGGCAGCCCTGCAACGCCGGTGAGCCTGACGCCCTCGCGCTCGAAGTCGAGCAGTACCGCATTATCCGCCAAGGTCCGCGCGGTGAGCGAAGCGATGCGCGTCAGCCGCGCCTCGCCCGGCTGGACCGAGAACACCCGCCGTCCATCCGATTCGAGGCTGAAAGCGATGTCGGGCCGCGCCATCGCCAGGCGCTTCACGACATCGCTGCACGCGGCATATTCGCTGCGCGCAGACCGCAGGAACTTGCGGCGCGCGGGCACGCGCGCGAACAGGCTGTCGACGCGGATGCGCGTGCCGGGCGGCAGCGATGCGGGGCCATCTTCCACCACATCGCCATGATCGACCACGCGCCGCCAGCCATCGCCTGTGGCGGTGCGGCTGGCGATCGAGAGGCGCGCGACGCTGGCGATGCTGGGCAAAGCCTCGCCGCGAAAGCCCATGGTGGTCACGAGCTCGATCGCATCATCGGGCAGCTTCGACGTGGCATGCCGTTCGAGCGCCAGCGCGATCTCGTCCGCCGCCATGCCACAACCATTGTCGATGACCTCGATCCCGGCCAGTCCGCCATCGGTCAGCGCGATGGAAATGCGGTCCGCGCCGGCGTCGATCGCGTTCTCGACCAGCTCCTTCAACGCACTGGCTGGTCTTTCCACCACTTCGCCTGCTGCGATCCGGTTTATCAGGGCGTTTGGCAGCCTTCGTATTGACATGGACACGCCTCTAGCCCAAGCGCGGCTTGGACGCGACTCCCGAGTTCCCAGCATTTTTCTGCCTTGGTCTGGCCGGGCGCACGGGTTAGCCTCCGCCCCGGGATATCTGCACACATCACGGTCCGTCAGCCGCTCCCTCCATTTAGTTCTGGAAAGTCTGCATGTCGTTCATCTCCAAACTCTTCCGGTTCGGTTCGCACAACATGGCGATCGATCTGGGCACCGCGAATACGCTTGTCTATGTCCAGGATCAGGGCATCGTGCTGAACGAGCCTTCGGTGGTGGCACTGGAGACGCTGAACGGCATCAAGCGAGTCAAGGCCGTGGGCGTCGATGCCAAGATGATGATGGGCAAGACCCCCGATTCGATCGAAGCCATCCGCCCGCTTCGTGACGGCGTGATCGCCGACATCGAAGTCGCCGAGCACATGATCAAGCACTTCATCCAGAAGGTGCACGGCAAGCGCAGCATGTTCAGCTATCCCGAAATCGTGATCTGCGTTCCCTCGGGCTCCACCTCGGTCGAGCGCCGCGCGATCCGCGATGCCGCGTCGAACGCGGGCGCGAGCCAGGTGATGCTGATCGTCGAGCCGATGGCCGCTGCGATCGGTGCCGACATGCCGGTAACCGAACCGGTCGGATCGATGGTCGTGGATATCGGCGGCGGCACCACCGAAGTCGCGGTTCTCTCGCTGCGTGGCCTTGCCTATACCACCTCGGTGCGCACCGGCGGCGACAAGATGGACGAAGCGATCGTCTCTTACGTGCGCCGTCACCACAATCTGCTGATCGGTGAAACAACCGCCGAGCGGATCAAGAAGGATTTCGGCATCGCGGTCGCTCCGCCCGACGGCATCGGCCACACCATCCAGATCAAGGGCCGCGACCTCGTCAACGGCGTGCCCAAGGAAATCTCGATCAACCAGGGCCAGATCGCCGAGGCGCTGTCCGAACCGATCAGCACCATCGTCGAGGGCGTGCGCATCGCGCTGGAAAACACCGCGCCCGAACTGGCCGCCGATATCGTCGACCAGGGCATCGTGCTCACCGGCGGCGGCGCGCTGATCGCGGGCCTCGATGCGCATCTGCGCGAAGAGACCGGCCTGCCGGTTTCGGTGGCGGAGGATCCGCTGACCTGCGTTGCCATCGGCACCGGTCGCGCCATGGAAGACCCCATCTTCCGCGGCGTGCTGATGACCGCCTGACGGGCGACTAAAGCATGGCGCCGCCCCGCAATCGGCGCCCCGGGTTCTCCCGCAAGGCGCAGCTGCAGATTTTCACCGGGTATTTGCTCGCCTTCACGGGAGCATTTGCCGGCTTGTTGCTGCTTGCGCTGTCGCATTTCGACCCCGCCGCCTTTTCCGCCGTCCGTTCGGTCGCAGCAGAACTCGGCGCGCCGCCCGCGCGCCTGTTCACCGGCATGCGCGTTGGCGTGCAGGACGGTTGGCGCGAAGTTGCGGCCTATTTCAACGCTGGGTCCAAGAATGCCGAGCTGCAGCGCGAGGTCGAGCGCAACCGCATCCGCCTGATCGAGGCCCGCGCGCTCAAGCAGGAAAATCGCGAACTGCGCCGTCTGCTCGGACTGATCAAGCAGGAGGGTCGCCCGGTTGCCACCGCACGCCTGATCAATTCGAGCGCCTCGAGCAGCCGCCGCTTCGCCACGCTCGATGTCGGATCGCGCCAGGGCGTGCAGCGCGGCCAGCCGGTGCGCGCGCAGCGCGGGCTGATCGGCCGCGTGCTCGAGACCGGGCCCAATACCTCGCGCGTACTCCTGCTCAGCGATGCTGAAAATGTCGTGCCCGTCCGCCGCGCGCGTGACGGCATCGTCGCCTTTTCGCAAGGCCGCGGCGATGGCCGGGTGGATATCAAGCTGATCGATATCGGCATCAACCCGTTCAAGGTCGGTGATGTCATGGTCACATCTGGCAATGGCGGGATCTATCCGCCAAACGTGCCCGTCGCGATCATCGAGAAGCTGACCGGCGATGGCGCGATCGGCAAGCTGCTTGCCAACCCGGCGGGCACCGATTTCGTCATCGTGCAGGAAATGTACGAACCCGAGCTGGTCGATCCCGAGGCGAGCGGCCTGCCGCCTGCGAACACCGAGGCCGCCGCGCCGCTATCCGCGCCGCGCAAGAGCGAGCCGGTGAAAAAGCCGGCAGCCAAGGTGCCAGAGCCGGCCGCACCAGCGACGACGCCCGCGCCCGGCGCATCGACGACGCCAGCCCAGCCCGCAGGCCAGGTCCAGCCATGAACGCGCCGTATCGCGCGCGGCTGAACCGCGAGCCCTCCGCCTTTCGCAAGGCCGGCGTCCCGATCGCCTCGGTGCTGATCGGGTCGATGACCCCGTTGCTGCCGATCGTCGCATCCGCGCCGGTGCTGCCGCCCTTCGGGCTGGTCGTGCTGATCTGCTGGCAGTTGCTGCGCCCCGGCATCTGGCCGGTCTGGGCGGGCGTTCCGTTCGGCATGTTCGACGATATCATGAGCGGCCAGCCGGTGGGCAGCGCAGTGCTGCTCTGGTCGATCATCCTCATTGCGCTCGATCTAATCGAGCAGCGCTATATCTGGCGCAATTACTGGCAGGACTGGTTCATCGCCGCGCTGTGCCTTATATTCGGGCTGGCAGGAGGCCTTGCGATCAACAATTTTCTTGTCAGCGACACGCGCCTTTCGGTGCTGTACCCCCAGATGATCCTGGCGATCTTCACCTATCCGCTGGTGCTGCGCCTCGTCGCGCGGCTCGATCATATCCGCCTCAAGCGTTGAGGACGGAGCAGCCATGATACGTCCGGGCAAGCTGATCACCCGCAACTCGCTGAACATCACGTTCAACCGTCGCACCATGCTGATCGGCGGGGCGCAGGGGCTGGTCGGTGCGATCCTGGCGGCGCGCATGGCCTATATCTCGGTGGTCGAGAACGAGCGCTACAAGATGCTGTCGGAGAGCAACCGGGTCAACCTGACGCTCATTCCGCCGCGCCGGGGCTGGATCATCGACCGCAACGGCAAGCCGCTCGCCAACAACAAGGCCGATTTTCGCGTCGACCTGATCCCGCAACGCGTGCGCGATGTCGATGGCACCATCGACCAGCTGGCCACCATCCTGAAGATGACGCCCGACAAGGTCGATGATCTGCGCGCAGCGATGAAGGACGCGCGCGGGCTGCAGCCGGTGCCGGTCGCGGCGGGGCTGAGCTACGAGGATTTCGCCGCGCTCTCGGTGCGCCTGCCCGACCTGCCCGGGGTCGCGCCGCAGCGCGGCTTCTCGCGCCAATATCCCACGGGCGCGGCGGTCGGCCATCTGCTTGGCTATGTCGGCATCGCCAATGCCGAGGAATATGAAGAAAACAAGAACCCGCTGCTGATCACGCCGGGCTTCAAGATCGGCAAGGACGGGCTGGAGAAATATTTCGAGCCGCAGCTTCAGGGCAAGCCGGGCGCGCGTAAGGTCGAGGTGACCGCGCGCGGCAAGATCGTGCGCGAACTGGGCGTGCAGGAGGACGTGCCCGGCAAGCCGCTGAAACTCACCATCGATGGTGGGCTGCAGGAATTCGTCGCGCGCCGCATGGGACGCGAATCGGGCGCGGCGGTGGTGATCGACTGCCAGACCGGCGGCATCCTCGCCTTCTCGTCGATGCCCTGCTTCGACCCCAACAGCTTTTCCGACGGCATCGGGCGGCTCGAATATTCGATGCTGTCGCAGGACGAGCGCGTGCCGCTGCTCAACAAGGCGACGCGCGGGCTCTATCCGCCCGGATCGACGCTGAAACCCATGGCCGCTGTCGCGTGCCTGCAGCATGGCGTCGATCCCGAAGAGACGGTCAACTGCCCCGGTGGCTATCGGCTCGGCAACCGCTTCTACCAGTGCCTGGGCCGCCACGGCCCGGTCAACATGGTCCGCGCGATCGAGAAGAGCTGTAATACCTATTTCTACGCACAGGCGCACAGGCTTGGGTACGACAAGATCGCCATGGTCGCGCGCGAAATGGGTCTGGGCGAGGATTTCAACCTCGCCGGGCTCAATCAGCGCTATGGCACTATTCCCGACAGCGAATGGAAGATGCGCAAGTTCAAGCAGGCGTGGACGGCATCGGACTCGCTCAATGCGATCATCGGCCAGGGCTATGTGATCTGCAATCCGCTGCAATTGGCAGTGATGGTCGCGCGGCTCGCCTCGGGTCGCAAGCTCTATCCGCATCTCATCCCGGACAACAAGGTCGCCCCCACCCTGCCCTATCCGCCCGAGCATCTCGCGGTCGCGCACCAGGGCATGGCGCAGGTGGTAAGCCAGGGGACGGCGGCACGCTCGAAACTGCCGCTCGAGGGAATCGCGATGGCGGGCAAGACCGGCACCGCGCAGGTGCGCGGGCTCGGCTCTGGCAGCAGAGGCGGCGCCGGCGTGCCGTGGAAATATCGCGACCACGGCCTGTTCGTCTGCTTCGCGCCGGTCGAGCAACCGCTTTATGCCGCTGCCGTGGTCATCGAGCACGGCCTGGGCGGATCGCGCGCCGCAGCGCCAGTCGCCAAGGATTTCATGACCTATATGTTCGATCCGCAAAAGGCGATGGATAGCCTTCTCTCGATGGAGGCCGGTTGGGGCGGCAACATCCAAGAGCGGATGGCGGCGGAATTCGCCTCGTTCCGCGCACGCGCCGAGGGCCGCGTGCCCGAGCCACCGCCGCAAGAGGCCGCCGACTGATGCTCGCCTTTGTTCCCCGCCCGGTGGCGGAGCTGCCATGGCAGATCATCTTCATTACCGTCGCCATTGCCGGATTCGGCGTGATCGTGCTCTATTCGGCAGCCGGGGGCAGTGTCTCGCCCTGGGCAGGCATCCATGCGCTGCGCTTCGTGGTGTTCCTCGCAATGGCGCTGGTCATCCGGCTGTTCAGCGAGAATTTCGTCAAATGGGGCACCTTCCCTGCCTATACGCTGTTCGCGGTACTGCTGCTACTCGTCGAGTTGGCAGGCGCGGTGAAGGGCGGCAGCCAGCGCTGGATCGAACTGGGCTTCATCCGATTGCAGCCATCGGAATTCATGAAACCGCTGGTGGTGCTGGCGATCGCGCGCTTCTACGAGATGCTGCCTATTGGCCAGGCGCGCAGTTGGTCGGCGATCTGGCCGCCGTTGGTGCTGATCGGCGTACCGTGGTTCCTGGTGATGACCCAGCCTGATCTTGGCACCTCGATCGCGGTGATGACCGGGGGCGTTACCGTGATGTTCCTTGCCGGCGTCCCCTTGCGCCTTTTCATCGGTGCGGGCCTCGCGGGCGCGGCCTTCGTGCCCTTCGCCTTCTTCTTCCTGCTCAAGGAATATCAGCAGAACCGGGTGCTCATCTTCCTCGATCCGGAAAGCGATCCGCTCGGCACCGGCTACCACATCAGTCAGTCCAAGATTGCGATCGGATCGGGCGGCATCGGCGGCAAGGGCTATCTGCAGGGCTCGCAGAGCCATCTCGACTATCTGCCGGAGGGCCATACCGATTTCGTCTTCGCGACGATGGCGGAGGAATGGGGCTTGATCGGCGGATTGTTCGTGATCGTGATGTTCGCCCTGCTGCTGCGCTGGTCGACCGCCGTTTCGCTCAACGCGCCCAGCCGCTTCGGCAAGCTGGCCGGCGGCGGCCTCACGATGGTCATCTTCTTCTATATTGCCATCAACATGCTGATGGTGATGGGCCTTGCCCCCGTGGTCGGCATCCCCCTGCCCTTCCTGAGCTATGGCGGGTCGTCGATGATGACGATCATGATCTGTATCGGCCTGCTGATGGGCATCGAACGCAACACCAGGCAGGGCGGCGGCGGCGGTCGACTGCTCGCTTGAGCGACGAAGAAAGGGCCCTGCGTCCCAGGCTCTCGAGTCGTCGCTGCGCCCACCACAAAATTCTGCAAAAAAGCCAAAAAAGCTCTTTCCATCCCCGTCCGATCCTATATAGGCAGCGCTCTCCCGGCGGTCGCTGATTCGAGCGAACCTGCCAAGGATGGATGGACGCATAGCTCAGTTGGTAGAGCAGCTGACTCTTAATCAGCGGGTCCTTGGTTCGAGCCCAAGTGCGTCCACCATATTTTCTCTATAAATTAATAGGTTATGCCTGATTGGGAAGGGGCTATTCGGCAGCTTGTTTCTTCTAGGTAGCTTTCTAGGTAGCTTTCTAGGTAGCTCGGCGAAGTGCTCAGGATCGAGCCTTGGCGGTCGGGTTTGTGTGGGAATCAAGTCAGGCCGATGGGCCGAAGTCCGCTTTGCCCCTTAGGCAGACCGTCCAGTTGCCAGACCACCGATCATAAGAGTGGCGGACATGAAGGTATGGGCGCAGTGATCGTATCGCATGTAGATGCGCCGCCAGTCCTTGATCCTCCCGAACATGTTCTCGACCTTGCGCCGCTGGCGATAGAGCGGCAAATCTTGTGCAATCGGCACTTTCCGGTTCGATTTTGACGGGATGTAGGATAGGATCTTGCGTTGGGGCAGTGCCACACGGAGCCAGTCGGAATCATAGCCCTTGTCGTCCGGCAGAACCTTTGCATTCGCCCAATCGCTCTTCTCGCTGGCGGTGGTGGTTGCGGCCGGACTGGCTGCCGTCGAATTCGACGTTTGGTTGCCCTGATCTGTGATGGCCGCTGCGCTGCTGGCGATCTTGGGACACAGCAGGTCGATCTTCATCCGGTTTTCGGGCGAGAAGTCAGCGGCGACCGGCTTGGGCGTGTTGCTGGCTGTGTGTTGGCAAGTGGGATTGGGGGCGGCGATCCCCTTCGTGATTGTCCCGCTGGTGTCGCGGATCGTCTCACATAGTTCGATACTGGCGGCACTCGCCGCACTTGCCTTAAGGCTGGTACTTCGGCAGCCCACCCCGTTTTCCTGATGGCACTGATGGGAGCGACATATGTCGTCCGGCCTTGCGCCCTGGCAGGTGCACCGCGTCATCGATATGATGGCGGTGTCTGATGGCGGTGTCTGATGGCGCGCATGTTTCGCTCCCGGCGATGGCCAGCGTTGTCGGCCTTTCGACCTATCACTTCTGCCGGGCCTTCAAGCAATCCACCGGCCCGCCGCCGCACCGTTGCCAGAACAGGCTGCGGCTGGAGCGCACCAAGGACCTTTTTGACCACCTCCCGGCTTTCGATCATCGAGTTGGCGCTGAGCCTTGGTTTTGACTCGCGGCAGGGCCTCGCCTGGCTATTCCAGCGCGTGCTGGGCATGAATACTTCCGAGTGGCCCCGGCAACGCACGCTATAAGGCGGTTTGCCGCAAGATCGGTCGTTTGGCGCAATTTCGGCCAAGCACGGCAAATCCTGCATGCGTATTGATGCGGCACGACAGGTTTCGCAGACTCGCATGGATTCGAGGAAACACCGTATGAACGACCCTCGCCTGATCGGTCCTGCTCGGGGCGAGAGCTTGGTCCTGCTCGGGGCGAGAGCCTGGTCCTGCTCGCCGCAACCAAGAAACAGATGGGCGAAGTTCCCAGGATTCTTGCTGCCAAAGCGCAGTTATTTGCTTGGCCCGGCGGCTATGGCTGTTGAGGCGCACGAGCATTGTAGGCAGTATAAGCTAATCAAGGCGAATCTGAACCGAGGAGCAAAAACATGGACAATCTGGCAATCGTACGCCGATTCACCACCGAATTTCTCGGTCGCGCCGATCTTGCTGCCGCAGATGCGACCATGCACCCGGATATTCGCGGGTTTACCGGACTCAAGCCAACTGGTCCGATCGAGGGTATCGATGAGTATAAGGCGACACTGACGGGTTTCGTCGATGCGTTTCCGGCGCAATCACCCGTTGAGATCATCGACCAGTTCGAATCCGCTGATGGCACGCGCGTGGTAACGCGCTTTCATTCGCGCCAATGCCACGCCAAGGACTATTACGGAGTCGCCGCGACCAACCGGATCATCCTGTTCGACGAAACCCATGTCGCGCGGCTTAAGGACGGCAAGATCATCGAGAATATCGTTTCGGCCACCAATCTTGAGTTCGAGATGCTGATGGCCCCCGTGCTGTCGCCGATGATCCTTGGATAGGCGGGTCGCAATATGACACAATCAAAAGGGCCTGCGATCATCATCGGCTATGGGCCGGGCGTCAGTGGTGCAGTCGCCGAGGCGTTTGCAAAAGAAGGCTATCCGCTGGCGCTGATTGCGCGTGACACCACCAAGCTGGATGCGGCAGTGACGGCGTTTCGCGCAAGCGGCATCGCGGCGCGCGGTTTTGCTGCCGATGCCGGTCATGCGACCGCGCTGACCACGGCACTCGATGCCGCGCGCGATGCCTTGGGCGATGCCGAGGTTTTGGTCTATAACGCGGCACTGTGGCGCCCGGGCCCGGTGCTGGCGACGACACCCGAAAGCTTTGATGCGGATTTCCAGCTGTGTGTGACCGGCGCGCTGGTCGCCGCGCGGGCGCTCGCCCCGGCGATGATTGCAGCAGGGCGCGGGACTTTGCTGTTCACCGGCGGCGGCCTTGCGCTTTACCCCTCCCCTCAGGCACCATCTCTGTCGGTCGGCAAAGCCGGCATCCGCGCATTGGCGCTGATGCTGGCCGCAGAGCTGGCACCCAGCGGTATCCGCGTTGGCACCGTCACGATTGCTGGCGAGGTTGCGGCTGGCACGCCGTTCGCTCCGGAGAAGATCGCTGACGCCTTCCTCGCGCTGCATCGTTCGCCGCCTGACCCTACGACAGCAGAGGTCGTTTTCAGGGGTTGAACATCCTGGTTTGATGGGTTAGGAGAGTAGAATTGAGCGGCATACGGCTCTGCAATACCGCTATAAACCCTTGGAGTGCCACGCCGACGCCAAGAAAGAAATGGTTTGCACGTAACTCTATCCCGGACTGGATCAATTGACATGCAACACTCTCGCTGGATGACTGCTGGGCTGCGTGCGTTATTGCTCGCCAATGTTTTGATCGTGACGGCCTGTGCGCCTGAGTCGCAGCCCCCCTTAACCGTCGCCGACACTGGCGCAACTGCTAAGGGCGATTTGCGGGTGCCGACCGATTATCGCGATACCTATCAGTATCTCGGCACCTGGGCCGTGGCGGACGAGAAGGTGGCTGGATCGAAAGAGATGCACATCGTCTATGCCTCGCCCGGTGCCGCAGCCGGGCATCGCGCCAACGGAAAATTCGCGGACGGTACGACGCTGGTGAAAGAGGTGTTCGAGGCGACGACAGGACCAATGACGACAGGCACGGTCAGCCATACCAAAACGCTGAAAGGCTGGTTCGTCATGGTCAAGGACAGCAAGAACAGCCATCCCGACAACAAATTGTGGGGCGACGGCTGGGGCTGGGCATGGTTTGACCAGGGCGCGCCGACCAAGACAACATCGACCGATTACAAGGTAGATTGTCTGACCTGCCACGAGCCGGCCAAAGCCACCGACTGGACGTATGTCGATGGCTATCCGGTGCTGAAGAAATAAAGGGGTGCGGCACCCCTGTTGGAGTGCCGCACACCGCCTCGCCTTGCGACGAGCGGGCTCGTTTTCATCGGCTGGTCGCTGTTGGCTGATGCTGCAAAAGCCAGAACGGAGAGGCATTGAGCTCTGTAAGGAAATTTCACCTCTCGACTGAAACATGGCGCTGAGGGCGTTGGCCCACAACCCCGGTCGTGGAGCCACACGCCAGTCGTGCCAAACCCTGCATGCCGCGACCGGGACATGCAGGGTGGCATTGTTGATAACAAAACTCGTGTCCTTGAAAGAAGGGCTCAGGCAGCGGCGTTCTGCCGGACTGATGGGTTGGCACGCGCGGTAAAGGCAACCACCGCGAGCACGCCAGCCGCCATGACCGGATAATAGATTGATGCGAGGAAGCCGAAGCCGAGGACGAACGGCGCAACAATGAACGCCACCCCAGCCGCGAGATCGAGCAACAGGTGGAGGTCAAAAGACGCCAGCTTGATTATACCGAACGCATAATCGGTGAGCAGGCTGTAGAGGATCAGGCCGGAACCGCCCGCGACGGACAGCCAGAGCTCAATGCCCTGAAGACCGAGCAGGAAGGGCAACACGATCAGCGCACCAGCGGCGATATAGTCCAAAGCGCCATGCAGCTTCGGGGTGAGGAATTGCAGGTTCATGGGTCGTGTTCCTTTCAAATCAGGTTGGGGCGCGGGCCGATGCGTTGCACCGGCCCGCAAGCAATACGATCAGGCCGCAATCGCCACATCGACGACCGGGAAGTCGATCTTGGTCTGGGCGACGTTGTTCATGAAGTTGGTCAGCACATTGTGCGCAACATTGCCGACGATTTCGACAATGCGGGCATCGTCAAGACCGGCGAGACGGGCTTCAGACAGATCGGCGTCGCTGACCTGACCGCGCGTTTCGACGATACGCAGCGCAAGCGTCGCAATGGCGTTGTCGATCGCGCTTTCGCCCTTGCCCTGACGGGCAGCGCGGATGGCAGCGGGCGACAGGCCGGCACCCTTGCCGAGCAGCGTGTGTGCCGACAGGCAATAGTGGCAGCTGTTATACTGGGCGACAGCGAGCGAAACGATTTCGCGCTGTGCGGCGGTCAGAACGCCCTTGGTCAGCGCATCGGCGAAAGCGAGGTTGCCGTTCAGCACGGCGGGGGCCTGAGCGAAGGTTGCAAACAGATTGGGGACCATGCCAATCTTCGCCTTGACAGCGCCGAGGGTTGCCTGGACGCCAGTGTCAGCGGTGGCGAGTTCTACGGGGTTGATACGGGGCATTTGAATTTCCTTTCATGATCGGTGCGGGGTTGCACAACAGCTATATGGGCTGCTATCGATGCAGATAGGTGCCAACTTCATTGCAGATCGTTCAAATGGATAACCTTGCCGCCCTGTTTGCGCACACCGCCCCGAGCGCGCGGGCGTTCTTCTCGGGCAATTTGTGCAACGCGGCGCAGTTTACCGAATGTGGCTATCTTCACCTCCTCAGAAAGGGGGAACTGACGTTAAGCCGCACTGGCGCGGCAGACATAAAGATCAGCGAACCCATGCTGGTTTTCTTCCCCCGCGGGCGGGCGCACAGCTTGACGGCGCCCCCAGAAGGAGGGGCTGATCTTGTGTGTGCCAAGGTCGATCTGGGCGGCGATGTCGGCAACCCGATTGGCGAAGGACTGCCCGAGCTTGTCCTGTTTCCGTTGGCCGAGCACCCGGCGATGGGGCCGGTCTGCGAACTGTTGCTTGCCGAAGGGTTTGGTGAGGACGACGGGCGGCAGGCCGCCATCGACCATCTGTTCGATTATCTTTTGATCCTGATCGTGCGGCATGTTGTGGCCAGTGGCACGGTAAGCGGTGGTGTGCTGGGCGGCCTTGCCGATCCCCGGCTGGCCAAGGCGTTGACGGCAATGCACGAACAGCCCCGGCGGTCATGGTCGCTCGATGATCTTGCCGAAGTGGCCGGCATGTCACGCACCCGCTTTGCCACGCATTTTCGCGCGTGCGTCGGGAGGACGCCGATGGACTATCTGACCCGCTGGCGAATGACGCTGGCGCGCGAACTTCTCGCCAAAGGCAAGCCGGTCAAGATCGTGGCCGGACGCGTCGGATATGACAGCGCGGCCGCCTTTTCGCGGGTGTTTGCCAGGGTCACCGGCGAGGCACCGCGTCAAGTGGCGCACGCATCGAAGAAGCGCGATCAGCCGGACAATATCTGAACCGTCACCAATGCGAGACCGGCTGGGCAAGGCTGGCGTGGCGGCATGGCCGCATGCTGCGCAATGATGCACGCTGCCGCACCCAACGCCAACGTCGCACGCCAGCCAGACCTGGACGACGGCTGCACCCCTTCAACGCCTGTGCTTGTGCTGCGGAGATAGGCTGCAAGGGCGGATAGAACGAAGGTGAAAATCGCAATCATGACATGGGGCGCTCGCTTGGGACAGACGCGCCCTATGGCCGCGAATGGCGCACCGCTTGACCCGGAAATCTTGCCGTGCGTTCCAAATGGTGCGCCTCGCGGCAGCGCATTTCAGGCAGCCTGTCTGTCCTTTGCGCGAGGACCGTTGGCGGGTCAGGGCGCCGGTGGCTATGCGATCAATTGGCAGCCATGCAGATCTTGACGATCAGCCGAGGCGTTGGCCCCAAATGTTCGCCACGGCCAATATGGCGCAATATCGTTCGGTCAATAGCAGCATTGCGCGCGCGGACTCTGTCACAAGCGGTTAGTTTGCCTGCAATCCAAACGCCTTTGGACAACTTGACTGCGCACCAACCAGCTAACCGGAGGGAGGCGGCCATCAAGACTCAAATCTCGCTCCCGGCTGATGGGCCTCGGGTGCATGATGACCGTTGCGCCTTCCGCGAATGCCATCCAGCCTTCGCGACGGCCGGCGTGTGCGCAAGGTTGCGTAACCCGAACCCTCATCTGATTGCAGGGCCTCAAGTCCGGATACGCGCTGTCTGTTCAAGCTCTCGTTCCTGCTGTTTTGGAGCTTTGGCCAAGCTTCGCAGCCACCAGGAACCGGGCGTCGGTCGCCTTCCCCACCACCGCCGACGCCCGCATTTTTCCTTTCAGCGCAACGCCTCGCACCGCAAGGGGCGACGCTGCAGGCAGTCAGGACTACGTGATCTCTCACTCAGGACCATGTCGGCTTTCGACCGGCGTCTGGACGTCGGCGCGTCTCGACCGGTGGATGCAATACCGAGCCAAATTCGCGCCCGGCACGAGGATGTATCTTGCAGCCTCCGATGCCGGGCAGCGAGCAAAGCTTGTCGCGTAGCTTCAGTGCGTTTTGGCGCCCGTCACAAAACGCTGAAACCGAGATCATAACAGTTGGTAAAGAGGAAATCATGATGACCAAAACTAGCTTCGCCGCATTTTCTTTGGGATGTTCTCTGCTTGTTCTTGCAGGCTGCAGCAAGTCAGAAGCAACAAAGGCTGGTCCGGTCGATGAAACTGCCGTGGCCAGCCCTGCCGTCGAGCGATACATGCCGGAATACACCGCCGCGGGCGAACTTGTGTTGCCCAAGAAGTTCGAACGGTGGGTGTATATGGGCTCCCCGTTGACACCGCATGGGTTGAACAATGGCAAGGCCAATTTCCCCGAGTTCCACAACGTCTATATCCAGCCATGGGCCTATGACGAATACAAGAAGACCGGTGTCTTCCCGGAAGGGACAATCCTGTTCAAGGAGCTTCAGCTGACCATCAAAGGGACATATCCGGACGGTTCGCGCGACGAGCCCTCGGGGCGCGGATATTTCCCCGGCAAGCTCAATGGCGCCGATGTTTCGGTCAAGGACAGCAAGCGTTATGCGGACACGCAGAACTGGGGATATTATAACTTCAATCATGGCGAGCCCAAATTTGAGACTGCCAAATTGAGGCCGATCGGTGAGTGCGCGCAATGTCATATCGATGGTGCCAAGAAAGATATGGTGTGGACGCAGTTCTATCCGCGGCTGGATCAATAGAGATGCTGCCCCGTGGTGCCACAGTTGTCGGGTTGCGAGCGTTATCGTTGGCCGGTGCCCTGATCGTGACGGCCTGTGCGCCGCAACCGAAATCAAGTGCCGTTGTTGACAGCGTTGCTGTCGACAGCGGCGCTGACGCCTCAGGCACCTTGCGGGTACCGGCCAATTATCGCGATACCTATCAGTATCTCGGCACCTGGGCTGTGGCAGACGACAAGGCAGCTGGATCGAAGGAGATGCACATGGTCTATGCCTCGCCCGGTGCCGCAGCCGGGCATCGCGCCAACGGCAAGTTCGCGGACGGCACGACGCTGGTGAAAGAGGTATTCGAGGCGTCGACAGGACCAATGACGACAGGCACGGTCAGCCATACGAAAACGCTGAAAGGCTGGTTCGTCATGGTCAAGGACAGCAAGAACAGCCATCCCGACAACAAATTGTGGGGCGACGGCTGGGGCTGGGCATGGTTTGACCAGGGCGCGCCGACCAAGACAACATCGACCGATTACAAGGTAGATTGTCTAACCTGCCACGAGCCGGCCAAAGCCACCGACTGGACGTATGTCGATGGCTATCCGGTTCTGAAGAAATAAGGCTGAACCGGTGACAGGCGTTAGCCGGCCACTGGCGGTCCAACCGGCACCGGCGCGCGCGAAAAACGATGGGAGACATTGGTTATGCATTTCAAGCTCGCCCTGGCCGCCTTGATATTGTTCGGTATCGCTGTAGCGCAGACCGCAAAAGTAGCGGCACTCACGCTCACCGTGGCTGCGCTGCAGCACCCGACGCCGGCGTCGGCAAAAGTGGTAGGCCACCTTTACATGCAGTCCAACACCATCGCCAACGAGATCGTGCATTTCGCGCGTCGTGCCGACGGCACGCTGGCCGAGGTTGAGCGCGTCGCCACGGGCGGTGCCGGGTCGGGCGTATTCAAGCCAGTCAGCGGGCAAGCCAGCGCACCCAATGCCTTCGAAGGTGCCGGCAGCGTCATCCTGGCCCCGGGCAATAAGCTGCTGTTTGCCACCAATGGCGGCGACAATACGGTGTCGAGCTTTCGTGTTGCGGCCGGTGGTCGCCTTACGCTGCTCGATCGCCAGAGCACTGGCGAACCGGTAACCGGCAAAAGCGGCACGGCCAAGTCGCTCGCCTATAGCCCGGCGAGCCATACGCTGTTCGTGCTCCATGCCTTCGGACCCAACCATATTCGCGCGTTTTCGGAAAAGGCCGGCAAACTGACGTTGCGCGACGCGCGCTACAGCGTCAACAACGCCACCAAGACCGACCGAATCCCCACCCAGTTGGTTCTGTCGCCCGATCAGAAGTTTCTTCTCGTCGACATATTGTTTGATTTTCGCCCGGCGGAAAATGCCGATGGATCGGCAAAGCTGGTTGTTGCCAACGCGCCCGACAAGGACGGATTGGTCGTCTTCCCGATCCATTCGCGGGGCGCCTTGCGTGAACCGATCTTCAATGATGCGGGGGGAGCCGGCCCCTTTTTCATCGGTTTCGTAAAAGGTCGACCGGGCACCTTCATCAATGGCTATGCGGTGTCCGACGGGATCGCGATCAGCCATATCGACGCGAAGGGGCACGTTACCAATGGAGCACCGGTCCAGATCAATACTGCGGCTGGCAAGCCCTCGGAGCTTTGCTGGCTGGCGATATCCGCCGACGGCAAGCGCGTTTATGCGACCAATTTCGGATATGGAAGCTTGACCAGCTTCGCGCTCGACGGGGCTACGCTGCGCATTCTCAAAGATCCTGCGAACGATCCAATCCCCGGCGATGGCACCTTCCGCGCGGTCAATGGCCTGGTCAGCAGTGGCCCAAGCGACAGCTGGTTGAGCCCCGACGACGCTTTTCTGTACCAGATATTTGGCAACGCCTCGACGCTAATTGGCTATCGTGTGGGCAAGAATGGCAGTCTGGCCGAAGTCTCGCGCCATCCAATTGCCTATAACAGCCCGCAGGGTTTGGCCGGTTTTTGATCGCCCTCGACAATGGCGGCCCAGGCTGGCGACTTTCTCCAACGGTCGCCGTCTAATCCATGAAGGCGGATGCTGCGGGGCGACCAGCGGCGAGCGCAGAAATGGGGATGTCCTCGGTTGCGAACTCGGTCAGGTGTTCCGTTCGCTGCGATGGTACATTCTGTAATCATCAAAACTGTGCTATCAACAGGTCAATAACGACCCGTTGGAGCTGTTGGCACTCGTCAGCAGATGGAATCGCGTTGCGACATTGGGGGTAGTTTTTGGCAACAGAGTTTGGTCCAACCAGCACCCTGCCCGGGACAGAAGCCGGTCCGCACAGCCCGGACCGGTTAGAGGCCATTTATGCGAAGCAAACGATAGCCAAGGGTTTCGGCTCCCTGGGTGTGTCAGCAGCACTCTGGCAAACGGAAATCTTCGCGGGTTGCGATCAAAATATCCCCGCCTGCCCGCATACCCATGCGATTTCGACCTGCCTTAACGGCGGGGGCGAGATTAGTTCTTTCATCAATGGTCGTTTTCGTTATCGTCGGCAGATCGTTCCCGGCAGTACGGGCATTCTTCGGGCGGGAGACACGGCACGTTCCGTTACCCACACCGGCTGGGGTCACTGTCTGCATCTCTATCTGCCCAACAGTCTTTTGCAACAGAGCGCGGCCGATGACTTCGGGCAAAATGCTCAGGTCGAGCTGCTGCCAACTGATATCCGACTCGATCCGGCCATCACCCAGTTGGGAAAGCTTGCTGCGCAAGAAATTCGGATTCCGAGCGGCGGCAGCAGGATGATGCTGGACAGCGTTTCTTTGGCATTGGTCGTCCGCGTGCTGCGGTCCTGGTCGAGCCTGTCAGCACCCACCGAACTGCATCGGTCAGGCCTTGCACCCTGGCAGCAAAAGCGCGCCATTGAGCAGCTTCAAAGTCGCTATCACGAGAATTTGTCGATCACCGATCTTGCAGCGGAAGCGCGACTTTCGCCCTTTCATTTCATTCGCAGTTTCAAGCGCTCCGTTGGTGTTCCACCGCATCAATATCTGACGCAGATCAGGATGGAACGCGCCCGTTTGCTGCTGGAAACGACCGATATGGCCATCACGGATGTTGCCTTCGAAACAGGTTATCAATCTCCAGCCCATTTTGCGCGACTCTTTCGCCGGCGCTATGGGATGACCCCGACCGCCTATCGGCGCGAACGGAACACATGATGGGGCCGCGCAACGTGATCCCCATCCTTGGGCAAGCGACCTCCCGGGTGCGACAGGTATCGTCGCGCAAGAAGGCGGGTGAGGCGACGGCGGGTTTTCCTCCGCGCGGTTCCTGTTCGCGTTGGGCGACGAACGCCGCCACTTTGGTATGGGTCAAGCGAGAAGTGGGGTAGCTTGTGTCAACAGAGTTTGATTCTACCGGCAGTCTGCCCGGGACTGAAACCGGTCCGCTCAACGCAGATCGGATAGAGCTTTCCTACAGCAAAACGCCCATAGCCAAGGGTTTTGGCTCACTGGGCTTGTCGGCTGCACTTTGGCAATCTGATGTTTTCGCCAATAGCGAAGCGTCACGCCCTGCCTGCCCGCACACGCACATGATTGAGACTTGCCTTTTCGGCGGGGGCGAGAGCAGCCTCTTCATCGATGGCCGCCACCTGTTTCATCGTCGTATTGTTCCGGGCAGCACGGCCCTTGTGCGAGCAGGAGAAGCGCCGCGTTCCGTCACCTACTCTGCCTGTGGCCAGTGCATGCATCTCTATCTTCCCGACAAATTGTTGCAGCAGAGCGCGACGGAGGAATTCGATTGTCCCGGGTCGGTCGAATTGCAGCAGCGCGGTCTCCAGGAAGATCCAATGATCGCCCAGATGGGGCGACTTGTTGCGCAAGAACTCGAGGCTCCCAGTGGCGGCAGCCGGATGATGCTGGACAGCGTTTCGTTGGCAGTGACTGTAAGAATGCTTCGAACATGGTCGAGCCTGTCCGAGGGCACCGACCTGAATAATGCGTCGGGGCTTGCACCCTGGCAGCAAAAGCGAGCCATTGAGCACATCCAAAGTCGCTACTGCGAGAATTTGTCAATCGCCGACCTCGCGGCGGAAGCGCGACTTTCACCCTATCATTTCATCCGCAGTTTCAAGCGTTCCGTTGGCGCTCCGCCGCATCAATATCTGACGAGGGTAAGGCTAGAACGTGCCCGTGTGCTGCTGGAAACGACCAATTTGGCCATAACAGAGGTTGCGTTCGAGATTGGTTACCATTCACCGGGCCATTTTGCACGGCTCTTCCGCCGAAGCTACGGCATGACGCCGACAGCTTATCGACGCGAACGGAACACCTGATTGGAGCCAGCCCGCAGCATCGGTATCTGAACATAATCGGGCGCTAGGTCACATGCCCCTAACGGGATTCCCATCGGGCACGACTTCTGGTTCAGTGGCCTGACGCAGGGCCAACTGTAGTGGCGCGGTTTGATTTTTCGGATTTCGAGTGGTCAGTGATCGAGCATGTCTTTCCGACCAACATCCGGGGCGTGAACCCGGTTGACCACCGTCAGGTGCTGAACACAATATTCTGGCGGTCGCGGACCGTATCCATCCGGTGAAGGCCGCATGATGCTGGCCGGCGCGTAGCCGGGTTTAGGCGGCGATTGCGTCGGGGAGCGGC
>NZ_JAPFGW010000011.1:0-160303 GCF_059803595.1 Blastomonas sp. 34TW
ACCGTATTATCGTTCGAGAGCTTCCTCAACCTCGCCGCCACCCGCCTATGGCTGAAGTCTTTTGTCAACACGGCCTAGAGAGCACAGTCGATAGCCGCTGGAACGGGGTGGATCGATCCATAGTTCCGCATCCGCATCCAGCCAGTCAACGTAATCGAGAAAAGCGTCCACAGTCATACCGCACCCCACTTGGCAATCGATTGCAGAAGGGCGCGCCGTTTAGTGGCCGGGATCAGATTGGCAAGTTCGGCTATCCTACATAACTTAGCCGATTCAAGATTTTGTGGGCATGTTCGCTGGGCAATTTGAGTCTATTGGGAAGAAAATGGATCCAACTGTTTTACATTCCTCGCACAGACTCTTATTCATTCATTGAATGGACGCTACGGAAACATGGGATCAGGCTAACGCCGCTACAGACCGTGCGATCAGCACGTGCCGATGCGCGCGTGTCGGCATTGTCGGAAGTTTTTACAAGTCGCAGTGTTCGTAGCGATGCGTTAACCACTTAGGTGCATGTAAAAGCGCGCTTCCCGCTTTCTGGCATAGCGCGTGCACTGGTACGCGCACAGTCATCTTCACTTCCGGCAGGGTGGTTCGCTTCACAGGTCTCGCGAACCCCCTGCCGTCCCCCTCCCCTTCCATCACGAACCGGCAAGCGACCGCAGCACCTGCATGGTGTGGGCATCGGCGGGGAAGAAGGTCTCGAGCGCGAGTTCGGACAGGGTGATGTCGCGCGGGGTGCCGAAGATGGTCACCGTGCTCATGAACGACAGTCTGCCCGCCACGGTGTCGATGATCATCGGCAGTGCGATCGGCGCGCGCCCGGGCGGGGCGTTGTCATTGGCCGAACCCGGATAGGCGGCCAGCTCGTCGCGCAGCTCGGCCAGCCCCGAATCGGCGGTCAGCTCGATATCGCGATCGAGCCGGTGCAGGATATAGCTGCGCCATTGTTCGTAATTGACGATCTGCGGCGCGAGGCCATCGGGGTGCAGCGCGAGGCGCAGCACGTTGACCGGTGGTTCGAGCAGGTACGGCGCGATCTGTTCGGTCAGCACCGCTAGCGCACCATTGGCCGCGACCATGTTCCAGTGCCGATCGACCGCCAGCGCCGGAAACGGCTCGTGCGCCTTCAGCAGATGCTCGACCGCCGCCAGCGCCTCGGCCATTTCGGGCGCCGTGAGCCCCGTCTCCTCGAATTCGGGCGCCAGGCCCGCCGCAATCAGGATCTGGTTGCGCGCGCGCAGCGGGATGTCAAGATAGTCGGCCAGCCGGATGATCAGGTCGCGGCTCGGCTGCGCGCGCCCGGTTTCGACGAAGCTCAGATGCCGGGTCGACATCTCGACCTCGAGCGCCAGCTGAAGCTGGCTGAGGCGGCGGCGTTCGCGCCACTGGCGCAATTGCGCTCCGGCGGGTTCATGGGTTCGGGTCTCGTTCTTCATGCGGACGAAACTAGCCGAGCGCGAGAACCGCCGCCATTACCTCGAAGGTCATCGGATCACCCCGCCAGCCCGACCACGGCAAAGGCAAGAAAGGCGAGCAGCCCGGCATTGCGGTTGCTGCGGAACTTGGCGAGCGGGTCCTGAGGGTCCGCAGGCTTCAGCGTCAGAATCTGCCAGGCGAGATGCACCGCCACCGGCAGCAAGGCGAGGAGCGCGACCCAATCGGGCCGCACCAGCCAGATCGCGCCGCCCCATCCGGCAATCGCGAGCGCATAGCACAGCGCGACGCCGGGGCGCACCGCGCTGCCCATCGCGCGCGCGCTCGACTTGATGCCGACCAGCGCATCGTCCTCGACATCCTGCAGCGCATAAATGGTGTCATAGCCGATCACCCAGGTGATGCAGCCGCCATAGAGCAAGAGGCCCGCAAGCGAGACCGAACCGGTCACCGCCGCCCAGGCGACCAGCGCGCCCCAGCTGAACACCAGCCCCAGCCAGACCTGCGGCCACCAGGTGATTCGCTTCATGAACGGATAGGCGGCGACCAGCGCGAGCGAGGCAATCGCGATCAGAGCGGCGGTGAGGTTCAATTGCACGAGCACGACCAGCCCGATCAGGCACAGGCCGATCAGCCAGGCCCAGGCGGCCTTCAGGCTCACCGCCCCGCTTGCCAGCGGACGTCCGCGGGTACGGGCGACCCGGGCATCGAGATCGCGGTCGACGATATCATTATAAACGCAGCCCGCGCCGCGCATCGCGATCGCGCCCGCCAGCATCCACAAAAGAAGCGGCCAGTGCGCGCGAAGACCGCCCGCCAATGCAAGCGCATAGGCGCAGGGCCAGTAGAGCAGCCACCAGCCGATCGGTCGATCGAAGCGCGCCAGCAGCGCATAAGGCCGCGCTGCGGCAGGCAGCATGGAGAGCAGGCCGCGGGTTTCGGTATCGGGAAGCGGGGTGGTGGTCATGGTCAAGGCTTAGCGGTGATTTGTTGCGCAAGGAACATGTCCCGGTTCCCCCGTGCCATTTTCATCGTCACCCCGCGTTCGGGGGAATGACGAGGGTGTGCTGTGTGATCACAGCCTCGTCCGCAAAGACCACAATTCAGGGAACGCGCGTTTGGCCAGTGTCGTGTGCAGGTACGCCGCCCCCGCCGTGCCGCCGGTGCCGCGCTTCATGCCGATGATCCGCTCGACCGTCAGCACGTGCTTGTGCCGCCAGGCCGCCATCGCGTCGTCGAGATCGACCAGCTTTTCGGCGAGCTGATAGAGATCCCAATAGCGTGCCGGCTGGCGATACACTTCGAGGAAGGCGTCCTCCACCGCCGGATCGGGTGCGTGCGGCTTTGCAAAATCGCGCTCCAGCAGCGAATCGGGAATGGCAAAGCCGGCGCGGGCCAGCGCGGCGATCGCATTATCCCACAGGCTGGGCGCGGCCAGCGCCTGCTGCATGGCGTCCAGCGCCTCTGGCCGGTCTTGCTGATATCTGAGAAAAGCGCCGTCCTTCAGGCCCAGCAGATATTCGACCGTGCGGAACTGGTCCGACTGAAAGCCCGAACTGGGCCCCAGCACGCCGCGGAAGCGCGAATAGTCGCTCGGCGTCATGGTCGAGAGGATATCCCAGCTCAGCGTCATCACCGCCTGGATGCGGCTTACCCGTGCCAGCCCCTTGTACGCAGGGATCAGCGCGCCGGAGGCGACCTGCGCATTGGCCAGCTGCAGCTCGCGGATGATCTGCTTGAGCCACAATTCCTTGGTCTGGTGGATGATGATGAACAGAATCTCGTCATCTTCCGACGAGATGGGGTGCTGGCAGGCCAGCAGCGAATCGAGCGCGAGATAGCGCGCATAGGTCATGGGGGGATCAAGGGGCGTATCGGTCATGCCCGGGTCATAGCGCCCGGCGGACCAAAGCGGAACCGCTCAGCGGTCGCTCTCGTTCGGCGCAGCGTCGCCCCTCGGCTCGGTCGCCGCATCCGGATTGGCCTGACGCTCGTCGAGCATTTCGGCGGCCTCGTCGAGCGCGCGGGCCTCGCCCACGGTCACGCCACCCGGGCCCGGGTCGTTCTCGGCAGGCCCGCACGAGGCCAGCCCAAACGCCATAATCCCAAACGACAAGGCCGCCGGCGCCAAAGCGCCGACGGCCTGTATCTTATCCAAGCTTCCGAAGAAGCGAGGCATTACTTCTTGGCAGCTTCGCCAGCGGCGGCAGCGGCGTCCTTGGCAGCGTCCTTGGCTTCGCCAGCAGCAGCAGCAGCCTTGTCGGCGCCAGCTTCGGCAGCGTCGACAGCGCCTTCAGCAGCAGCTTCGGTGGCTTCGCCAGCAGCTTCGGTGGCTTCAGCAGCGGCGTCGCCAGCAGCTTCAGCAGCTTCCATGCCAGCGTCGGCAGCTTCTTCAGCGGTCGCTTCGGTGGTGGCAGCTTCTTCGGTCTTTTCTGCGCCGCAAGCAGCCAGAGCCAGCGAGAGTGCGGCAACCGATGCGATCGAAATAATGCTCTTCATCTTGAACTTCCGTCCTTGTCTAAATGGCTGATAACCAGCCCAAAAGGAGTTAAACACGTCACAACCGTGCCGACAAGCTTCAGCCAAGCCCCCACTGTCGGACGCGCGCATCTAGCGCCCAAATTCTGCCTTTGCAATCTTTTTGGTTGGGATAAGCGACAAAGCGAAACACGGCTTTACGCTTGGCCCAGTCTGATGCCCACGCACCGCCGTCTCCCAAGCCCGATTGACCACATATAAAGATTTCTTTATATGACCCCTCATGGACATGGGAACGCTCTTCCGGGCACTGGCCGACGACAGCCGATTGCGCATCATGCTGCTGCTGCAGCTGATGGAGCTTTCGGTTGGCGAGCTCGCGCAGGTGCTCGATCAGAGCCAGCCGCGCGTGTCGCGCCATGTTCGCATCCTGGCAGAGGCGGGGCTGGCCGAGCGGCACAAGGAAGGCAGCTGGGTCTTCCTGCGCCCCGCGCTGCCGCGCCGCGACCACGAGGCCGCCAGGCTGCTCGACGCCTTTCTGCGCCGCGAGGACGCGGTGGGCGAGGCGCTGGCCGCGCAGCATGCCAGCGACCGCCAACAGCTCCAGGCGATTCGCAGCGTCCGCGACGCGCGCGCCGCCGATTTCTTCGCGCAGCATGCCGGCGAATGGGACGCGATCCGATCGCTCCATCTACCCGAGGCCGAGGTTGAGGCCGCGCTCGCCGCGATGATCGGCGAACGCCCGTTGGGCCGTCTGCTCGATATCGGAACAGGCACGGGCCGCATGATCGAGCTTTTCGGCCCGACCGCCGATCACAGCACGGCCATCGACCGCAGCCCGGAAATGCTGCGCCTGGCGCGCGCGAAGCTGCAGCATCTGCAGAGCGGCTCGGTCGATCTGGTCCAGGGCGATTTCTACGCGCTGCCGCTGGCCGATGCGGCAGCAGACACGATCCTGCTGCACCAGGTGCTGCATTACGCACAGAACCCGCAGGCCGTGCTCGATGAGGCCGGACGGGTCGCGGCGCCCGGCGCGCGCATCGCCATTGTCGATTTCGCACCGCATGCGCTCGAGGAATTGCGCGAGCGCGATGCGCACGCGCGCCTGGGCTTTGGCGACGACACCATGACCGCGCTGCTCGGCCATGCCGGCTTCGCGCTGATCGATACGCGCAGTCTCTCTGGCGGCACGCTGACCGTGAAGATCTGGCTCGGCCAGCATCGCGGCGAGCCGGCCCGCATCCAGCCCCATGATCAGACACACGTAACGCCCAGAAAGGCCGCTGCATGACCCTCTCTCTCAAACAACTGGCCGAAGCGCGCGAGGCGCTGGGCGCGCCACTGTTCGCGGGGCTGGCCGGTGATGTCGAAGTGAGCTTCGAGTTCTTTCCGCCCAAGACCGAGAAGATGGAGGCGACCCTGTGGGACACGCTGACCACGCTTGCCCCGCTCGGCCCCAAATTCGTCTCGGTCACTTATGGTGCCGGCGGATCGACGCGCGAACGCACGCACGCCACGGTCGCGCGCATCGCCTCCGAGACCGCGATCCCCGCCGCGGCACACCTCACCTGTGTCGATGCCAGCCGCGACGAGATCGACTCGATCGCGCAGAGCTATTGGGATGCGGGCGTGCGCCACATCGTCGCGCTGCGCGGTGACCCGCCGCGCATGGGCGAGAAGTTTGTCGCGCATCCCCAGGGCTATGCCAATGCGGCGGAACTGGTGAAGGGCCTCAAGCAGGTCGCGCCGTTCGAGATTTCGGTCGCGGCCTATCCCGAAACGCATCCCGATGCCGGTTGCGCCGACAGCGATATCGACAATCTCAAGCGCAAGCTCGATGCCGGGGCGGATCAGGCGATCACCCAGTTCTTCTTCTCGCCAGAAGCCTTCTTCCGCTTCCGCGATGCCTATACCCGCGCGGGCATCACCGCGCCGATCCTGCCGGGCATCCTGCCGGTGAGCAATGTCGCGACCACGCGCAAGATCGCAGGGGCCTGCGGCACCGAAATCCCGCAATGGATGAACGACCTGTTCGAAGGACTCGACGATCACCCGACCACGCGCCAGCTGGTTGCAGCCACCGTCGCTGCCGAAATGTGCCGCCGCCTCTATTCGGGCGGGGTGCGCCACTTCCATTTCTACACCCTCAATCGCGCCGAGCTGAGCTTTGCGATCTGCCATCTGC
Source organism: Blastomonas sp. 34TW (assembly GCF_059803595.1). Lineage (NCBI taxonomy): Bacteria > Pseudomonadati > Pseudomonadota > Alphaproteobacteria > Sphingomonadales > Blastomonadaceae > Blastomonas > Blastomonas sp. 34TW. The sequence continues at coordinate 6,104 of NZ_JAPFGW010000011.1, forward strand.
TGGGCCTGCGCGCGCCCAAGGTCGCCGCCGCTCCGGTGCTTCAGGAGAATGCCGCATGAGCCCCGCAGAAAAGCTCAAGTCGATCGCCGCCACGCGCATCATGATGCTCGACGGCGGCTATGGCACCCAGATCCAGGCGCATCGGCTGGAAGAAGCCGATTTTCGCGGGGGCATGGAATTCACCCATGACCAGAAGGGCAATAACGACATTCTCGCGCTGACCTGCCCGTCGGTCATCGCCGGCATCCACCGCGCCTATCTCGACGCGGGATCGGACATCATCGAGACCAACACCTTCAGCGCCAACCGCATCAGCCAGGCCGATTACGGCGCGGAGCATCTGGTGCGCGAGATCAATATCGAATCCGCCCGCGTCGCGCGCGAGGAAGCCGATGCGGCAGAAGCGCGCGACGGCAAGCCGCGCTTCGTCGCAGGCGCGATCGGCCCGACCAACAAGACGCTTTCGCTCTCGCCCGACGTCAACGATCCGGGCTTTCGCGAGGTCGATTTCGACACGATGCGCGACGTCTACCGCGAACAGTGCGACGCGCTGGTCGAAGGCGGGGTCGATTTCATCCTGATCGAGACGATCTTCGACACATTGAACGCCAAGGCCGCCGCGATGGCTGCGCGCGATGCCGCAGAGGCCGCAGGCCGCGAGGTGCCGATCATGCTCAGCATGACGATCACCGACATGGCCGGACGCAATCTTTCGGGCCATACCGTCGAGGCCTTCTGGCACGCCGTTCGCCACATCAAACCGCTCACCGTCGGGCTCAACTGTTCGTTCGGCGCGGATCTGCTGCGCCCGCATCTCGCCGCGCTGGCACGCCAGGCCGATACGCTGATCATGGCCTATCCCAATGCCGGGCTGCCCAATGACCTCGGCCAGTATGACGAGCTGCCCGAGCATACCGCCAAGCTGATCGGCCAGTGGCTGGAAGACGGCCTGATCAACGTCGTCGGCGGCTGCTGCGGCACAACGCCTGCGCATATCGGCGCGATCGCGCGCGCCGTCGCCAGCGCCCCGCCGCGCGCCATCCCGGCCCTGCCGGTCCAGACGCGCCTTTCCGGCCTGGAGCCTTTCACGATGGCGGCTTGAGTCCGATATGCCCTCTCTCCTTCAGGGGAGAGGGAAGAGCCGCGTAGCGGCGAAGGGAGAGGGGCACATCACAACCCTCTTCCGCATGTTCCCCTCTCCCAACCCTCTCCCCTGAAGGGGAGAGGGCGAAAGTGACAAGATGACCCAGTCTACTGCCCAGTTCGTCAATATCGGCGAGCGCACCAACGTTACCGGATCGGCCAGGTTCAAGAAGCTGATCATGGAAGACCGCTATGAAGAGGCGGTCGAGGTCGCGCGCCAGCAGGTCGAAAGCGGCGCGCAGATCATCGACATCAACATGGACGAAGGCCTGCTCGACGCGCATGCCGCGATGACGCGCTATCTCAAGCTCATTGCCGCCGAGCCCGATATCGCGCGCGTGCCGTTCATGATCGACTCGTCCAAATGGTCGGTGATCGAGGCAGGGCTGAAATGCGTCTCGGGCAAGCCGATCGTCAATTCGATCAGCATGAAGGAAGGCGAGGAAGAGTTCCTCAAGCATGCCCGAATTTGCATGGATTACGGCGCCGCCGTGGTCGTGATGGCGTTCGACGAGGTCGGCCAGGCCGATACCCGGGAACGCAAGGTCGAGATCTGCGAGCGCGCCTACAAGCTCTTGACCGGCATCGGTTTCCCGCCCGAGGACATCATCTTCGACCCCAATATCTTCGCGGTCGCCACCGGCATCGACGAGCATCGCCGCTATGCCATCGACTTTATCGAGGCCTGCCGCGACATCAAGCAGCGCTGCCCGCACGTCCATATCTCGGGCGGTGTATCCAACCTGTCGTTCAGCTTCCGCGGCAACGAACCGGTACGCCGCGCGATGCACAGCGTGTTCCTGTACCACGCGATCAAGGCGGGCATGGACATGGGCATCGTCAATGCGGGGCAGCTCGACATCTATGACGACATCGATCCGGTGCTGCGTGAAGCCTGCGAGGACGTGATCTGGGACCGCAGCGATGACGCGACCGAAAAGCTGATCACGCTCGCCGAGACCTTCCGCGGCAAGGACGAAAAGGCCGAGAAGGAAGCCGCCGAATGGCGCAGCTGGCCGGTGGTCAAGCGGCTGGAGCACGCATTGGTCAAGGGCATCGACGCGCATATCGTCGAGGATACCGAGGAAGCCCGGCTCGCTGCCGCGCGCCCGATCGAGGTGATCGAAGGGCCGCTGATGGACGGCATGAACGTCGTCGGCGACCTGTTCGGCGAGGGCAAGATGTTCCTGCCGCAGGTGGTGAAGTCCGCGCGCGTGATGAAAAAGGCGGTCGCGCACCTCTTCCCCTATATCGAGGCAGAAAAGGACCCGAACGCCAAGGGCAAGGGCCGGATCATCATGGCCACGGTGAAGGGCGACGTGCACGATATCGGCAAGAACATTGTCGGCGTGGTGCTGCAGTGCAACGGCTATGAGGTCGTGGATCTCGGCGTGATGGTGCCCTGGCACGACATCCTCAAGGCCGCGAACGACAACCAGGCCGACATCATCGGCCTCTCGGGCCTGATCACCCCCTCGCTCGACGAGATGGTGACCGTGGCCGAGGAAATGCAGAAGGCCGGGATGCGCATTCCGCTACTGATCGGCGGCGCGACCACCTCCAAGGTGCATACCGCACTGCGCATCGCGCCGGCGTACGAAGGCCCGGTGGTGCATGTGCTCGATGCGAGCCGCGCCGTCGGCGTCGCCTCCAACCTCGTCAGCGGCACGCTCGCCGAACCGTTCATCGCCAAGGTGGCGGAAGAATATGAGGCGGTGCGCCTGGCACGTTCGAACAAGGGGCAGAACGACCTGTCGCCGATCGATGTCGCGCGTGCCAATGCGTTCGTCGCCGATATGAGCCAGAAGCCGCCGGCACCGGCGCAGCCGGGCGTGCACGTCTTTGAGGACTGGGACCTGGCGGACCTGCGCGAATGCATCGACTGGACGCCGTTCTTCCGCGCCTGGGAGCTGGCGGGCAATTTCCCCGCGATCCTGACCGACGAAATTGTCGGCGAAAGCGCAACCTCGCTGTTTGCCGATGCCAATGCGATGCTCGACAAGATCATCGCCGAGAAATGGCTGACCGCCAAGGGCGTCGTCGGCCTGTGGCCGTGCCGGCGCGACGGCGACGACGTGTTCATCCATGCCGATGGCCAGGAAATCCGCATGCCCTTCCTGCGCCAGCAGATCGCCAAGCGCGAGGGCCGTGCGAACATGTGCCTCGCCGATTTCATCGATCCGGCGGGCGACTGGATCGGCGGTTTCGCGGTCACCGCGGGCCATGGCATCGACGAGCATCTGGAACGCTTCAAGGCAGCGCATGACGACTATAACGACATCCTGCTGAAAGCGCTGGCCGACCGTCTGGCCGAAGCCTTTGCCGAGCGGCTGCACCAGCATGTCCGCACCACCCTGTGGGGCTATGCGGCGGGCGAACAGCTGACCAACGAGGCACTGATCAAGGAACAATATCGCGGCATCCGTCCGGCGCCGGGCTATCCCGCCTGCCCCGATCACAGCCAGAAGCCGGTTTTGTTCGATCTGCTGAAAGCGACCGACGCCACCGGCATCACGCTGACCGAAAGCTTCGCGATGCTGCCCACCGCAGCGGTGAGCGGCTTCTATTTCGGCCATCCGGAAAGTGCCTATTTCGGCGTCGCGCGGATCGGCGAGGACCAGCTTGCCGACTATGCGACACGGCGCGGAGTCGATCTCGACACCGCGCGGCGCTGGCTGCGTCCCAATCTGGATTGATCGCAGGCGATTGACTCTGGACCGCTAAACCGCAAACTCCCGCCGCAAGCCCTGCTGCGACGGGTTTGCGGGAGGGGCATCGGCGCGTGACACCGTCTGAACTCAGCGCATATTTCTTCGTGCAGATGGCGCTGATCATCGGCACCTGCCGGCTTGTCGGCTATGCGGTGCGGCGCTGGCTGGGCCAGCCCCAGGTGGTGGGCGAGATGATGGCGGGCGTGCTGCTCGGCCCGTCATTGTTCGGCTTTTTCCTCCCCGACCTGCAGGCCGCGATCTTTCCGCCCGAAACCAAGAACGTGCTGTTCGTCTGCGCGCAGCTGGGCGTCGGGCTGTACATGTTCCTGGTCGGCCTTGGCTTTCGCTCCGACCATTTTCGCGCGCAGATCGGCAGTGCGGCGGCTGTTTCCTTCACCGGCATGGCGGTGCCGTTCATCGTCGCGATGCTGCTTGCACCCCGGCTGCAGAACGTGCCCGGCCTGTTCGCCAGCGACGTCAACCAGTTCCAGGCGACGCTGTTCCTCGGCGCGTGCATCGCGATCACCGCCTTTCCGATGCTCGCGCGGATCATCCACGAGCGCGGACTGACCGACACCAAGCTCGGCAGCCTCACCCTTTCTGCCGGCGCGATCGACGATGCCGCCGCCTGGACGGTGCTCGCGATCGTGCTGGCAAGCTTCGGCGACGGGCCGGGCGTCGCAATCAAGGCAATCGTCGGCGGTGCGAGCTTTGCCGCGTTCATGCTGATTTTCGGGCGCACGCTGCTCGCGCCTTTGGGCCGCATCACCGAACGCAACGGCAAGGTGACGCACTCGATGCTCGCCGCTGTGCTCGTGCTGTTCATGCTCGCCGCCTTTGCCATGGACTATATCGGCATCCACGCGGTGCTGGGCGGGTTCCTGCTCGGCATCTGCATGCCGCGCGGGATGCTGTCGAGCGAATTGCAGCGCCAGCTCGAACCGATCATCATGGTGCTGCTGATCCCGATGTTCTTCGCCTATTCGGGGCTGAACACGCAGCTGACCGTGGTCAACAATGCCGAGCTGCTCGCTATCGCCATGGGCATTCTGGCGGCCTCGATCCTGGCCAAGGGGGTCGCCTGCTACGCCGCAGCGCGCATCACGGGCCAGGACAATGCCACCGCCATGGCGATCGGCGCGCTGATGAACGCGCGCGGGATGATGGAGCTGATCATCATCAATATCGGCCTGCAGCGCGGGATTATCGGCCCGGCGCTGTTCTCGATGCTCGTCATCATGGCAATCGTGACGACGTTCATGGCCTCGCCGCTGTTCGATCTGGTCTATGGGCGCAGGCACAAGATGGAAGGTGAGGCCGAGCCGGTAACCGATGGACCCGCGCCTGTGCCGTGACGGGACGGCGCCCGCGTTAACCCTCTAAAGTCCGGCATTTCCCAGCGAGCATGGTATGACATTGGGCATGACCACGCTTCGCATCATCCTTGTCGCCGCGCTGGCCCTGATCAGTGCCCTTCCCCTGTTCGCGCAGCAGCGTCCCATGCCCTATCGCATCGCCGAGACCGGCAAGACCTATCGCTCGCTTTCCGATGCCGTGAACAAGATCGGCGGCGGCACCGGCACGATCGAGGTCGCGCCCGGCATCTGGCGCGATTGCGCGGTGCAGGAGGCGGGCAACATCACCTATCGCGCCGCCACCCCCGGCACCGCGATCTTCGACGGCGGTGTATGCGAAAGCAAGGCGACGCTGGTGCTGCGCGGCCGCAGCGCGCGGGTCGAGGGGCTGATCTTCCAGAATATCGGCGTGCCCGATGAGAACGGTGCCGGCATCAGGCTGGAATGGGGCGATCTCAGCGTCTTCAACAGCCTGTTCCGCAACAGCCAGCAGGGCATTCTCACGGCCCAGAATCCGGGCGGACGGATCGTCATAGACAAGTCGAGCTTTTCGGGCCTCGGCATCTGCGCCTCGGATTGCGCGCATTCGATCTATATCGGCGATTACGGATCGCTCACCGTCACCCGCTCGCGCTTCGAACGCGGCCAGGGCGGCCATTATGTGAAGAGCCGTGCTGCGCAGGTATCGATTACCGATTCGAGCTTCGACGACAGCCAGGGCAATGGCACCAACTACATGATCGACCTGCCCGGCGGCGCGAGCGGCGAGATCACCCGCAACATCTTCGTCCAGGGTCAGAACAAGGAAAACTGGTCGGCGTTCATCGCTGTCGCGGCCGAAGGTCGCAGCTACAGCTCCGCAGGGCTGCAGATCTACGGCAATGACGCCAGCCTTGCCCCCGGCGTCGATCGCGCCACCTGGTTCGTCGCCAACTGGAGCCGTGACCGCATCCCTCTGGGCGAGAACCGGTTGGGCAAGGGTTTGAGCGCCTACGACCAGCGGTAACCACCGGGTTCCGCAAAGCGAAACGTTCACCGAACGGCCATTGGTTTTGGCCCGCAAACCTTCTACATGGCGGCGATGATGCTGGCTGTTTTCCGGACCCTTTGGGCTATCTTCCTGCTGGCGCTTGCCCTGCCCGCTGCCGCCCAGCCGCTCCAGCGCGGGCCGAACAATATCGCCGCGTCCTTGGTCGCCGAAAGCGCCGATCCTGCGCCCGGCAGCACCGTCGATCTCGCCTTTGCCATGACGCCAAAAAAGGGCTGGCACGGATATTGGGAAAATCCGGGCGATGCCGGGCTCGGCATGACGCTCGAATGGACGCTGCCGAAAGGTGTGACGGTTGGCGAGCTTCGCTATCCCGTGCCGGAGACGCTGATCATCGCCGGGCTGATGAACCATGTCTATGAAGGCCCTTATGCGCCGCTGGTCGCGCTGAAGCTCGATCCCGCGCTCGCCCCCGGCACGGTGCTGCCGATCAGCGTCAAGGCCGACTGGCTGGCGTGCACCGACGAGATCTGCGTGCCCGAAAGCGCGACGCTGACCACTCGGCTGACCGTCGGCAAGGGCGGCATCGACAAGGCTGCGCGGGCCCGCTTCGACGCCTGGCGGCAGCGGCTGCCCGCCCCGCTTGGCTCCGAAGCGACATTTGCCCGCGCCGGCAAGATCCTGCGCATCGCCATCCCCTTCCCCGCCGCCGGTGCGATCGACGCCCCGCATTTCTTCGCGCGCACCGACAAGGCGCTCAGCTATCGCGCACCCCAGGCCTTTTTCCGCGACGGTGACCGGCTGATCGTCGAGACCGAGGTCGCGGGCAGCGATGCTGCTGAAATCGGCGGCGTGCTGCGCATTGGCGAGCATATGGGGCTCGATCTGGTGGCGAAACCGGGGGCCGTCACCCCCGGCGGCACGCGGATCGACAGCGCCGCCGGTACCACAAGAGCCGAGGGCGACATGCTCGTGCTGCTCGCCACCGCACTCGGCGGCGCGCTGCTCGGCGGGCTGCTGCTCAACATCATGCCCTGCGTCTTCCCTATCCTCAGCCTCAAGGCGATCAGCCTGGCCAAGGCGGGCGGCGACGAACGCGCGGCGCGGCGCGATGCGCTCGCCTATACCGGGGGCATCGTGCTGGTGTGCCTCGGGCTGGGTGGACTGCTGCTTGCGCTGCGCGCGGGCGGAGAGCAGATCGGCTGGGCGTTCCAGCTGCAGGACCCGCGCATCATTCTGGCGCTGCTCCTGCTGGTCACCGCCATAGCGTTCAACTTCGCGGGGCTGTTCGAGTTCGCGACCGTCTCGGCGGGGGGCAGCCTGACGCAGAAACAGGGCGCGGCGGGATCGTTCTGGACCGGCGCGCTCGCAGCCTTTGTCGCGACGCCCTGCACCGCGCCGTTCATGGCCGCCGCGATGGGCACCGCGCTGATCCTGCCCGTGCCTGCCGCGCTGCTCGTCTTTGCCGGGCTGGGCCTCGGGCTCGCGCTACCCTTTCTCGCGATCGGCTTCGTGCCCGCGCTGCGCCGGATGATGCCCCGGCCGGGCGCGTGGATGGGGACGTTCCGCCGCATCATGGCGGTCCCGATGTTCCTGACCGCGCTCGCCCTGGTCTGGCTGCTCGGCCAGCAGACGGGCAATACCGGCGTGCTGTTCGGCCTTGCCGCCGCAATGACGTTGGCGCTGCTGCTCTGGTGGCTGGGCGCGCGGCAGGGCGCGGGCAGGAGTGGCTGGATCGCACTTGTCCCGTCGCTGGCGGTTGCCGTCGCTGCCATCGTCGCCTTGCCGACCGAGGCCGCGCCGAACGGATCGGCCCGCGCCGCGAGTGCCACTCTTCCCGCCCAGCCGTTCAGCGAGGCGAAGCTCGCCGAGCTCCGAACCGCCAACAGGCCGGTCTTCGCCTATTTCACTGCCGACTGGTGCATCACCTGCAAGGCGAACGAAGCCGCCGCAATCCAGCGCGAGGCGACCGCAGCGGCGTTCAAAAAGGCGGGCGTGGTGGTGCTCGAAGGCGACTGGACCCGGCGCGATGCCGAGATCAGCCGCTATCTGGAAGCACAGGGCCGCTCGGGCGTGCCGCTCTATGTCTGGTATGCACCGGGCCAGGCGCCGGTGATTCTGCCCCAGGTGCTTACCGTCGATACATTGACCGCATTGGTCGGCTGAGGCTGCACACTACTCGCCGGCGCGTGCGATGACCTCGGGCAGATAGTTCTCGCCCAACGTGCTGCAACCATCCGCCAGCTCGTCGAGATCCTGGGTCATGCCCTTGTCGTCGGCCACCATCGCAACGGCGAAGACCTCGGTCTGCTCCTGCAATTCCTTTTCGGCGCGGTCCTGATTGCCGCCCGGTGCGAGCAGCATCGCGCCGGTCATGAACGCCGTCGCCAGCTCGGTCGCCTCGCCGCTGGTCTTCTTGTCGCCATCGGTGATGGCGGCCGCCGCCGAAAAGAACGCCGCGCAGCTGAGCAGGGCGTTATAGCCTTCCTTGTCCGACAAACTTTGAGCATGCGCGGGCGCAGCGAGCGAAGCCAGCGCGGCTGCGCCGACGGCGAAACGGGAGAAAAATTGCAAGGCCATGCAGGACGTCCGATCAGTCTTGCCCCGCCGGAATGCACGGAGCCACGGTGCGACCCGCTGGATCACGGGGTGCCGCTTTTCGCGGCGGATGGCAAGAGCCTCAGGCGGCGCGCTGCACGATGCGGTCGAGCTCGCTGCCGATCGCCCGCTTGGCTTCCTCGACGTCGAAATCAATCTGAAGCCCGAGGAAAAAGCCCTCGGACATCCCGAAATAGCGCGCCAGCCTCAGATCAATATCCGCATCGATCGGCCGGATTCCCGCAAGCAAGGCGTCTATGGTTTCCAGCGGGATGCCGGCCCCATCGGCCACTTCAACCGCTGGAATTTCGCTTCCGATCAGGAAATCCTCGCGCAGGATCGAGCCGGGATGGATATTATCCAGCCGGTCATCATCCTCAATGATAGTCCTCGATCCGGACATTATGCGCGTCTCCGTCAGACCAGTTGAACGTGATCGGCCACTGGTCGTTGATCCGGAGACGATATCGCAACGGTTGATAACCTTTCAACTGCTCAAACCTGTTGCCATGTGGGACGCGCAATTCCTGAAGCTGCTCGATGGAATCGATCTGCAAAAGCTTGCGCAAGGCAGTTTGCTGAATGTCCGGCGGCAGCTTGCGGCTGGGTGAGCGGAGCCAGACCTTCTCGGTTTCTGGAACGTATCATCCTGGCTTCTCCGTAAAGCCAAGCTTATGCAGTTTTCCAGCACCTGCGGTTACCGCCGTCATGTAGCGCGCAAGCCAAAGCCATGTTTGGATAGGCTGGAGAATTAAAATCCAAGAATCAAGCCGCCCTGACCGCATAAATCGCCGGGCGATAGCGGGGCTCGGGAATGGGGTGCCCCTTTTCGCGAGCGTAATCGAGCCACATCCCGATAGCGACTTCGGCCTCTGAAATCGCTTCGACCGGCGTGTCTCCGTGCGCGGAGCAAGGCTTGAGATCGGGAACGTCGGCGATCCAGCAATTGTCCTCTGACGACCAGAATACGTTGATGTGATAATGGTGCTGCATCATTCATCCATCTCAAGGCCTGCCTGCTCAACCATATCAAGAAACTGGGCGGCTTGATAGGCTTTGGCATCCTTGCCGATCGGCTGGATGATCAGCGGCCGTTCGAACTTTGGATGCCCATAGACATGGTGGCTGCCATCGGTGCGGTGGTGACGAAAGCCGAACGCTTCGAGCAACCGCACGAAATCTCGGAACGAAATAATGCCTGCACGGCCTGCGACGAGTTGCTGATAGAGTTTGCTGGGCTTGACCATCGGTGTTTCTCCGTAAAGCCAAGCTTATGTCATAGTGGATCCGCTTTCGTGGATAACTTATCTCTCAAAACTTCCGTTGCGTTTTCCCGTAGCGCATCTTGCGCGTGCCCGGCTTGCCTTCGGTCGCCCTGCCCTTAGGCGCAGCTACCCTTTGCTCGACCGGAAGGCCCAGTTCCTCCGCCTCCAGCTTGCGGATTTCGTCGCGCAACCTTCCTGCCTCCTCGAATTCCAGATCGGCCGCCGCAGCGCGCATCTTCTTTTCGAGGTCTTCGATATAGGCGCGCAGGTTGTGGCCGACCATGTGCGGGCGGTCGTCGACGCCGGTGTCGACCAGCACGCTGTCCTTGCTCGCGACATGCGCGATGATGTCGCCGATATTGCGCTTGATCGTCGTAGGCGTGATGCCGTGCGCCTCGTTATAGGCGATCTGCTTCTCGCGGCGGCGGTTGGTCTCGTTGAGCGCGCGCTCCATGCTGCCGGTGATGCGGTCGGCATAGAGGATCACGCGTCCTTCCACGTTGCGCGCAGCACGACCGATCGTCTGGATCAGCGAGGTTTCGCTGCGCAAAAAACCTTCCTTGTCGGCATCGAGGATCGCGACCAGCCCGCATTCGGGAATATCGAGTCCCTCGCGCAGCAGGTTGATGCCGATCAGCACGTCATACACGCCCATGCGCAGATCGCGGATCAGCTCGATGCGCTCCAGCGTCTCGACGTCCGAGTGCATGTAGCGGACCTTGATCCCCGCCTCGTGCATATACTCGGTGAGATCCTCGGCCATACGCTTGGTCAGCGTGGTGACGAGCGTGCGATATCCTGCGGCGGCGACCTTCTTGCACTCGGCGATCAGATCGTCGACCTGCTCCTCGACCGGCTTGATCTCGACCGGCGGGTCGATCAGGCCCGTGGGGCGGATGACCTGTTCGGCGAACACGCCGCCGGTCTGTTCCATCTCCCAATTGCCGGGCGTGGCCGAAACGCTGACCGTTTGCGGGCGCATCGCGTCCCATTCGTTGAAGCGCAGCGGGCGGTTGTCGATACAGCTCGGCAGGCGGAAGCCATATTCGGCGAGCGTCAGCTTGCGCCGATGGTCGCCGCGCGCCATCGCGCCGATCTGCGGCACGGTCTGGTGGCTCTCGTCGATGAACAGCAGCGCGTTTTCGGGCAGATATTCAAACAGCGTCGGCGGCGGCTCGCCCGGCAGGCGCCCGGTGAGGAAGCGCGAATAGTTCTCGATGCCTGCGCAGCTTCCGGTCGCGGCGATCATCTCGAGATCGAAATTGGTGCGCTGCTCGAGCCGCTGCGCCTCGAGCAGCCGCCCTTCGGCCTCGAGCTCCTTCAATCGCTCGGTGAGCTCGAAGCGGATCGCGGCTGCGGCCTGCTGCATCGTGGGACCCGGCGTGACATAGTGCGAGTTCGCATAGACGCGCACTTGGGAGAGCTTCGCGCCGGGCTTGCCGGTCAAGGGATCGAACTCGGCGATCGATTCGACCTCGTCGCCGAAGAACGAGATGCGCCAGGCGACATCCTCGTAATGCGACGGGAACAGTTCGAGCGTATCGCCGCGCACGCGGAAATTGCCTCGGGTGAAGCTCGCATCGTTGCGCTTGTATTGCAGCGCGACCAGCTTGCGGATCAGCTCGCGCTGGTCGACGCTTTCGCCCGCCTTGATGTCGAAAATCATCGCCGAATAGGTCTCGACCGAGCCGATGCCGTAGATGCACGACACCGAGGCGACGATGATCACGTCGTCGCGCTCGAGCAGCGATCGCGTCGCCGAGTGGCGCATCCGGTCGATCGCCTCGTTTACGCTCGACTCCTTCTCGATATAGGTGTCGCTGCGCGGCACATAGGCTTCGGGCTGGTAATAATCGTAATAGCTGACGAAATATTCGACCGCGTTTTCGGGGAAGAAGCTCTTGAACTCGCCATAAAGCTGCGCGGCGAGGATCTTGTTCGGCGCAAGGATCAAGGCAGGCCGCTGGGTCTGTTCGATCACCTGCGCCATGGTGAAGGTCTTGCCCGATCCGGTGACGCCGAGCAGCACCTGGTCGCGGTCCTGCGCCTTGATGCCTTCGACCAGTTCCCTGATCGCGGTCGGCTGGTCGCCCGAAGGCGTGTATTCGCTGACCAGCTTGAAGCGCTTCCCGCCCTCGGCCTTTTCGGGCCGCTGCGGCTTGTGCGGCACGAAGGTGCCATCGGTTTGCGGCTCTTCCAGCCCGCGTCGGATTACCAGTTCAGCCATGGCCAAGGATATGCGGAGGCGGGGCCACCGGTGCAAGGGCGGGGATGCGATTGCATTGGCCGGGGTGCATCTTTAGGGTCGCCTGCCAACACGGACATGCGGTCGCGCATCCCCTGATGGCACCTGGCCCCAACGGAGAATTCCCCATGAAGATGCAGACTGTTTCGATCCTGGCCCTGCCGCTGCTGGCGCTGGCCGCGTGCAGCGGCGGCGGCGGCGCAGACAAGGATGGCGACGGCAAGATCAGCAAGGAAGAGGTGGCCAGAGAAGCCGAATCGATCAAGTTCAGCCCCGGCGAGTGGGAGAACAAGGTCGAGATGCTCGACGTTGATTTTGCCAAGAGCAAGATGCCGCCCCAGCTTCAGGACGCCATGAAGCAGCAGGTCGGCAAACCGCAAGCCGTGAAGAACTGCTTGACCAAGGAACAGGCCAGCAAGCCTGGCGCGGACTTCCTCGCCGGAGCCGATAGTGGTGAATGTGCCTACAAGACGCTCGATCTGTCCGACGGCAAGGTCAATGCAGTCATTGCCTGCAAGGGCAAGCAGCCGGGCCAGCAAGGTGACATCAAATTGACCGGAACGTATACCGCGACCAGCTATGACATGCAGATGGATATGGTGATGAGCTCCAAGGAGTTCGGCAGCATGACGATGAAGGCGAAGAACAGCGGCAAGCGCATCGGCGAATGCAAGGCCTGATTGCCGATCCAATGAAGCCTGTCTCGTCACCCCCGCGCAGGCGGGGGTCCCGCTTCTTAGAGCAGCTGTGGCGCAAAAGCGGGATTCCCGCCTTCGCGGGAATGACGATGCTGGCGGTGATGTTGGCAGCGGCGCCCCACACCCCCGCCCACGCCCAGACCGATGACAATGTCCGCATCGAGCTGAAATTCACCGCCGACCGGCTTGATCGCGGCAAGGTCACCGGCCTCGCCCACCGACCGAGCCTGCGCGAGGCGACGCTCGACGATCCGGTGCGCATCGCCTCGATCTCCAAGCTCGCGGTCGGCGTCGCGGTGATGCGGCTGGTCGACAAGCAGGTGCTCGATCTCGACCGCGACGTGTCGCTCTATCTCGGCTGGCGCATCGCCCATCCGCAGTTCCCGGCGCAGAAGATTACGCTCAGGCTGCTGCTGTCGCACCAGTCGGGGCTGAAGGACGATGCGGGCTATTTCATTCCGCTCGATGCCAGCCTTGCCGATCTGCTCGCTAGGCCGGAGGCCTGGGATGCGGACCACGCCCCAGGCGGCTATTTCCGCTATGCCAATGTCAACTTTCCCGTCATCGCGGCGGTGATGGAGGCCGCGAGCGGCAAAAGGTTCGACCGGATCATGGCGGAAGAGCTATTCGATCCGCTTGCCATTCCCGCCTGCTATAACTGGTCGGGCTGCAAGCCGGGCGCGGCGAAGACCGCGATCACGCTCTACAATCCCGATGGTACGATCGCGCGCGACGACTGGATCGGCGCGCCCGATCAGTGCGCCTATGTGCCCGCCAGCGATGGCCGCTGCGATATCGAACTGTACACGCCCGGCAAGAACGGCTCCGCGTTCAGCCCGCAGGGCGGCATGCGCATTTCTGCCGGAGGACTCGCGCGGCTGGGCCAGATGCTGCTGAACGGCGGCGACGGGCTGCTCACCCCCGAGTCCTTCGCCGAGCTCACCCGCGCCCAATGGCGCTTCGACGGCAGCAATGGCGATGACGATCGCGGTTATTTCCAGGCCTTCGGGCTCGGCGTGCAGCGGATCGAGAAACCCGACGGATCGGTGTGGATCGGCCATCCGGGCGAGGCCTATGGGCTGCGCGCAGGTTTGTGGGTCAACCGTGCAAGCGGCGAGGGCGTGGTGCGGATCAGCACCGGAAATGCGGAGGATTACCCGATAGGTCATTGCCTCGACATATGTCCGTGATAAGTTTCGTTCTGCAACTGGCCTGAGTCGGGCCAGACGGACAGGAGAAAAAAATGATCGGATATGTCACCGTCGGATCGAACGACCTCGACAAGGCGCGCGGCTTTTATGCGGGGCTGGTCGGCGCGCTGGGCGGCAGCGAGCTGATGCGGATGGAAGAGAACGGCTTCACGCTGTTCGGCACCGCCTGGGGCACGCCGGGCATCGCGATCACCCGGCCCTATAATGGCGAGCCGGCGACGGTGGGCAACGGCATGATGATCGCACTGGCCATGGATGCGCGGTCCAAGGTCGACATGCTCCACGCCAAGGCGCTCGAACTCGGCGGCACCTGCGAGGGCAAACCCGGCCTGCGCGGCCCCGAGGGTGACCAGGCGTTTTACGGCGCCTATTTTCGCGACCTTGACGGCAACAAGCTTTGCGCGTTCAAGGTAGGTCCGGCGGATTGAGCTGAATTCTGGAGACCCCCAACATCGTCACCCCCGCGAAAGCGGGGGTCCCGCTTCGCTTCAACTATCGGACAGAAGCGGGATTCCCGCTTGTGCGGGAATGACGATAGATTCCGCGAAGGCAGGCGCTATAGTCGCGCAAACGGCGCAGGAACGCCTTGGGGAAAAAGGGGAAATCGATGAACAGAGCAACGGCTTTCGGCCTGATCGGCAGCGCGATGGCACTCGCGCTCTTCGCACCGGCGCAGGCACAGGATGCGCTCGGCAAGGCGGTGGCGAGCGATTATGACGCGAAGCTCGAAAAGCTGTTCCTCGATTTCCACGCCAATCCCGAACTGTCGTTCAAGGAAACCCGCACCGCGAAGATCATCGCGGCCGAGCTGCGCGCCGCCGGAGCCACGGTGACCGAAGGCGTCGGCGTGACAGGCGTGGTCGGCATCCTGAAGAATGGCGACGGCCCGGTGATCATGGTGCGCGCCGACATGGACGGCCTGCCACTCGCCGAGGATAGCGGCCTGCCCTATGCCTCCAAAGTCAAACAGGTCGATATCGACGGCACCGAAAAGCCGGTGATGCACGCGTGCGGGCACGACACGCACATCACCTCGATGATCGGCACCGCGCGCCGCCTTGCCGCGATGAAGGACCAGTGGAAGGGCACCGTGGTTTTCGTCGCGCAACCGGCGGAAGAGCGCATCGGCGGCGCGGCCAAGATGATGCAGGACGGCCTCTATACCCGCTTCCCCAAGCCCGATTACGCGCTCGCCTTCCACGTCTCCGCCGGGACGCCCACGGGCAAGATCGAGATTCAGCCGGGCCTCACCGCCTCGTCATCGGACTCGGTCGACATCACCATTTTCGGCGTCGGCACGCACGGCGCCTATCCGCATATGGGCAAGGACCCGATTGTCATGGGGGCGGAGATCGTGATGGCGCTGCAGACCCTGGTCTCGCGCGAAATCTCGCCGCTCGAAGCCGGGGTAGTGACGGTTGGCTCGTTCCATTCAGGCTTCAAGCACAACATCATCTCGGACAAGGCCGAGCTGCAGATCACCGTCCGGTCGAACGACAATGCGGTGCGCAAGAAGCTGCTCGACGGGATCAAGCGCATTGCCGAGAATGTCGGACGGCTGAACGGCCTGCCCGAGGACAAGCTGCCCCAGGTCAAGGTCGGCTTTGAATCGACCCCGGTGACGGTCAACGACAAGCCGCTGACCGAGCGGATCACCAAGACCTTTGCGCGCCGCTTTGGCCAGGACGCGCTGCTGACCAACGAGCCGCAGACCGGCATGGGGGCTGAGGACTTCGCCTATTTCGTCGCGCCCAATACCGATGTGCCGGGCCTGTATTTCAATGTCGGCGGCACGCCGCAGGCGGATATCGATGCGGCCAAGGCGGGCAAGCTGACGCTGCCGGCGCATCACAGCCCTTTCTTCAAGGTAGCCCCGCGCGAATCGATCACGCTGGCGACCGAGGCGATGGTGACCGCGGTCATCGATCTGCTCGGCCCAGGCAACGGTCCGACGGCGGATTGATGCGCTGATGCCCAAACGCCGCGCCTGGGAAGACGAGGAAGATGAAGCCGAAGCTCCGCCGCCCGAGCCCTGCTGGTTGTGCGGTCGGGATCTTGGCGAGCTGATCGAGTGGCACCATCCGGTGCCCAAGGCCAAGGGCGGCAAGGCGCGCGTGGCGGTGCACCCGATCTGCCACCGCACGATCCACGCGCATTTCACCAATGCCGAACTGGGGCGGGTCGGCGAGGATGTGGAGGCGTTGCGTCAGCATCCCGAGATCGCCAAGTTCCTGACCTGGATCGCGGGCAAACCGGCCGATTTCAACGCGCCGACCAAGAAGAAGGAGCGGTAGGGGGTTGAAGCTCGGTGCCCTCAACGCAACCCTTCCAGCCCCCCGCACCTTGCACACTCGGAACCCGCACCAGCACCCCACCCCGCTCAGCCTGAGCCTGTCGAAGGCCCCGCGCGGACGGTCGCGATATGACTGCCGTTACCCCCGCGAAGGCGGGGGTCCCGCTTTCTGGGAAATGCAGAGCCGAAGCGGGATTCCCGCGTGCGCGGGAATGACGAGGAGTAAGACGGAGCCAGCGGAGCGGGGCCTTCGACAGGCTCAGGCTGAGCGGAGGTGGTTAGGGCGCACCCCCTACTCCCCCTTGTCGGGCCTGCTCACGCTCCAATACTGCCAGGCGCAGAAGCCGAGTACCAGCACGCCCGACATCAGCATCTCGATGATGCCCAGATTGTTGACGATCCAGTCCTTCATCCGCGCCTCCTATGCTTGCCGCCGCTGCACGGACCTGGTCGCGCTGCCCGCCTTCGGCCGGTGGGCCAGCGTATAGCGCAGGATCAGGCTCACCCCGATCACGCTCGGCACCGCCCAGATCAGGGGATTGAACACATGATCGGGCACCAGCCGGATGAGCCCGACCGAAAGGAACGCGGTATAGGCCGATATGCCCATGCCGAGCAGCGCGCGGAAATGTTCGGGCACATGCGCGCGCGCCGGGGCGCTGGGTCGCCAGACATAGAAGAGCTGCGTCGCCACCGCGGTCAGCCCGATCACGGCGAGCGCAGCCATCAGCGGCTGGCCGATCATCAGGCCGTAATAGCCGCACCATGCAGCCGAGGCGATCACCGCGCCGAACAGCGCGAGATAATGCGGCGCGCGCAAGGCCGCGCGGTTGGCGCGATGGCGGACGACAGCAAGGCC
This sequence comes from Blastomonas sp. 34TW, assembly GCF_059803595.1. NCBI lineage: Bacteria > Pseudomonadati > Pseudomonadota > Alphaproteobacteria > Sphingomonadales > Blastomonadaceae > Blastomonas > Blastomonas sp. 34TW. The sequence continues at coordinate 23,470 of NZ_JAPFGW010000011.1, forward strand.
ATAGACCGCAAAGCCGATGGTCAGCATGCCGAGATAGAGCATCATCCAGCCGAACAGCCCGTCGAACAGCACGCGGTCGGTGATCATCGGCAGCCGCTTTTCCGGCCCGTAAAGCGACAGCAGCGCCATCGCGATGGCCAATATGCCTGCCCCGATAAAGGCGAGCGTTGCCACCCGCCCCCATTTGCGATGCGCCTGCCCGCCCTTGCGCGACGCAATCGGCACCCAGAACGCGATCAGCCCGGTCGCCCCGCAGATGACGTGGAGGACAACCAGGGCTTCGAACAGGTGCATGAGCGCTTACTCGATCAAAAATCCTCCCCCAGCTTGCTGGGGGAGGGGGACCGCCCGCGAAGCGGGCGGTGGAGGGGCAGCGGTGAAGTGCAGACCATGAACGTCATGCCATCTTGCTTCCCCTCCACCACCGACTTGCGGTCGGCGGTCCCCCTCCCCGAGACAAGCTCGGGGAGGATTTCAGATCGTCAATTCCCAGCCGCTGCAGCCGCAGCCGGTGCGGCTGCCGCCGCTGCCGGAGCCGGCGCCTGCATGCCGGGCATGGCCGGAGCCGTTCCCGCAGGCGCGGCGCCAGGCACCACACCCTTGGGCCCGAGCGTCAGCAGCGCCGGATAGTCCTTGGCCATCTGGGCACCGCCCAGCGGCTTGCGCTGGATCTGGTGGCAGGTTGCGCAATTGGTCTTGTACGGATCGCCCTGCGGACCCAGCCGGTTGGCCGGGAACACGCTGGTCAGCGGGTGGATATATTCCTGGTTGGCGTTCTTGACCATCTGCAGGCCATACCAGGCCTGGGCGCGCTGCGGGCTCGACTGGCCCCATTGCGCAAAGGCGCGGCTGTTGTGGCAATAGGTGCAGTTGACGTTCAGCGACCGCGACAGGTGCATCATGATCGCATAATTGGCCTCTGCATCCTTGGTGCCCTTGAGATTGAGCGTCGTGGGATGCCGGGTCTTCGACTGCACCCGCGCCGCCTTGGCATCGAGCCCCAGATACATGCTGACCGTGCTGAGCGGCAGCGAAGCATAAGCGGTGACCGGACTCGGCGTGTTCTGGCCACGCTTGTTGCCCATCAGACGCCCGTCGCTGGGCTTGGGATCGGTCCAGACATATTTCGGCACTGCATTGCCGCGATGGCAGGTATAGCAGGTCACGCCGGTCTTCTTGACGTGGTCCGAATAGTTCTGGTTGATGTTCTGCGTCATCTGGATCATCCGGCGCGCGACAACCTTGGTATATTTGCTGTCGTCCGCCAGATTTTCGGCATTGTGGCAGTAGTTGCACCCGGCCTGTTCGGGCGGGGCATCGGCAGGCACGATCCACTGGGTGATCGCCGCCATGGTATAGTCGAACTCTTCCTGGCTGACATGGCCAAGAACCTTGACGTTCTGATATACCTCGCTCGCCTTCGGCCCCGATGGGGGCGGCAGCTCATAGGGAGGCGGCGGAACGGTACCGGGATCGATCTTGTTGTCAGGATCGCTGATCTGGGCGATGCCGGTTCCCCGGAAACCGCCCTGTTCGGACGTCTTGGGGCCGATGTCACAGGCCCCGAGCGAGAGCGCGGCCACGGCCAGCGCCCCCATGGTGGTGAGTTTGGATAGGGTCAACATGGCTGTCAGTTCCCTTCTGCCGGGCTGGGAGCCGCAGGCGCAGCAGCGCCAGGGTCCGCAGCCATCAGGCTCGGTTCCGCCGGCACCGGATCGGGTGCGACGAAACTCGTGCTCGGATCAACAACACCGGTATCGGGATAGGCAGGGGCAAAACCATGCTCCTGAGCCCAGAGATACCAGTTATCGACAACCGTGCCGGTGAGCAGGATGCCGATGCCGCCGGTAAGTGTGGTCAGCACCGCAAACCACCAGGCCCAACGATGGATCGATTCCATGGTGGCATTGAAGCCCATGGTCCAGCGCCAGAAAAGTCCGGCGCGTTCGCTGGCCGTTCCGCGATCGTAGATCTGCTCGATCTCGCGCTCGCCACCATAGCGACCCACGGCCAGAATTGTGGCGCCGTGCATCGCAAAAAGCAAGGTGGAGCCATAGAGGAAGGCGATCGAAAGCGCATGGAACGGATTGTAGAACAAGTTGCCGTAACGGATCGAGAAGGCGGCGGTCCAGTCGAGGTGCGGGAAGATGCCGAAGGGCACGGCTTCCGACCAGCTGCCGAGCAGGAACGGGCGGATGATGCCGAGCACCAGATACAGCCAGATCGCGCTCGCAAAGGCCCAGGCGATGTGCGTTCCCATGCCCAGCGCCTTGGCGCGGAGATAGGTGCGGGCCCACCAGAGCAGGATCGAGGCGGTCAGGAAGAAGCCCGCGATGATCCACCAGCCGCCTTCGGCCAGGGGCACATAGACCGAGAAGCCCCATTCCGGACCCGGCGGTTCGAGCGCCAGCCAGAAGAATTCCTTGAGGAAGCGATTGGGGTTCCAGTTGACCGAAGCCAGCATGTTGAGACCCATGATCGCGATCGACAGGCCGCCGAACAGCAGCGATGCGAGACCCAGCTTGCCGAGATAGAGCGGCCCGAGCTGCGCCTGGCCCAGCTTGCCCATCCAGTAGCTATAGGCGGTAAGCGGGATACGCGGTTCGCTGTCGTCCTTGTGCGGCATCCCCATTTCGGGATGCCCGCGCAACTGGACCTGGGTGAAGATATTTTGGTAGCTTGCCATGATGATTACCCCTCTCACATCCAGATCGGCAGGTTGAGCCACCACGTCCACCATTCGGGCCAGCCGCGGGTCCAGAACGGTCCGGATATGATGATGCACACTGCGCTCCAGAACCCGGCGTTCAGCGCCAGCAGCAGGCCCACGCGGTGGATGCCGAGCGTGCCGACCGAATAGCCGATCAGGTCGCGGAAGAAGGTGTCTTCATATTCGGGTGATTTGACTTCCTCACCCTTGGCCGGGTTGGTGGCCGAAAGGACCAGCGCGCCGTGCATGGAAAGCGCGAGCGTGGTGGTGAAGAAGAACGACACGGCGAGCATGTGCGCCGGGTTGTAGTGGAAATGCAGATATTGGTAGCCAACGTTCGACACCCAATCGAGGTGGCTGAAGATGCCATAGGGGAAGCCATGTCCCCAGGCGCCCAGCAGGAACGGGCGGAACACCACCAGCGTCACATAGGCGAAGATCGCGAAGCCGAAGGCGACAGGCACGTGATAGCCCATGCCCAGCTTGCGGCAGATCTCGACCTCTCGCAAGGCCCAGCTGACGAACGCTCCGATCGCGCAGACCGTGATGATCTGCCACAATCCCCCTTCCTTCAGCGGCGCGAGGCCGAGGCCATATTTCAGGTCCGGCGGCGCGATGTTGATCAGCCAGGGGTTCCAGGTTCCACCCTGCGACGCACCGTAGAAGATGAGCGCAGTGCCGAGCGAGGCGAAGAACAGCGTCGTGATCCCGAAGAAGCCGACATAAAATGGCCCGACCCAGAAATCGAACAGATCCCCGCCGACCAATGTTCCGCCTCTGACGCGATATTTTCTCTCGAAGCTCAAGAGCGCCATTGCCAGACTCCTTCGTTCGCCGCCGCGATGCTGTGCGGCGAGCGTGAATGATTATTCCCCGTATGCGGGGGCTCGTTTGTTCTCATGCATCCAGTGAAAGGGGCGGACCGGTGAAAACCGGTTCCACAGGTCCGCCCTCATCGCCTGGCAAGGCAACACACTGGCTTAACCCTTAGGTCAGGGTGTAATCGCCGATGCCGCAGCAACCGCCGCAGGTGCAGCTGCCGGCATAGGGGGCTCCAGCCAGTTGTAGCGATTTGTGCTCAACAGGATGAAGTGGATGAGAAGTGCGAGGACGAACAGGAAGACCGCGAGCGCAGTCAGGATCCTGTTGCCGTCGAATGATTGCCACATTCTATGCATGATCAGGTTTCCTTCTTAGCTGAGCTGAACGTCGGTCACCGGGTCGAGGCTCGATGTCGCTTCATAGCCGGGCGTGCCCGGGAACCAGGGGCGCCATTGCCAAACCAGTACGTGCGCGATGATCGCGACGATGGTGAAGAAAGCGAAACTGGCGACGAAGAGCTTGTGGAACTCCTTCGCCTCGCTTTCTGTGAGGTAGGTCGTGGGACCCATCCCTTCATCTGCCATGAGATATTCTCCTTAGCTTCCAGATTTGGAAGAACGCCGCGTGGGCGCCTTCCAGGCGATTATCCGTGCGGGCGAACCCGACGCGGATATTGGAGGCCCCGTCCCAAGGCCGATGACTGGACAAGACGCTCACGCGACCTCACCCATATTCTGTGCGACGGCTTCCTCCACCAGCCGCACCTCGGTTACTGAATCTTCGCCTGCACGCCGCGCTGCCCTCTCCGCAGCGTCGCGCAATGTCTTGGCCGCAGAGATGCGCACCAGCACCGGCTGCGCATCGACCAGCCGGTCGAGCAGCGCCTTGGCCGCATCGGTCCAGGCGAGTTCGCGCTCGATCCTGGCCGGCGTCGCCGCCACCGCATCCATCTGGCTCGACAAGGGCAGGATGTGGAACAGCGCGTCGAACAGCGCATTGCACACTTCCTGCACCAGCCAGGTCGCGCCCGAATAGCCCATCACCGGCGTGCCCGTGTGGCGGCGGATCACCGCGCCGGGGAAGCTCGCGGGAATGTACATGCCGCGCGCGCCGCATTCGGCCATGTACATGCGCTCGTTATAGCTGCCGAACATCACCAGCGGCGGATTGGTGCGGATCGCGTGGCGCACCGCCTCGTTGTCGGGCTTCACGCCTGCCGTGCGGCTGAAGGCGAAATTGCACGGCAACCCCATGTCATGCTCGAGGAAATTGCGGATGCCGCGCGCATAGGTTTCATTGGCATGGATGCCGAAGCTTGCGGTGCCGAAGAAATCCTGCGTGACCGAACGCCACAGGTCCCAGAGCGGCTTGATCGTCGTGTGCTTCTCGCGGTCGATAAACGGTTCGGGGTTGAGGCCGGTGAGCTCGCCCAGCTTGCGCAGGAAGAGCGTGGTCGATTCAAGGCCGATCGGCGCCTGCAGATAGGGCCGTTCGAGCGTCTCGCACAGGTTGCGACCGAATTCGCGGTACATGCAGATATTGACCTCTGCGCCCGCGAGCTTCTTCACATCGGCGAGATGGCTGCCCAGCGGGAAGACCATGTTGAGTTCGCAGCCGATGCCCTCGACGAGCCGCTGGATCTCGGCGAGATCGCTCGGCATGTTGAACGTGCCGTAGATCGGGCCGATGATGTTGACCTTGGGCTTCACACCCTCCTTGCGGGGGGCGAGCGGCTTGACCTTTTTAGGACCAAACTCGGTCCACAGCCAGGTCAGCGCGCGGTCGGCGGCCTGCCACTGGTCCTCGTCGATGGTGCGCGGCAGGAAGCGGCGGATATTGGTGCCGTTGGGCGTCACGCCGCCGCCAATCATCTCGGCGATGGAACCGGTGACGACCACGGCGGGAAGATCGGGATCGAGCGTTTGCCAGGCGCGGCGCATCGCAGCTTCGGTGCCGGTCTTGCCCAGCTCTTCTTCGCCGAGACCCGTGACGACGATCGGCAGCTCGTGCGGCGGCAGCGCGTCGGTATAATGCAGCACCGAGGTGACGGGCAGGTTCTCGCAGCCCACGGGGCCGTCGATGATGACCTGCAAGCCCTTGATCGCGGTGAACGCGTAGACCGCGCCCCAGTAACCGCCTGCGCGGTCATGATCGATGATGAGGGTCATGTGCCCACCGCCTCCTCGGACTTGTTGAGGCCCGCCATGCGGGAGGCATATTTCTTCTTGAACTCGGGCCGATCGACCGGGGTGTCGCGCCAGATACCGGCATTCTCGTCGGTGCCCACCCCGTCGAAAAAGCTCTGCATCCAGTTGAAACGGTCCTGATTGGCGAGCGCGGCGTTGATCACGACCGCGAGCGAACCGGCGCCCGCCGGACCCATCAGCGGACGGGCGGAGATGAGATTGGTGAAATAGAGCGCGGGGATCGCCTCGCTCTTGGCGTGCTGCACGACCGGCGTGGTGCCGATGGCAAGGTTCGGGCGGAATTCCTCGACCGCGGCAATGTCCTGTTCCAGGCTGGCGCGGTACTGGATGCGCACGCCGCGCGCCTCGAGCCATTCGCGGTCGGGATCGGACCAGCGCGTCCTGGGGCAGGCGGTGCCGACATAGGGCACGTCCGCGCCGCTTTCGATCAGCAGCCGGGCGACCAGCAGTTCGGAGCCTTCATAACCCGAAACGGTGATGCGGCCCTGGATCGGGCTGGCGGCGAGCGCCGCGCGGATCGCGGGCAGGAAGCGGTCCTTGGCGGCATCGACCTTGTCCTGCGCTATGCCACAGGCCGCGCCCACGGCATCGAGCCAGGCCGCCGTGCCATCGACGCCGACGGGTGCCGAACCGATCACCGGACGCCCAGCCGCCTCGAACTCGCGGATGCTCGCGGTGTAAAACGGGTGGATCGCGGCGACAGCAGCGCAATCGAGCGCACTGTACAGCTCGCGCCATTCGCGGGTGGGAACGACCGGGCCGGCCGCGAGGCCCAGGGGCTCGAGCAATTGCCCGATGCCAACCGGGTCAGCGGGGAACATCTCACCCAGGAGAGTCACCGTCGGCCGGTCCGGTCGATGGCTGGGGCTGGCAACCGGCCCCTGTGAAGCTTCCTTGCGGGCATAGGCGAGCATCGCGCCTGCCAGCACGTCCTTGGCCTCGGCATGGGTGGGCACGCCGAAACCGGGCACGTCGATGCCGATGATCCGTACGCCGTTGATCTGCTTTGGCAAATTCTGGATCGGAACGCCCGATGCCGTCGGCACGCACAGATTGGTGACGACCACGGTGTCATACAAAGCCGGATCGGCCATCAGATGCACCGCGTCGCGAATATCCTCGTAGAGCTTGCCGGTGACCAAAGTCTCCGAGCTGAACGGCACATAGCCGACCGATCGGCGCGCGCCGTAGAAATGCGAGGTGAAGGTGAGGCCATAGACGCAGCAGGCCGAACCCGACAGGATCGTCGCGGTGCGCCGCATGCGCAGCCCCACCCGCAAGCTGCCAAAGGCCGGGCACATGCTCTGCGGCTGATCGTGCGGGCCCTGGGGGTAGTCCGCCGCATAGCGCGCCAGTACCTCGCCCTTGCCCGCCTGCTCCGCCGCCGCGCGCATGGTGTCCTTCGACGCGCAACCACCCTCTACCGGAACAGCCGCCAGGTCGATCCGGTCGGGGTTGCGTGGCGCGGGAAAGGCGGGGCTATCGCTCATACCTGGTCGTACACCACTTCGAGCGAGGGCTTTTCCTCAAACACGCCGCCGCGCATGTCCGCCTGGGTCGCGGGGACCAGCTCGACATTGCCGCCGGTATCCTCGGGCTTGAACAGGCCGAGCAGCCCGTCCTGGGTGAGCGGGCGCGGATGCGTCGGCTGAGCCTCGGCGACGTTGAGGCCGAGCTCGGCAAAGAGCGGGCCCCATTCGCTGTCGGGGCGACCGATGATCTGGTAATTGGCCGACTTGCGGCGGATGTCCTCGTTCGCGGGGATCGAGGCGAGCACCGGAATGCCCACCGCCTCGGCAAAGGCCTGGGCCTCGCCGGTGCCGTCATCCTTGTTGATCAGGATGCCCGCGACGCCGACATTGCCCCCCATCTTGCCGAAATAGTCGACCGCCTTGCAGACATTGTTGGCGACATAGAGCGATTGCAGGTCATTCGATCCGACCACGATCACCTTCTGGCACATGTCGCGCGCGATCGGCAGGCCGAAGCCGCCGCAGACCACGTCGCCGAGGAAATCGAGCAGCACGAAATCGAAGCCCCAATCGTGGAAGCCGAGCTTCTCGAGCAGTTCGAAGCCATGGATGATGCCGCGTCCGCCGCAGCCGCGGCCGACTTCGGGGCCACCCAGTTCCATCGCGAACACGCCGTCGCGCTGGAAGCAGACATCCTCGATCTTGACCTCTTCCCCGGCCAGCTTCTTGGCGCTGCTGGTCTCGATGATCGTCGGGCACGCCTTGCCGCCGAACAGCAGGCTGGTGGTGTCCGACTTGGGATCGCAGCCGATCAGCAGCACGCGCTTGCCCTGCTGCGCCATCATGTAGCTGAGGTTCGAGAGCGCAAAGCTCTTGCCCGATCCGCCCTTGCCATAGATGGCGATGACCTGCGTTTCCTTGGTCACAGGGCCCGTGGCGACGGGATCGGGTTCGTGCGCGGCTTCCTCGCGCAGGGCAGCCACATCAGGACCAGAGTTTTCAAGCATCGTCATGCGCAAGCGCTCCAATCGAGTATCATCTTGAGGCAGGAAGGGTCGGTGAACGCAGTCGGATAGGCTTCGGGCGCGTCGGCGACCGGCTGGACATGGCTGACCAGTCCGGAAAGGCTTAGCGCGCCGCTGGAGACCATTGCGCGGATCGCGACCAGATCGTCCGGACCCCATTCGGCGGCGACGCGGATCCGCGCCTCGCGCATGAACGCCGGGGGAAAGGTGAAGCTCAAGGGCTGTTGATAGAAGCCGGCGAGCGTGACCTCGCCCTTTTTGGCGAGGCGACCGATCAGCGTGTCGAGCAGGGCCGAGTCGCCGCTGACGTCACAGATGCTGCGATAGTCGCGGCGCTCGTCGCTATCGGGGTGCACCACGGCATAGCCATGGTCGCCGCTGACGCGTTCGGCATCGATTTCCCAGACGGTGGGCGCGGGCGCGCCGCTGGCAATGGTGAGCCGGGCGAGCAGGCGTCCGAGGATGCCGTGCCCGACGATCAGATCGGGAGCTTCGCCACCCGCCATCGCGTGCAGGGCGGTCGCGGCGAGCGCGAACAGCACGCCGTCGCTGCCCCAGCTCTCGTCGATCGGCAGCGCGCGCGCCGAAGGCACCACCAGCCGCCGCGCCGATCCGCCGAACAGGCCGCGCGCATCGGCAAAGCAATTGGCACCGGGAACGAAGACCCATTCGCCGATCCTGCCGCGGCATTCGCTGCCCGACTCGACAATGCGGCCGACCGATTCATAGCCGGGCACCAGCGGATAGCCCATGCCAGGAAAATTCGGCATCTTGCCGGTGAACAGCAGCTTTTCGGTGCCGGTGCTGATCCCGCTCCAGGCGATCTCGACCACGACATCGCCCGATTCGGGGGCGTTCAGCGCGAGAGAGCGAAGCGCAAGGCGATGCGGCGCTTCGAAAATGACGGCCATTGCCTGCACGTGCGCGCTCCCCTTGTTCTTGGCGACAGGCCCATGAAGAGGGACCTTCCATCAAGGTGTCATCTTATATTAACGCCCTCTAGTGTCAATCTAGGTTTACAGATTCAGACGCATTAGTTCCGCGACGGAAAGCGGGTGGCTTGCGATGAGCGGAATGTCAGGCCGTAGCGGCAATCACGCGGGTGACGATGGGCAGGCCCGTGCGGCGTTCGGTCCAGCGGGCAAAGCCTGCCTTATCCAGCATCGCCCCGATTTCCTGCGGGGTGCGCGCGCGGCCCGAGCCCATGGCGAGCAGGTAGAAGCCGAAATAGGCATCCGCCATCGCCTCGGCGCCGGGCGTTCCCGCCATCGGCTCGGCGATCAGCAGCGTATCGCCAGGGGTCATTGAGGCCCGTATCTTTACCAGCACGCTCTGCGCCAGATCGTCGTCATGATCATGCAGGATGCGGATCAGCGTGATCAGATCATAGCCGGCGGGGATCGGGTCATTGCGGAAATCGCCGGGATGCGGGGTCACGCGCACGCCCGCCTCGCCCAGTTGCCGCGCGCCGATCGCGGTGACGGCGGGAAGGTCGAACAGGCCAAATTCGAGCGCCGGTGCGGCTTTCGCCACTGCCGCGATGAACGCGCCCGCGCCGCCGCCGACATCGAGCATCCGCCGGTGCTGGCCGAAGCGCCAGGCGTGCACCACCTGATCGGCAACCATCGGCTGCGATGCCGCCATCAATTGCGAATAGGGCGAGACCGCTGCCTGGTTCTCGCCCTCGCTGCCATCGCCCAGCGCATAGGGCCAATAGCCTGCGAGCGCGCCGGGCTCGCTGCGTTCGCCCCGCAGCAATGACAGGGGATCGGCCAGATCGGCATAGAGCAGGTGATGGTGCCGGATCATCGCGATCGCCCCGGGATTTCCGGTGAGCGCGACGCCCTGTTCGCCGAGCATCCACAGATCGTCGCCGACGCTTTCGATCACGCCCAGCGCCGCCGCTGCGCGCAGCAGCCGGTAGGTCGCATCCTCGCCGAGCCGCGCGAGCGCGCCCAATTCCGCCGAGCTTGCCGCGCCCTGTTCCAGGCGCGCCACGATGCCGCCTTCGACACAGGCATAGAGCGTCTGCGAATAGGTGAACCCGGCGATGATGTCGAAAAGCCGCCGCGCCCGCACCCGCGATATGCCGCGCGCAAAAATCGAGCGCGATGCCCAGGACTGGAAGGCGGGATTGCCGATCACCTTGTTGCGCCAGCCGACCCAGCGCTGCTTCAACCCCGCCATGCTGGTCAGGCCGCCACGGCAGGGCTGGTTGCGGCAAAGGCCAGGATCATCTCGGCGATGCGATCGGGCGCTTCTTCATGCGCCAGATGTCCCAGATCGGGAATCACGGCGAGTTCGGCACCGGGGATCAGATGGCCCGCGCGCTCGACCGAATCGGCGGGCACCATCGCATCGCGCCCGCCATGGATCAGCAACGTGCGCCCCGTCAGTCCGGGCAGGCTGGCCGAGAGCGTATCGAGGTCCCAGTTCGCCATCATGCCGATCGCGCCGGCGCAATGGTCCGAGGTGCGGAACAGCCGGTGGTAGAGATCGACGCCAAGATCGTCGATTCGCGATCCGGTCGATTTCTTGAGGAACCGGGCGACCTCGCCCCGGCTGCTCGCCATCTGGGCAAAGATCATCGCGGTGAACGGGTTGACGAACAGCATCCGCGCCAGCGCCGGGAACAGCCGCGCGGCCAGCCCCGGAAACGGCATCAGCGCCGGTGTCAGGCCGATCAGCGTTGCATCCCAGCGCGCGTCCATCGCCAGCCGCGCGCCGATGGCCGCCCCCGCCGAATGGCCGACGATCACCGCCGGTGCGGGATGGCCCAGCTTGGTCAGCAGCTCGCCCAGCGCCTTCGCCATGCCCGGCAGGCTCTGCCCGCCCGAAATCCGACCGCGCGTGAAGCCATGACCCGGCATGTCGGGCGCGATCACGAGATAATGCTTCGCCAGCAGCGGCAGCAGGTCGCGCCAGCTGTGCGTCGCCGCGCCCGTGCCATGGACGAGCAACAGCACCGGCGCGCCCTCGGGCCCGGCAATCTGGACGTGCCAGTCGAGCATCGCGGTGCGCACGAAACGGCTAACTTCGCGATTGGGCCAGTCCTGCCCCTCGACCTCCCAGCGAACCGAACTCATGATGCTTTCCCGAACTGCAGCGCGCTGACCGCCTGCTCTACCCCCCGCGCATCGGCGCGCGGCAGCGCCAGATAGCGCGCGCGCATCGCGGCTGCAATCGCCGCCGCCTCGGGCTGGGGCCGGGCGGAGATATCGATGACCACGGCCTGCGTGCCAGCTTGCGCAAAACGGCGCGCGGCGGCGAGCGCATCTTCGCCCGCTTGCGCGCGGCCCGGCTGGCCCTGCCGGTCGATATTGCCCTTGCCGTCGGTGAGCAGAGCCACAAACGGTGTGCGCCCGCGCGCGGCCTGGGTCTCGGCAAGCTCCGAAGCTGCGGCCAGCCCGAGCGCCAGCGGCGTGCCGCCACCTCCGGGCAGCTCGCCCAGCACCTTCTTGGCGCGCGTTAGCGAGCGCGTCGGCGGCAGCAGCAGCTCGGCGCCGGTGCCCCGGAAGGCGATCAGCGCGACCTGCGCGCGTTTCACATAGCTTTGCGCCAGCATCAGCTCGACCGCACCCTTGGCCTCGGCGAGCCGCGCCAGCGCCGACGAGCCCGAGGCATCGACCGCGAAGATGGTCAGCGCCTCGGCGCGCTCCTCGAAGCGGCGGATGCGCAGATCACCCTTGCGGATGCGCAGGCGCTTCGGCGCGTCGGCCGCCTCCTGCTGGCGGCGGATTTCCTGCCACGGCACCGCCGCACGCAAGGTATCGATCAGCGCCAGTCGTGCGCCGCCGCGCGGCAGGCCGGGGCGCGCGCCAAGCGGCCTTCCCCGCAGCTGCGAGGCGCGTTTGCGCCCTGCCCCGCCTGTCCCGGTCGCGCGCCGGGCACTCCGCCCCTCGCCGATCCGCGCCAGCACATCCTTGGGGATCGAGGCGAGCGCGGCGGCGAGGACCAGATCGTCGAGCACATCGGGATCGTGTTGTTCCTGCTCGGATTCCGCATCGCCCGGTGGCGGTTCGTCTTCGGCTTCAGGCGGTGGAGGCGGTTGATCATCCGCCTGCTGCGGAATGCGCGTGGCGCGGGGGCCGAGGATCGTCCGCGCAGTGAAGGCGAGGTCTTCGTCGCCGGGATCGCGCGCGTGCCATTCGGCGTGCAGGCGCGTCGCGGTCTGCGCGAACAGAAGCGCGCGTGCAGAATCGACGCCCAGGGCAAGGGAGAGATTGGCGAGGCTTGCAACGACCGCCCCTCCTCCGTTTGTCCCGAACGTGTCGAGGGACCTTGCACCACCGTTTCCGATCACGTCCCTCGACTTCCCGGTGTGGCCGGAAAGTTCATCCCCTTCGGCTGGCTTGCCAGCCAGCCGAGGGGCTCGGGACATAGGGAGATTTTCAGCGTCTGTAACGTTCTGGGCAGTCACCCCCTCGCACCAGAACGCCACCCGCTCGGTCAGCGCGACGGGCGGTGCCTCGTCCTCGCCGCCGTCATCGATCAGCACCAGCGCGAACCCTGCACCGGCATCCATCGCCTGCGCGATCCGCCCCGCGACCAGCGCCGACATCCGCTCGGCCATCGGCACGACCAGCAGACCGCCCGCTGCCTCCTGCAGCAACCCCGTCTGCTCGACCCGTTGCCCGCAAGCCAGCGAGGCCGCGACATCGAGCCCGCCGCACAGCCGCTCCTCGTCGATATGCACGGGAACGCGGCGCACGGCGCGCCCCTCGAACGCGGCCATCAGCAGCGCCAGCGCCGCCTCGCGCTCGGGCCCTGCCCCGCGCAGCCAGATGCCGCCCAGCCGGGCGGGCGCAGCGGCCAGCAGCCGGGCCGCCATCAGCGTGTCGGTCATCCGAAAAGCTCGGTCAGCGCCCGGTCGATGCGCGCGGTCGATCCCGTCTCGTCGAGCACGTCGCGGCGGAGACGATGGCGCAGCGCCATCGGCGCGATCGCGCGCAGATGCTTGCGCTCGGCCGATTTCGCGCCTTCGAGCGCGGCATAGGCCCGCGCGGCGCGCATCAGCGTGAGCTCACCGCGCAAGCCATCCGCCCCCACCGCGATGCACAGGCTGGCCGCATCCTCGAGCGTCGCATCGGGCATCGCGACCTTGGGCAAAGCCTTCTTGCCCCTGGCGATGCGCTTGACGATCTTCGCGTCCGCCTCGGCCCAGTCGGCGGCGAATGCGGCGGCATCGCGCTCCTGCGCGTCGCAGCGGCGCATGATCTCGATGCGCTGTTCGATATCCTGCGGGGTCTTCACCTCGACCGACAGGCCGAAGCGATCGAGCAATTGCGGGCGAAGTTCGCCCTCTTCCGGGTTGCCACTGCCGATCAGCACGAACTTGGCCGGATGGCGCACCGACAGCCCCTCGCGCTCGACCAGATTCTCTCCTGATTGCGAAACATCGAGCAGCAGGTCGACCAGATGATCCTCGAGCAGGTTGATCTCGTCGATATAGAGGTACCCGCGATGTGCGCGCGCGAGCAGTCCCGGCTCGAATGCCTTTTCGCCGCGCCCCAATGCGCGTTCGAGGTCGAGCGCGCCGAGCACCCGGTCCTCGGTCGCACCCAGCGGCAGATCGACGAACGGCACCGGTACCTTGGCGGTCTTGCGGCTCCCGCATTGATCGGGGCAGCGATCCGCCTCTTCGGGCGCACAATTATAGCGGCAACCGGCAATCGCCAGCATCGGCGGCAGCAGCGCGGACAGCGCACGCGCGGCGGTGGACTTGCCCGTGCCGCGATCGCCGAACACCATCACCCCGCCAATGCGCGGATCGACCGCGCTGATCAGCAAGGCACGCTTCATTTCGTCCTGGCCGACGATGGCAGAAAAGGGAAAGGCCATAGCGCCCATGTCTAACACATCGGACGGCCATCACAAGCAAAGTGTCAGGCTGGGTTGACGGTTGCTGCCAGAATGAAATCCTCCCCCAGCTTGCTGGGGGAGGATTGAAGAGGATGTCAGCGCGAGCTGGCGAGCCGCTTGCGCAGCGTCTCCAGCGCCGATTTCTTGATCTGGCAGACGCGCGCCGCGGTGATGCCGAGCACTAGGCCGATCTCGTCGAGGTTCATCTCCTCGATATAATGCAGCTGCAGGATCAGCTGCTCGCGCTCCTTGAGCGTGCCGATGCTGGCGTTTAGCAGCTGCTTGAGATTGTCCGCCTCCATCCGCGTCTCGGCCGAATCCTCGCTGTCGGCGAACCACATCGAGTGTTCGGAATAGACCTCGTCCATCGATTCGAACTTCACATCCTGCGCCGCATCCGAGCGCATGCGGAACTCGGCAGCGTCCATCCCCATCGCGGCGGCCAGCTCGGCTTCGGTCGGGTTGCGGCCGAGTTCGCGCACCAGCTTCTCGCTCGCCCGGCGCAGCTGCTTGCGGAAGTCCATCGCCGACCGGCACATGTTGCTGTTGGCGCGCAGATGGTCGATCAGCGAACCACGGATGCGCATGCTGGCATAGGTGGCAAAGCCGTGCCCGCGATCCTCGTAATTGTTTGCCGCCTCGACCAGCGCGACCATGCCGATCTGGACCAGATCCTCGATCTCTATCACCCCCGGCGCCATGCCGCGCACGTGCCAGGCGAGCTTGCGGACCAGCGGCAGATGCGCCTCGATCAGCTTGCCGGGCGGCACAGCAGCGGGCTTGCGGCCGTAGGTGATCGTCTCGATGGGAAGATGCTGCATGTCAGGTGTCCAGCTTCATGAGAATGTTCGGGTGCGGCGTCTGCATCAGCCGCGCGAGAAGGAATGTTCGGCCTGGGGCGTGCGGTAGCCCGCCTGCCCGCCAACGGTGGCGACCACCTCGACCGGCTTGTCGTCGGGCAGTTCGCGGAACGAGAGCACCGGCGTATCGGGGAAGCGCGGGCGCAGCAGGTCGGCGAGCGGCTTGCGCGCCTGGGGCGAGGTGACCAGCGCATAGTTGCGCTGCTCCAGCATCAGCGGACGCGCCGCCTGTTCGATCGCACCCAGAATGCGCTGCGCCAGCCCGGGTTCGATCGGGAAGGCGGCATCGCCGGCGACGCGCAGCGACTGGGCGAGCAGCGTCTCGAGCTCGGCATCGAGCGTGACCACCGGCAGCGGCAGGTTCACCGGCACCAGCGACTGGATGATGATCGACCCTATCCGCTGGCGCACGCCCTCGACGATCTGCGCCACGGTGGTGCCTTCGGCGGCGGCCTCGACCATCGCCGAACAGATGCGGCGGAAGTCCTTGAGCGGCACGCCTTCGCGCAGCAGCTCGCGGCAGACGGCGGAGATGGTGAACAGCGACAGCGGCTGGGGCGTGAGGCCCTCGACCAGCTGGGGCGAGTTTTCCTTGAGCGTCTCGAGCAGCTTCTTGGTCTCGTCCATGCCGAACAGCTGCGCGGCATTGAGGCGGACCATCTGGTTGAGATGCGTCGCCATGACGGTGGCGGCATCGACCACGGTATAGCCCGCAACGATCGCCTCGGCGCGCTTGTCGGCGCTGATCCAAACCGCATCCATGCCGAAGGTCGGGTCCTTGCAGGCGCGGCCTTCGATCGGCGTGTCGATGTCGCCGCTGTCGAGCGCGAGCAGATCGTCGGGCCAGATCTCGTCCTCGGCGACGATCGTGCCGCCGATAGTGATGCGATAGCTGTTGGCGGGCAGCGCCATGTCGTCCTTGATGCGAACGAGCGGGATGACGAAGCCGAGTTCCTTCGAGATCTGCTTGCGGATACCGGTGACGCGGCGCATCAGCGGCGCGTCGCGGCGCTCGTCGACCAGCGGCACCAGGCCGAAGCCGACATCGATGCCCAGCATCGCGCCATCGGACACGTCTTCCCATTCGATGGCATTGGGGTTTTCGGGCGCAGCGGGGGCAACAGCCTCGACCACCGGCGGCTTGGGACGCGACAGCTTCCATGCGATAAACCCGGCAGCGGCGGCAGCGGGCAGGATGATGAGATGCGGCATGCCGGGCAGCACGCCCATGATGCCCAGGATCACCGCGACCGGCGTCCAGGCCTTGGCGATGGCGAACTGGCCCGAGATCTGGCCGGGAAGGTCCTGCGCCGAGTTGACGCGGGTGACGATCGACGCGGCGGCGATCGACAGCAGCAGCGCGGGCACCTGCGCGACCAGCGCGTCGCCGATCGCCAGCATGGTATAGTTGGAGGCGGCTTCGGCAATGCCCAGGCCATGGCTCGCCATGCCCAGGATGATGCCGCCGACGATGTTGACCACCAGGATCAGCACGCCTGCGACCGCATCGCCCTTCACGAACTTGGACGCACCGTCCATCGACCCGTAGAAGTCCGCCTCGGTCGCCACTTCTGCGCGGCGGGCCTTGGCTTCCTCGGGCGTCATCAGGCCGGCGTTCAGGTCGGCATCGATCGCCATCTGCTTGCCGGGCATCGCATCGAGGGTGAAGCGCGCCGACACTTCGGACACGCGGCCCGCGCCCTTGGTGATGACGACCAGATTGATGATCATCAGGATGGCGAAGACGAAGATGCCGACGACATAGTCGCCGCCGATCAGCAGGCTGCCGAACGCCTCGATGACGTGACCGGCAGCAGCCCCACCCTCATGCCCGTGCACCAGCACGACGCGGGTCGAGGCGACGTTGAGGCCCAAGCGCAGCAGGGTCGCGAACAGCAGCACGGTGGGGAAGCTGGAAAAGTCGAGCGGCTTGGTGACATTGAGCGCCACCATCAGCACGGCCAGGCTGATCATGATGTTGAAGATGAAGCCGATGTCGAGCACCAGCGCGGGAACGGGCAGCACCAGGAACACCACCAGCAACAGGGTGGCGAGCGGCAGGATCGAGCCGCGCGACATCGCGAGGAATTGGCCGAGCTTGCTGGACGCAGGATTCATTCTGATCAGGCTCCCATCGCGGCGAGCAGCATGTAAGCCAGCCGCGCATTGTCGTTTCCGCCGATGCTGGCGGTCATTTCGGGTCGGGCGGCGCGCGCGCTGGCGAGCCGGACGTAATCGGCAGGCTGGACCTGCGGCAGATCATTGCCCTCGCGCGGCAACCGGCTGCCGCCCATTGCCGCCGCGCCGCCGAGCTTGTCGGCAAAGCGGGTGCGGATCTCGGCAAAGCTGCGAGGGCTTCCCGAGCGGTCGTAGAAGATCGAACGGTTGGCCCCGGCGGCGCGCGCGAACATCGGCGCTGCTGCCGCATCAGGGTTCGCGTCATGCGCGGCGAGGAACTGGCGGGCGCCTTCCGGACCCAGGAAATGCGCGAGATACAGGTCCACCGGCGCGGCGCTGCGGCCGAGCGAGGATTCGAGATACTGGCGGTTGTCGGACGCGAATTCGCCCGCCATCAGCGCGGCTATTTCGGGGTTTTTACGGAGCGCGAGGATCGACTGGCGGGTCTGCGGATCGTCGACACGGTAGCGGCCGCGCCCATCGCGCTGGATGGCGTTGGCGGCCCAGTCCAGCCCATGCTTGTACCCGTGCTTCTCGACCACGCCGAGCCAGCTCTGGTCGATGAACTGGTACAGGCCGGTCGCCGACGAGGTGCCGGCCTTGGCATTGGGGTTGAGCCCGCTTTCGATCCGCGCCTGGCCCATCAGATAGTCGAAATCCACGCCCGTGCGCTGCGCAGACGCGGCAATCGCGCGGGTGACGCGATCTCCTGCATTGCTGACACTGCCAAGATACGAGGACAAAACGGCTCTCCAAAGGTTACTGGGAGCCTACACAGCAAAAGCTGTGCCAATTTGGGGATGTTGCTGCGGCCTACCGGATAATGGCCATCCCTCTTGAGGGGGGAGGGTTGGGTGGGGGTGAGGGTGCCGGATGCAGCCTTGGGGTGAATCGACGCAAGCCCGGAGCCCTAACGCAACCCTCACCCCCACCGCTGCGACCTAGGCAGCAAGCTGCCAAGTCTTCGCTGCCTCCCCCATCAAGGGGGAGGCTCTCGGGAATCGGACAAACAAAAAGCCCTCCGTCCGCAGGGGACGAAGGGCCGAATTGAGGTCTTTCGGGGAGAAATTCAGCGGCGGGCCGGGCGGCCTCCATAGGTCACGACCGTCTGTTCGCCCTGGATCGCGGCGACGCGGCGCTCGACATGGTCGCGCAAGAAGCGCAGGCGCTGCGCGGCGGCGGCGTTATACTTCATCAGCGTTTCGAGCTGGCTGCGGGTGCTGGCATCGGCGCGCAGCACACCCTGGGTGCGCAGGGCATCGGTGATCCCGCCCAGATCGCGGGTGTGCGCGATCATGGCTTCGGTGTCTCCGGCGTCCAGCGCGGCGATCAGCGCGGTTTGCGTGTCCGCAAAGCGCTCAAGCAGTTCGCCCTGCATCAGTTGAGCGATGCGCCGAGGTCGAGTTCGATCATCTTGGCGGCAAGCTTTTCCGCGTCGATGACATAGCTGCCATTGGCCAGCGCATCGCGGATCGCGGCGACGCGGCCCTCGTCGATCGGCGCAGAGGCCGATGCGGTCTGCAGGAAGCTGCTCACCGACACCGCTTCACGCAGGGTATTGTCGGTCGCAGCCGTGGCCGCGCTCGCGCCAACGGTCTTTTCGGTGCTGCCGCCCTTGCGGGTCGCACCGACGATCGGGCTGCCATAGGCATTAATGCGGGACATGGTGTAAAGACCTCGTTCTAGCATGACTTACGTCCTTTAACGGCCTTGGCAGCGGTTGCTTAAGGCGATTTTTTGACAAAGGGTTAACGCGATCTTGCTCGCGCTGGTAAACGGCTCAGTTACTGAGGATCGTGGCCCGGCCCGGCTCGACGATGCGGACGAATATGGGCTTGCCCCTGGGATCGTCGCGCACCGGAATGACCTCGCCCACGCGTCCGTCCTTGTCGGCGATCATCACGCGCGAGAGCGAGAACATCGGCCGGTCGACGGTGAGCAGGATCGGCTCGCCGCGCTTGACGGCCTCGGCGCCCTGCCCTGCCAACGCCCTGGCCTGACCCGGACGCGGGGCGACGGCCTGCTCGCGCTCGGCGGCCAGATCGAGCGGCACGCGGATGCGCCAGCCGAGCGCGGGGCAGCGCACGGCGGCAGCACCCAGATCGGGTCCGGTGACCTCCAGCGCAACCGGGCAGGCCTTGAGCTTGAGCCGACGATCCACCGGCGCGCGCGCGCCGCCAGGCTCGCCGATGCCAGCGCCCATGGTCGCTGCGACCAGCACGTCGATCTCGCTCAGATCCTGAATGGCTTGCGCCTGGGCCTGGACGCTCGCCGAGGATGCCAGCAGGGGCGCGGCAAGGCCAAGCGCCAGAAATGATTTGCGAACGGGCATGAACGGTCCTTTGATGACTGTGCCCCGATCATAGCAAGGTCCGTGCCAGAAACTTAGCGCCCGGCCGTTTCGCGGGCGCGGATCGTGATCAGCACGGTTCCGTCCGCTGCCGCCTGACCCTCGCCGGGTCGCGCCAGGTCGGGCAGCATCGCGCCATCGCCGACGCCCTGTTCTGCCAGCACACGCATGATCGCCGCCGTCCGCGCCGCTGCAAGTTCCCAGCGATCGAGCCGCGAGCTGCGCTTGGACGCCACCACGGGAACGGCAATGGCGAATTCCGCCTGCCGATTCTTGCCGCCAAGCGCGGCAACCGACTGCCTGCCCCTTGCCGTCAGCCGTGCCTCCTGCGGTTCGAAAAGGGCGGTCAGCTTCAACCGCACCTGCTGCGCGCGTGCGACCTTGTCTTGGCCGAAGCTTTCGGAAAACGCGTCGGCCACGGCGGGATGGCGATCGCCGACGCTGGCGATCATCGCCATCACGCCGGTCATGATCAGCGCGAGGTCCAGAAACGACAATGTAGTCCGCTGCGCCGGCGTCATATATGTTCCACCGGGCGCGGCGGCTGCGCCTCTGCCTCTTCCTTGCGTTTCTGTGCAGCGGCAATGTCGGCATATTCGCGCCGTCCGATATCGACCAGGCGCCGTGCGGCATCCTCTTCCCAGTGGATCTGCTCGCCCGCGATACGCGCCAGACGCTGCGCGATCGGCCCCGCAATCACGTTCGCCAGCACCAGCCCATAAAGGGTGGTCAGCAACGCAACCGCCATCGCTCGGCCGATCGAAGCGGCATCGCTGACATTGCCGAACAGCAGGATCAGGCCGATCACGGTACCCAGCATCCCCATGGCGGGCGCACAATCGGCGACATTCTCCCAGAAGCGCACCATCGCGGTCAGGCGCGCGCGGCGCTGCGCCGCCAGCCGGACGATCGCGGCCTGGAATCCGTCGAGCGAACGGTGGTTGGCCATGGCATCGGCGGCGGCGGACACGAACGCTCCGCCCGACTTCACCCGGTCGGCGCAGCTGATGCCGCGGCTTTCGACCATATGCTCGATGCGCAGGACCGCGCGATAGCCGTCATCGGCCTGCTCCTGAACCTTCAGCCACAATTCGCGGCGCAGCGCGGAAAAGCCGCTCAACGCGGCGGCCGTACCGTTCTGCGCCCAGGCGACGGCAAAGCTGGTGCCCACCACGCCCAGCAGCGCGGCGGGATCGATAAAGGCGGCAATCGACATCGCGTATCCGTTCAAACCCCCGATTGCCCCCGGCACAGCGGCAGAAAATTGCCGCCGGACTGGCAGATAATTGCCACCCGCTCCACGGATCGTTGACGCATGACCTGGGGCCACCCCGTCCAAAGCCGCGGATTTCGGGTATTTCCATCAATTGGCACAGGCTTTGCTTCTCCCTTGGGCGACGCATTCCGTCCATCGCTTAGGACGGCAGATGCAGCCACAGTTTAAGAGGAATGGTCCCATGGGGGCAGACAGGCTTTTCGGAATGCACGGCACGGCGCTGCAGCTGCGATCGCAGCGGCTGTCGATGCTGGCATCGAACATCGCCAATGCCGGCACGCCCGGATACAAGGCGCGCGACCTGGACTTCGACAAGGCCATGCAGCGCGTGCAGAGCGGCGATACGCTGGATGCGGCGCTGGGCGAGAATGCGGGCTATCGCATTCCGCTCCAGCCCTCGATGGACGGCAATACCGTCGAGCTTTCGACCGAGCAGACGCTGTTTGCCGAAAATGCCATCGGCTATTCGACCACGCTTTCCTTCCTCGAGGGCCGCGTCGCGACGCTGACCCGCGCGATCAAGGGAGAATAAGCCGTGCCCGGTCCCATGAGCATCTTCGACATTTCGGGCCGCGCCATGTCGGCCCAGTTGTCGCGGATGAACACCACCGCGTCGAACCTGGCCAATGCCCGCACCACCTATGCGAGCGAGAAAGAGGCCTATCGCGCGATCAAGCCGGTGTTCAAGACCATCGAGGAACGCCCCGGCGTCGCCACCGTGCAGGTTGAAAAGGTCATCCAGTCGGACATCAAGCCGGTCAAGCGACACGATCCCACCAATCCGCTCGCCGATGACGAGGGCTATGTCTGGGATGCGGGCGTCGATGAGACCGCCGAGCTGATCGATATGCTCGAGACAGCCCGGCAATATCAGAACAACGTGCAGGTGATGCAGACCGCCAAGTCGCTGATCCTCGATACCGTGAGGATGGGCAAATGACGACGATCACCAATGATTTCGTGTCGAGCCTTCAGAAGAAGACCGACAGCATTCCGAGCAACAACACCAAGGAATCGCTGGATCAGACCGCGTTTCTCGAACTCATGACCGCGCAGCTGAAGTTTCAGGATCCGTTCAATCCGGTCGAGAACAAGGACATGGTCGCGCAGATGGCGCAATTCAGCCAGGTTGCCGGCATCTCCGAAATGAACACATCGCTCAAGTCGATGGCGGCATCGTTCGGTACCTCGCGCCTTGCCGAAGCCGCCAATTTCATCGGCCGATCGGTGCTGCAGGATGGCGACACGGCCTATGCCGATGCGCAGGGCCGCTATTCGGGCGAGTTCAACCTCGCCAATCCGGCGAGCAACGTCTCGCTCGAATGGCTCGATGGCGCGGGCAATGTCGTCCACACGCAGGAAATGGGCGCGCTCCAGGCGGGCCGCGTCCCGTTCCAGCTCGTCAGTGAGGACGACAATGGCAACCCTGCCAATATCGGCCCGCTCAAGGTGCGCATCAAGGGTGCCACCGCTTCCACCATGTCGACCTGGCTGCCGGTGACGGCGGTCGAATCCAGCAGCACCGGCGCCGACGCCATGCTGGTGACCCCCGCCGGTTCGATCTCCGCCAGCAGCGCCAGACGCATCGCCTGACCTGCCCGACCTACCAACCCGAACGACCCGTTTTCACCGACCAAGTTTCACTGAGGAGTAAGCCCAAATGTCCTTCATCACCTCGCTCAGCGGCCTCAAGGCAGCGCAGACGGACCTCGCCACCGTCTCGAACAACATCGCCAACTCGAGCTCGACCGGCTTCAAGAAGAGCAAGGCCACGTTCGGTGACCTGTTCGCCTCTGCCCCGACGCAGAGCACCAAGTCGGTCGCGGGCCAGGGCGTGCGCCTGACCGGCATCGTCCAGCAGTTCACGCAAGGCTCGCTCAACTCGACCGACCGCACGCTCGACCTCGCGATCGCGGGCGACGGCTTCTTCATCGTCGAAGGCTCCTCGCCGCGCCAGGCACAGAGCTTCACCCGCAACGGCAATTTCTTCGTCAACGTCAACCGCGAGGTGGTCGACAATATCGGTAACCGCGTGCAGATGCTGCCCGTCGATGCCAATGGCCGCGTGACCTCGACCAATCAGGCCGACCTGTTCGACTTCGTGCTGCCGCAGAACGATCCCGCCGATCCCAATGCGGTGCTTTCGAACATCACGATCAGCGACGAGGGCGTGGTCAGCGCCACCTTCTCAAACGGCACCCAGACGCGCATCGGCGCGGTGGCGATGGCGAGCTTTGCCGCCGCCGAAGGCCTTCGCCCGATCGGCGATGCGCACTGGCAGTCGACCGGCGTGTCGGGCACCCCGCTGATCAACCAGGCCGGCAACGGCCCGCTCGGCACGGTCCGCTCGGGCACGCTCGAAGCGGCGAATATCGACCTGACCGAAGAGCTGGTCTCGCTGATCGCGGCGCAGCGCAACTTCCAGGCGAACGCCCAGGCGCTCGAAACCGCGAACACGCTGACCCAGACGATCGTCAACCTGCAGACCTGATGATCCGCGCTTAACCCTTTCGTAATCCGCAACACCAAGGTGCCCTGACATGGACAAGATGATCCACATCAACCTGAAAGCCATGCAGGGCATCATGAATCGCCAGACGGCGATCGCCAACAACATGGCGAATGCGGACACGACCGGGTTTCGCGCAGAGATCGTCAACGCCCGCGCGCTCTATGTGCAGGGCGAAGGCCTGGCGAGCCGTGCCTCGACCAGCGAGGCGGTGGTCGGCGCGGACATGAACGCGGGCACGGTCGAGATGACCGGCGGGCCGCTCGACATCGCGATGAACGGCGATGCGCTGCTCGGCGTGCAGGCGGCCGACGGGGCGGAAGCCTATACACGGCGCGGCGACCTGATGGTCAACGAAAGCGGGCTGCTGACCACCGGGGACGGGTTCCCCGTGCTCGGCCAGGGCGGCCCGATCACGCTGCCCCAGGCGGATAAGATCAGCATCGCGTCCGACGGCACGATCTCGATCGTGCCGGCCGGAGGCGATCCCAACCAGCCGATCGAGGCGGGCCGCCTGAAGCTGGTCAGCCCGCAGGGCAGCGAGATCAAGAAGGGCCTGGACGGCCTGTTTAGGGTGCCGAACGACGGCGCCCTGCCCGAGGATCCCGACGCAACGGTGACCACCGGTGCACTCGAGGGGTCGAATGTGAACATGACCCAGGCGCTGGTCGACATGATCGAGGCCAGCCGCGCCTGGGAAACCCAGGTCAAGATGCTGACCACCGCGCAGGAAATGGACGATGGCGGCGCATCCATCATGCGGATGCCGAGCTGAGCCGAGCGAAACGGAGTGAAATGAGATGAGCAACGGAGCCCTTCAGGTCGCCCGCACCGGGCTGGACGCGCAGAACACCAAGATGCGCGTCATCGCCAACAACCTGGCGAACGTGAACACCACCGGTTTCAAGCGCGACCGGGCCAATTTCGAATCGCTGGCCTATCAGCAGCAGATTGCCCCGGGCGCCCGCGCCGATGCACAGAACCGCTATGCCACCGGCCTTTCGGTCGGCACCGGCGTGCGGGTCGCCAACACGAGCCGCATCGAAACCCAGGGTTCGGCCCAGATCACCAACAATTCGCTCGACGTGATGATCGAGGGCAACGGCTATTTCCAGCTGCAGCTGCCCGATGGCAGCTTCGCCTTCACCCGCGCAGGCAATTTCACCCAGACCGCCGACGGCCTGCTGGTCACGCAGGAAGGCCTGCCGGTCGTCCCCAACATCCAGATTCCGCCGGGCGTCACCAGCATCACCATCGGTTCGGACGGCATGGTTTCCGCCACGCTCGCCGGGCAGACCGATCCCAGCGAGCTGGGTCAGATGGAGCTTGCCAGCTTCGTCAATCCGGCAGGCCTGCAGTCTATCGGCAACAACCTGCTGACCCAGACCGCTGCCAGCGGCCCGCCGGTGACCGGTGCAGCCGGTATCGAAGGCCGCGGCACGATCCGCCAGGGCGTTCTCGAAGGATCGAACGTCAACATCGTCGAAGAGCTGGTCGACATGATCGAGACCCAGCGCGCCTATGAGGTCAATTCCAAGATGATCAAGGCGACCGACGAGATGCTGCAGTTCGCCAACCAGCAGGTCGGCTGAGGATAGATGACGATGCTTCGCACCTCTCTCCGCCACGGCCTGTCCGCAGCTCTGGTGGTCGCGCTGTGCGCGGCAACCCCTGCTCTGGCCAAGAAGAAGAAAGCGCCGATCCAGCCCGATCCGGACTATGCGCCGACCCTGTCGATGCCGCAGCCGGCGCCGGCCGTGCCCAATGGCGCGATCTTTCAGGCGAGCAACGGCTATTCGGCGCTGACCAATGGCGCGCGCGCCGCGATGGTGGGCGATGTGCTGACCATCGCGCTGGTCGAACGCACCCAGGCGGCCAAGTCCAACGGCGCCAATACCGAACGCAATGGCAGCATCGGCCTCACCCCACCGACCACCGGCCCCTTGAGCTTCTTCAACCCGTCCGATGTCGCGGCGGGCGGCAATACCAGCTTCCAGGGCACCGGCACGGCGCAGCAGTCCAACTCGCTGCAGGGCCAGATCACCGCGACCATCGCCGAGGTCTATCCCAATGGCACCATGCTGGTGCGCGGCGAGAAGCTGATCAGCCTCAACCGGGGTGCAGAACATATCCGTTTCAGCGGCATCGTTCGCGCCGTCGATATCAGCGCAGAGAATGTCGTCCCGTCGTCACGCGTCGCCAATGCGCAGATCATCTATGGCGGCACCGGCGAGATCGCGCGCGCCAGCCAGAAGGGCTGGCTGCAGCGCTTCTTCGAAATCATCAGCCCGTTCTGAAGGCCCATTGACATGACGCTTGCCTCCACCTTCCGCATGTTCGCCGCGCTGCTGCTGGCGCTGTGTGCCGCAACGCAGCCTGTCCAGGCCGAGCGCATCAAGGATCTGGGAGCGTTCCAGGGCCTGCGCGCCAACCAGCTGACCGGCTATGGCATCGTGGTGGGCCTGCCCGGGACCGGCGACGACAACCTGCAATATGCCACGCTGGCCATGCGCGGCGTGACCAATCGCTTCGGCCTGACGCTGCCGCCGGGCATCAACCCGGCCACCCGCAACGCCGCCGCGGTCATGGTCACGGCCGAGCTGCCCCCGATGGCCAAGCCCGGCCAGCGGCTCGACGTGACCGTTTCTGCCATCGGCCAGGCCAAGTCGCTGCGCGGCGGAACGCTGATCATGATGCCGCTGCTGGGTGCCGACGGGCAAATCTATGCCATGGCCCAGGGCAATCTGGCGGTGGGCGGACTGGGCGTGACCGGCGCGGACGGCTCTAACACGGTGGTCAACATTCCGTCGGTCGGCCGCATCGCCGGCGGGGCCACGGTGGAACGCACCGTGGATACCGGGTTCGACCAGAGCCCGCATCTGCTGTTCAATCTGAACGATGCCGACCTGACAACGGCGATGCGCGTTGCCGACGCGATCAACGGCCAGTTCGGTTATGCGCTGGCGGTGGCGAATGATGCCGTGTCAGTGCGGATCGCCGCCCCGGTGACCCCCCAGGAACGCGTGCTGATGATGTCCCGAATCGAGAACATTCCGGTGACCCCGGCCGAGGCGCCCGCGAAAGTAATTGTTAACGCGCGCACCGGTACGGTCGTTATCAATGGCGCGGTACGGATCGGACCGGCGGCGGTGAGCCATGGCAAGCTGACGGTGAAGGTGCAGGAAGCCCCCACTGTCGTGCAGCCCGCACCGTTCAGCCAGGGCCAGACCGCGGTCGAACAGCGCAGCCAGGTAGAGATCGAGGAACAGACCAACCCGGCATTCGAAATCAAGAAGGGTGCGAACTTGTCCGAGATTGTCGAAACGATCAATGCCATCGGCGCCTCGCCAAGCGATCTCGCCGCGATCCTGGAAGCGCTGAAGCAGTCCGGCTCGCTCAAGGCGGAGCTCGTGATCCTGTGACCGTGATGCCCGCCTCTGCCGCCTTCCCGCTCGCGCGCACCAGCGCGGCACTGCCGCTCGACAAGCAGGCCAAAGCCGCTGCGTCCGCCGCCAGCGGCGCGCAGGGGGCCGCGCCCGGCAAGAGCGAGGCCGAAAAGGCCGAGCTGCGCAAGGCGGCACAATCGTTCGAGGCGATCTTCCTGCGCCAGATGATCGGTGCGATGCGCAGCGCCACCGATGGCGACACGTTGCTCGGTTCTTCGGCCACCGACCAGTTCCGCGACCTTATGGACGCGCGCGTCGCCGAAGACATGGCCGGCAAGCAGAGCTTCGGCATCGCCGACATGGTGCTCAAGCAGTTCGGGATCGATAAGCCATGAGCAACCTGCTGAACATCGGCCGATCGGGCCTGCGCGCCTTCTCGCGCTCGATGGATGCGGTGTCGCACAACATCGCCAATGCCGAGAACCCGGATTATGTCCGCCGCAGCGTGCAGATGAGCGATGCCACCGTCTCGAGCGCGCTCAACCCCGCCTATCTGTCGCAGACCGGCCTCAACGGCGTGCGGGTCGCCCAGACGGTGCGCGCATCGGACGAGTTCATCGAGGCGCAGGTCCGCCAGTCGGGTGCCGCACGCATCCGGGCCGAGACCCAGCTCACCTGGATGGAGCGGATCGAAACCAATCTGGACAATGCCGGATCGAATGTCGGCAGCCGGCTCAACACCTTTTTCAGCCGCGCCGAAGAGGTGGCGGCAGCACCCTTCGACAATTCGCTCAAGCTCACCCTGCTCAGCGAGCTCGACGCGGTGGTCGATGCCTTCCGCCGCACCGCCAGCAACATGACGCTGACCGCGCAGCAGGTCAGCCAGGCTGCGACGCAGGAAGCCAATACGCTCAACGCTGCGCTGGAAAATCTCAACAAGATCAACCTCGACATCACCCGCACCAAGGAAGGCACCGATGCGCATGCCGGCCTGCTCGATGCGCGCGATGCGATGCTGGCGACGATCTCCGAAAAGCTGAACGCGACGATCAGCCTGGCCCCCAATGGTACCGCGACGCTCACCTATGGCGGACAGCAGCTGGCAGGGGTGAATTTCTTCGCTACCGTTACCTCCGCGTCCAATGCCGACGGCAGTCTGGCGCTGCAGGTCAATGGCGTCGCCGTGCCGGTGCCGAGCGAGGGATCGCTGGCCGGGCTCAGCCGCTCGGGCGCGACCGCGCAGGGGCGGCTCAACGATCTGACCGCGCTGGCGCAGCAGCTGGTGACCGATATCAACGCCTGGCAGGCCCAGGGACGCACGCTGGGCGGGGCGGCGGGTGCACCGCTGCTCACCATGCCGGGCGATGCCTCGACGCTCGCGGTGACGACGCGCGACATCAATCAGCTCGCGATCGCCGCCGCCGATGGCACGCCCAACGGCAATCTGCTGGCGCTGCCCGCCCTGCGCACCACGGCGGGTGTCGAGACGCAGTGGAACAATTTCATGGCGGGCTTCGCCACCAATCTCGCCTCGGTGCGCAGCGAATCCGACGCGGCAACCGCGCTTGACGAAGGCGCGCGCCGCCGCCGCGACGCGATGTCGGGGGTCGATCTCGACCGTGAAGCCGCCGATCTCATCCGGCTGCAACAGGCCTATGAAGCGTCGGCCCGGGTGATCCAGGTCGCGCGCGAAACCATGCAATCCATCCTGAATATCTTCTAACGCGACAAGGCACGACATCATGGTCCAATCCGTCAACCGCTATCGCGCACCACAGGATGTCACCCGGCAGGTGCGGCTGAGCCAGCAGATCGCCGATCAGCAGGCGCTGGTCAGCGGCGAAAGCCGCATCGCGCGCCCCTCGAACGATCCCAAGGCCTGGCTCGAGTCCTCGAACATCTCGCGCTTCCAGTCGGACGAAGCCGCCTGGGTCAACAATCTGGGCCGCGCCGATACCCGCGCCAACCAGGCCGAGGCGAGCCTCAACACCATCGTCAGCGGGCTCATCCGCACGCGCGAGCTGCTGCTGCTGGCCAATACCGGCACGATCAGCTCGGCCGACCCCGAAGTGCTCGCGCTCGAGGTCGAAGGGATCAACGCCGATTTCAACGATGCGCTCGGCCAACGCGACAATTTCGGCGGGCAGCTGTTCGGCAACGGACCGGTGATCCGCATTCCGATGGGCGATGCCCGCTTCGTCGTGTCTGCGCCCAATCTGGACGAGGTCCAGGCGAATATCGACGTCGACGGAGGCGCTGGCGGAGCCACGCGCAGCCTGGAGCAGATCATGACCGATACCGCGGCCGCGATCCGCGACAATACGGCCACCGGCCAGGCCGCCAGAAATGCGCAGCTGACCGCGCTCGACGGCGCGATCGACCGCATGACGCAGCTGCTGACCCGCCAGGGCGTGGTGAAGAACTCGATCGAGTCCGCGCGCGAGGAGCTTGAGCAGAGCAAGCTGTCGCTGGCCTCGCGCAAATCGGAACTGGTCGATGCGAATGTCGCCGAGGCCCTGACCCGAATCCAGACGCTGCTGACCAACCTGCAGGCCACCCAGGCGGTCTATGCCAAGGTCTCGCAGCAGTCGCTGCTCGATTTCCTGCGCTGAGGGGGCGTTCGGTTAACGCGAAAGCCCAGGCTGTTAACCCTGTTTTGCGCTTAACCACGATCGTCAAAAGCCGTTCTACGATCTGAACGGGCCGGTTTTTCAGCCCGCATTGCGTCACCGTCCGGTGGGCAATTGTCACGATCAAGGGAACCGCGATGTTCGCAGCAATTGGCTTTGTCGTCCTGATCGCCATGGTGTTCGGCGGGTTCATCCTCGCCGGGGGCAGCATGGGCGTCATTCTGCACGCCCTGCCGCTGGAAATGATGATCATCGGCGGCGCGGCTGCAGGCTCGATGCTGATCGGCAATTCCGGCGCGCACATCAAGGCGATCGGCGGCGGCGTCAAGACCGCATTCAAGGGCGCCAAGTACAAGAAGCAGGATTTTCTCGACTGCATCTTCCTGGTGTCGAAGCTGATGAAGATGCTGCGCACCGAAGGCCCGGTGGCGCTTGAGCCGCATATCGAGGACCCCAAGAGCTCCTCGGTCTTTTCGGAATATCCCACGCTGCTCAAGGATACGACGCTGATCCACTTGATCTGCGATTCGCTGCGCCTCGTCGTCGTCTCGTCGGGCCAGCTCGATCCGCATGCGGTGGAGGATGTCGTCGATCAGGCGATCAAGACGCATCACCACGAGGCGGTCGGCCCCGCCGACGGCCTGCAGAACCTCGCGGACGCGCTGCCCGCGCTCGGGATCGTCGCGGCCGTTCTCGGGATCGTCAAGACCATGGGCTCGATCGACAAGCCGCCGGAAATCCTGGGCGAAATGATCGGTTCGGCGCTTGTCGGTACGTTTCTCGGGATCTTCCTGGCCTATGGCCTGGTCGGCCCGCTGGCCAATCGCTGCAAGCAGGTGATCGAAGCCGACGGCGCAATGTACCATGTCGCCAAGCAGATCATCATCGCCTCGCTCCACGGCCATCCGCAGCCATTGGTGATCGAAGCCGCGCGCTCGAGCCTGGGTCACGCCAACCAGCCGACCTTTGCCGACGTGTTCGACGGCATGCGGGGCCGCTAAGCCATGGCCAAGCGCAAGCCCGATCCGGTGGAGAATGTCCGCCCGATCATCGTCAAGAAGATCATCGAGGAAGGCCATGGCGGCCATCATGGCGGCGCCTGGAAGGTGGCCTATGCTGACTTCGTGACGGCAATGATGGCGTTCTTCCTGCTGATGTGGCTGCTCGGCGCGACCGAGGAAAAGGACCGCAAGGCGATTGCCGACTATTTCGCGCCGACCATTGTCGAACTGAAATCGGGCAGCGCCGGCTCCAACGGCCTGTTCGGCGGCGAATCTATCGTCGGCCGCGACGATTATCCCAACCGCGCCGGCCAGACCGGCACACAGTCGATCACCATTCCGCAGGATGCGACCGGCACTGCCGACGAGGCAGGCAACAGTGCCTATGCCACCTTGAGCCAGGAGCAGAAGGAGGCAATGAAGAAGGTGCAGCAGCTGGCCGAGCGCGAACAGTTCGAAAAGCTGAAAAAGCAGCTTGAAGAACGCCTGGGCGGCAGCGAGCAGCTGGCCAAGCTGATGAAGAATGTGCGCTTTACCGACACGCGCGAAGGCCTGCGCATCGATCTGGTCGATGAAGCCAATTTCAGCATGTTCGCGCTGTCGACCGACAAGCTGGTGCCCAAGGCGGCAGATCTGCTCAAGGAAGTGGCGCAGGTCATCAACGGCATGCCCAACCCGGTGATCATCCGCGGGCATACCGATGCGCTGCCCTATGCCTCTGGCAAGACGATGAACAACTGGATGCTCTCGACCAGCCGCGCCGAAGCGACACGCCGGGCGCTGGTGATGGGCGGGATCAATCCTGGCCAGGTCCACCGCATCGAGGGCGTGGCGGACAAGGAGCCGTACAACCCGGCAGACCGCAATGATCCGGCCAACCGCCGCATCTCGATCACGCTGGCCTTTACCGACGCAGCAAAGGGTGAAGGCCCCGTACCGGGAGCCAGGGCGCCCGGCGGCATGCCGTCACGCCCGGTGCCTGCGCCGCTCCCCTCCAAATAGGGGCGCGGCCGGGCACGGGATCAACCGGCCAGCTTTTCCGAGATTTCGAGCATGGCGATGGCGGCGCGGGCAGCGTCGCCGCCCTTGTCCTTCTCGTCCTTCTTGGCCCGTGTCAGTGCCTGAGCCTCGTTCTCGACCGTGAGAATGCCATTGCCGATGGGCAGGCCGTCGAGCGTCAGCGCCATGATCGCGCGCGCGCTTTCGTTCGAGACCACCTCGAAATGATAGGTCTCGCCGCGGATGATCACGCCGATCGCAACAAAGCCGTCATAACGCTGCGTTTCCGACGCCATGGCGATGGCGGCCGGGATTTCCAGCGCCCCGGGAACCGTCAGCGTTTCATGGCTGTGCCCCGCCGCCTTGATCGCGGCGCGCGCGCCCTCGAGCAGCAGATCGTTGAGATGGTCGTAGAAGCGTGCCTCTACGATGAGGAAATGCGCCATGGTCCGGATATCCTGTGATGAAACGAAAAAAGGGGGCTGATCAGCCGGTGGTCCAGGTCGCGACCTCGGCCGCGACCGTGTTTGCCGCCTGGTTCAATGCCGCACCGACCGTCACCGCGTCAACCGTCGCAACCGGGACGCTCGCCTCGAAGCGCTGCTTGCGAAGCGGGCTGCCCGGCTTGCGCACCACCGCATCGAAGCGGACGATCGCAGCGCGCCTGTCCTCATCATAGCCGAAGCGCTGGAGCTGGCCCGAGAGCATCGTGCTGCGCTCGGCGCCGGTCTCGACCTGGTCGAGCACCAGCCGCCCGCTCTTCGCCGCCAGCGTCTCGGCGAGCACGGTGCGGAACAGCCGAGCAGGCTTGTCCGCCCAGACCGCGTCCTTCACATAGGCGATGGCACTGTCGCTGACCTGCACCGGCACTCGCACCTGATCGAGCGTGCGCTCGACCGTGGGGGTATCGACGACGATCGCATCGGTCACCGAGGCGGATGCCATCGATCCCGCCCCCGGCGTGGCGCTGGAAGTGAGCGTCAGCAACTGCGGCGGCGCTTCGGAACCGAAGCTGACGCAACCGGCGAGCAAGGCGCAGGCAGCCCCGGCGGCCAGCAATGAACGGAACGTGGCGGTCATGGCGGGGCCTCTCAATTCTTCGGCTTGTAATCGGGCAGCGGCGGCGCGCTGAGCAGTCCGCCTGCGCCTTCCTGATCGATCTTCTCGGTGATCGCCGACAGCGCGCGCGCGGTGACGCGCAGGTCGCGCACCAGCGCCTCGGTCTCGGGCAATGTGGTGGTCGAGAACTGGCGCAGACCGGGCTTTGCCTCTTCCATCGTCTCGGTCAGCTTGACCAGCGCCTTGTCGGTATCGGCCAGCGTCTTGGCGAGCTGCCGCGCCAGCGGGCGGCCTTCGCTGTCGAGCACTTCCTTGGTCGATTGCGCGGTCATGCCGAGTTGCTCGGCGGCGACCCCCGCCTTGGTCAGCGTCACGCGCAGCTCGGCAAGCGCGGCGCGCAATTCGGGCGCGCTGTCGGCCAGCTCCCCGGTCAGCCGGCCCGAATTCTTGAGCAGGATCGAGATCGACTTCTGGTTTTCGTCCGAGAGGACCTGGGTGAAGCGCTCGGTCAATGTCGCCAGCCGCTCGATCAGCAGCGGCGCATTGTTGAGCAGTTCGCCGAGCGCGCCGGGCTTGGTCGGGATGACAGGCACGCCTTCGGGTCCCGGCTCGGTGATCTCGGGCGCGCCCTGCTTGGCACCGTCGAGCTGGATCTGCGACACGCCGGTAAAGCCGACGCCCTGGATGGTTGCGGTGGTGCCTTCGAGGATCGGCACATGCGCATCGACCTCTATCCGCACGCGCACGAACTGCGGGTCCTTGGCCCACAGCGCGATCTCGGTCACCTGGCCCGAGGGCACGCCCGAATAGGCGACCACCGATCCCTTGGCGATGCCGTCGACCGAGGTCTTGAAGAAGATGTCATAGGGCTGGCGATCGGTCTCGCCCAGCCCCGCCAGCCAGATGACAAAGGCGGCAATGCCTGCCAGCAGCACCAGGGTGACGGTCCCCACCCAGACATGATTGGCGCGTGTTTCCATGGCGTTGGTTATGCCCCTGATGTTCTGATGGTGTAAACCGCCAAAGCGGTGGCGGCGTTCCGGATGGTCATCGCAGGAACCCCCGGCTCTTGCTGCTGGCCGGAAGGCGCTTGCGCTTCAGCTCCTCGTCGGCATGGCTGACAGCGGCTGCGCGACCGCGCGGGCCGTTGAAATATTCCTGGATCCACGGATGATCGGTGGCGAGCAGCTCGGGAATGGTGCCGATGGCGATCACCTTCTTGTCCGCGAGCACCGCCACCCGGTCGCAGATCTCGTGCAGCGTATCGAGATCGTGCGTGATCAGGAACACGGTCAGGCCCAGCGTCCGCTGCAGCTCGCGGGTCAGCGCATCGAAGCGCGCCGCACCGATCGGGTCGAGCCCGGCAGTCGGCTCGTCGAGGAACAGCACGTCGGGGTCGAGCGCCAGCGCGCGCGCGAGCCCTGCGCGCTTTTTCATCCCGCCCGAAAGCTCGGACGGATATTTGTCCGCCGCATCTTCGGGCAGGCCCGACAGCGCGATCTTGTACAATGCGATCTCGCGCCGCAGCTTGCGCGAGATATGCGGATAGAATTCGGCGAGCGGTACCATCACGTTCTCGGCGACGGTGAGCGTCGAGAACAGCGCCCCGCCCTGGAACAGCACGCCCCAGCGGCTGCGGATCGAGACATCCTCTTCCTCGCCGTCGAGGATCGATTCACCCAGCACCTCTATGCGCCCGGCATCGGGACGTTGCAGCCCGATGATCGATCGCATCAGCACCGACTTGCCGGTACCCGACCCGCCGACCACGCCCAGAATCTCGCCATGCCGCACGTCGAGCGACAGGTCCTGATGCACCACCTGCTCGCCGAAGCTGTCGGTCAGCCCCGTGATGCGGATCGCGACGTCGCAGTCCTTTTCCCGCGCCGCGCTCATCCCCAGCCCACTTCGGTAAAGAAGACCGCGAAGAACGCGTCGAGCACAATGACCATGAAGATCGCCTGGACCACGGCGGCGGTGGTGCGCATCCCGACTTCCTCGGCATTGCCGCGCACCTGCATGCCCTGATAGCAGCCGGCGAGCGCGATGATCAGGCCGAAGACCGGCGCCTTGATCATGCCGACATAGAAATCGGTAATCGGCACCACTTCCTGGATGCGCACGACAAAAGTGGCAGGCGGGATCTCGAGCACGATCCAGCATAGGAACGCGCCGCCGATCATCGCGACGATCATCGAATAGAAGCCGAGCAGCGGCATCATCAGCACCGCAGCGGTCACGCGCGGCAGCACCAGCGCCTCGACCGGCGAGACGCCGATGGTGCGCATCGCATCGACCTCTTCGGTAAGCTTCATCGTGCCGATCTGCGCGGCAAAGGCGCTGCCCGATCGGCCCGCAACCATAATTGCGGTCATCAGCACGCCGAGCTCGCGGATGGTCAGTCGCCCGACCAGGTTGACCGTGAACACCTCCGCGCCGAACTGGCGCAGCTGCACCGCGCCCTGCTGCGCGATGACGATGCCGATCAGGAAGCTCATCAGCCCGACAATGCCGAGCGCCGACACGCCGACCAGCTCGAAATGGCGCACGGTTGCGGCCCAGCGGATGCGGCGCGGATGCGCGATCAGCGAGATCACCGAGCGCACCAGCGCGCCGAAAAAGCCGAGCATGCCGAGCATCGAGCCCAAGGCGGTCATCGTCGCTTCGCCGACGCTGCCGAGCACGCGGGCAAACACATTGGGCCGATGCGGCGGCTCGATATCGCTGATGTCCGATCGGCCCACCGCCTCGACCAGGCGGCTGCCCGATTCGCTCAGGTTTACGATCTCGCAACGGTGATCGCGCGCCAGGCGATAGACGACCCAGGCGCCGACGGTATCGATATGCCCCGCATCGGCCATATCGATCAGCGAAACCTGCTGGTCGATGGCCTTCAGCCTTCGGTCCAGATCGGCAATGGTGGTGATGTCGAGATTGCCGGAAAAGCGCAGCACCGCGCCGGTTTCACCGCGCTCTTCGATCGCAAAGTCGGCCGGGGCACCCATATACCGCCCTTCTTGTGCGATAAACGGTGCGATCACAAGCACCTTGGCGCACAATTGGTCGCAACGGATTTTGCCATCATGCAGGCCATACGCGGCAAGCACCGGCTTGTTTCCCGCCGCATTGGCGTTAATGCTCGCGGGCGTGGGGGAGAGGCTGGCCTTTTACGATATGGATCGGACGATTACCGTCCATCCGACATATGCGCGCTTCCTGCTGTGGATGGCGTTGCGCCATGCGCCGTGGCGGCTGGTGCTGCTGCCGCTCTCGCTGCTCGCCGCGATCGGCTATGTGCTGCGTCTGGTCAGCCGCGACCAGCTCAAGCAGATCAACCAGAGGCTGCTGCTCGGCGAGCTTCGGGTTGCTTCGGCTGCAGAATCCATGGCGGCCCATGCCGAGCATGTCTTTGCCACCAATATCCGCCCCGGCGCGCTCGAGCGTATCGCCGCCGATCGCGCCGAGGGCTATCGCATCGTCATCGCCACCGCATCCTACCGGCTCTATGTCGAGGCGATCGCGCGGCGCCTGGGGATCGACGACGTGATCGCGACCGACCTTGTCTCCTCGCACGGCACCGTGCAGCCGAAGATTGCTGGGCACAATTGCTACGGCATCCACAAGGCGGAGATGATCGCCGCCTGGATGGCCGAACACGGGCTCGATCCCGCACAGTGCGCTATCCGCTGCTATTCGGACCATGTCTCCGACATTCCGATGCTCGAACTGGCGCACGAGGCATTTGTCACCAATGCGCATATGCCGATGCGCGTCGTCGCGCGCGAACGCGGCTGGCCCGAGATCGACTGGCCCGGCGCGCTCGCCCCGCAGCACGGGGTGGCGCAACCGGGAGCGACCGGCTAGGCAGAAGGCAAGCCTGCAACATCCGGGGAGCCTCATGAAGACCGCCGCATCGATCCTGTCTGCCGCACTGGCATCCTGCCTCTCCCTTTCCGCTCCTGCATTAGCACAGGCGCCTGGCAATACCGCCGAGGCAGAGGCTCCAGACTATCCCGCCATCCTGCCCCTGCGCGACCAGGCGAAGCTGCGCGACGCCTGGCTCGCCCAGCGGCTGGAGACGGTCGTGCCTGCGCTGATGCGCGAACAGGGCGTCGATATGTGGGTGCTGATCGCGCGCGAATATGACGAGGACCCGGTGGTCGCGACCATGCTCGATGCCCGCTCGATGCACGCGCGGCGACGCACGATCCTGGTGTTCTTCGATCCGGGCGAAGGCAAGCCGGTCGAGCGGATGACGGTGAGCCGCTACGGCCTGGCCGGGCTGTTTGCGCCTGCCTGGGTGCCCGAGCAACAGCCCGACCAGTGGAAGCGCCTCGCCGAGATCGTCGCCGAGCGCAACCCGCAGAAGATCGCGCTCAACATCTCGTCGCAGACCGCGCTCGCCGATGGCCTGAGCCACAGCCAGTACGAGGATTTCGTCGGCGCGCTGGCCCCCGAATTTCGCGAGCGCATCGTGCCCGCCGGTCCGCTCGCGATCGGCTGGCTGGAAACGCGTATCCCGGCCGAGATGGAGGTCTATCCCTCGATCGTTCGCCTGGCGCACGCGATCATCGCCGAGGCGCTGTCCGACAAGGTCATCACGCCGGGCAAGACCACGGCCGAGGATGTGCAGTGGTGGATGCGCGAGAAGATCAGCGCGCTGGGCCTCAAGACCTGGTTCCATCCGTCGATCAACATCTTCCGCGCCAGCGAGGCGGGCGAACTGACCGGCGATGCCATCATCCAGCCCGGCGACATGCTGTGGACCGATTTTGGCATCACCTATCTCGGGCTCAACACCGATACCCAGCATCTCGCCTATGTCCTCAAGCCCGGCGAGAGCGACGCGCCCGATGGCCTGAAGGCAGGCCTTGCCGCCGCCAATGCGGTGCAGGACATGCTGACCGGCGAATTCCGCGTCGGCCTGACCGGCAACGACCTGCTCGCCGCAGCGCGCGCCAGGGCGATCTCTTCGGGCTATCAGCCGAGCATCTATTCGCACCCTATCGGTTTCCACGGGCATGGTGCAGGCCCGGCGATCGGCTTCTGGGACAATCAGGACAGCAGCCCGGCAGGCCGCTATCTCGTCCGCGCCAATACCGCCTGGTCGATCGAGCTCGCCGTTACCAACAACGTGCCCGAATGGGGCGACAAGGCGGTCTCGTTCCGCACCGAGGAGGACATGTTCTTCGATGGCGAAAAGGTGGCGTATCTCGACGGGCGGCAGGACCGGTTCCACCTGATCCGGGGGGCTGCGGACGCGGCGGCCGAGTCAACCGAGCCCGCGCCGGAACAGCTCATGACCGAGCCGGTGGCGGATGCGGGGGAGTGAGGCGATCAGCTCTCTCCTCTTCAGGGGAGAGATACGAAGGCTTGCCAGCTTGTCTGGCTAGCCGGAGTTGAGAGGGGCTTGGGCAGCGCATTCCCCTCTCCCTCCGCCGCTACGCGGCTCCTCCCTCTCCCCTCAAGGGGAGAGGGCGTGATTCAAATGCCCCTATTGATGCGTCCGCCCGAAATCGGGCTTGGCATCGTCCTGGCCCTGTTCGATGATCGAGCGGCGGATCGCGCGGGTGCGGGTGAACAGGGCTTCGAGCTCGTCGCCCTTGTCCCAGCGGATCGCGCGCTGCAGTGCCGAGAGGTCCTCCGAGAAGCGCTGGAGCATCTCGAGCACCGCGTCCTTGTTCGACAGGAACACGTCGCGCCACATCACCGGGTCGCTGGCGGCGATGCGGGTGAAATCGCGGAAACCCCCTGCGGAATATTTAATCACCTCGCTCTGCGTCACGCCTTCGAGATCGCTGGCGGTGCCGACGATGGTATAGGCGATGAGGTGCGGCAGATGGCTGGTCACCGCGAGCACGAGGTCATGGTGGGCGGCCTCCATCGTCTCGACATTGGCGCCGAGCGCCTGCCAGAACGCGGCAACTCGCTCGCACGCCGCCGCATCGGCGCCGTCATCGGGGGTCAGGATGCACCAGCGGCCCTTGAACAAGGACGCAAAGCCTGCCTCCGGTCCGCTATTCTCGGTGCCCGCGACCGGGTGCGCGGGCACGATCACGGCCTCGGGCAGCGCCGAGCGCAAAGCAGTGAGCACGCTCGCCTTGCACGAGCCGACATCGCTAATGATCGTCTCGGGCGAGAGATGCGGGGCCATGGCAGCGGCGGCCGCGGCCATCGCGCCGACGGGGACGCACAGGATGACCATCTCGGCGCTCGCCAGTTCGG
The DNA here is from genome assembly GCF_059803595.1 of Blastomonas sp. 34TW. Taxonomy (NCBI): domain Bacteria; kingdom Pseudomonadati; phylum Pseudomonadota; class Alphaproteobacteria; order Sphingomonadales; family Blastomonadaceae; genus Blastomonas; species Blastomonas sp. 34TW. Next base: position 62,041 of record NZ_JAPFGW010000011.1, read on the forward strand.
AGCCGAATGCGGCGAGATAGCCGTCGCACAGCCCGATCGCCTCGGCCCGCGCGCAGACATCGGCGCTGCGGTCATAGCCCAGGATGCGGGTGTCGGGCAGCGCCTGGCGTACCGCGCGCGCGATCGACGAGCCGATCAGGCCGAGCCCGACGATCGCGATGGTCGCAAACGGCGCGCTCATGCGGTCACCAGATCGCGCAGCACGGCGGCGATAGCGCGCATATGCGCTTCCTCGCCGATGGTGATGCGCAGCGCATGGCCCAGCCCCTGGCCCTTGGGCCAGCGCACGATATAGCCCGCCTGCATCAGCGCCGCATACGCCGCTTCCGCGCTCACCGCGCCCTCGAACAGCACGAGCAGGAAATTGGCATGGCTCGGCACCACGGTCACGCCATGATTGCCGAGCTGCGCGAGTTCGCCCGCCAGCCATTGCCGCCAGACACTGTTGTGCTCGCGCGAGCGGGTGACGAAATGGGTGTCCGCCAGCGCTGCCAGCGCCGCGGCCTGGCCGGTGAGCGTTACGTTGAACGGCCCGCGGATCCTGTTCAGCGTGTCGATGATGCCTGGCGCGCCATAGCCCCAGCCGATGCGTTCGCCCGCCAGGCCATAGATCTTGGAGAAGGTGCGCGTGACCAGCACATTGGCATGGTCGCGCGCCAGATCGAGCCCGTGATCATCCTCGTCCGCATCCAGATATTCCGAATAGGCCTGGTCGAGCACCAGCAGCACATCCGACGGCAGACCGGCATGCAGCCGCGCGATCTCCGCACGGGGTGTCAGCGTACCGGTGGGGTTGTTGGGGTTGGCGAGATAGACGACGCGGGTGCGATCGGTGATGCAGGCGAGCAGCGCATCGACATCGGTGGCATAGAAGTTGTCTGGCGCAACTACCGGCGTCGCGCCGCAGCGCCGCGCGGCAATATCGTAGACCGAAAAGCCGTAGCGGACATAGACGACCTCATCGCCCTGCCCGGCATAGCCCTGGGCCGCCAGGTTGAGCAGCTCGTCCGATCCCGTCCCGCACACGATGCGCGCCGGATCGAGCCCGTGCAGCTTGCCGATCGCCTCGCGCAGCGCGGTGCTGTCCGGATCGGGATAGAGCGAGGGGGCGAGCGCCGCACCGTGCGCGCGTGCCTCCAGCGCTGCCGGGCTGGTCCCGAGCGGGTTCTCGTTGGCGGAGAGCTTGACGAGCGGACGGCCGTCATCGCCGACCGACTTGCCGGGAACATAGGCGTGAATGGATGCGATCCACGATTTGGGCTGGGGCTGGCTGGTCATGGGCCGGGCGCATAGCGCGAGTCGAACGAGAGGGAAAGCGGCGAGCCGCCGTCCCGTCACGGAACATTCGCCCGACGCGTGGCCAGACCGGCCTTTCCGGCAAATTGCTTAACAAAATCAATCACCGATACATTTTTACTGGTCCGCTCAGAGCGATGGCAGCAAGCATATGTTAAGTCTGGATAATTTTCTTGGCAAAAGGCATTTGCGGGTTGCCCCCGGAATGAGGCTGCGTTAAGACTTAGCCCAAGGTCGCCCGGGAAAACGCCAGTGGAATAACTGCGGCGTGATCCAGAATTCGGTCCGGGGTGATGGGTAGGGTCCGTTCTCCCCCGGTGTCCGCAAAGGCTACAGGGGGTGATCTTGGCGACCAGCTTTTTCCGCACACGACGGCTGATTCTCGGCACCGCGACCTGTGCCGGGCTGTTGTGGACGACGGCAGCGCACGCCCAGCAGGTCAATGTTCCGTCCCCGCCCACGCGTGAGGAAATCGAGCGTCCGGTGCAGCAGCGCGCCGAGCGTCCGGCGCGGCTGACCGTCGAAGGCGATATCGAGCGCGCGCCCTGCCCGCTGGCCGATCCTGCCTATGCCAATGTCAAGCTGACGCTCAGCGAGGCCCGCTTCAACAATCTGGGCCCGATTGCGCCGATCGAGCTGCGCCCGCTCTACGAACGCTATATCGGCACCGAACAGCCGGTCGCGGTGCTGTGCGAAATCCGCGATGCGGTTGCCACCAAGCTGCGCCGCGACGGCTATATCGCCGCCGTGCAGGTGCCCACCCAGCGCATCGACAATGGCGTGGTGCAGTTCGAGGTGCTCTATGCCAAGCTCACCCAGATCCGCGTGCGCGGCGATGCGGGCAATGGCGAAAAGCTGGTCGCCAGCTATCTCGAGCGGCTGACCGAAGGCACGGTGTTCAACCAGAAGCTGGCCGAACGCTATCTGCTGCTCGCGCGCGACCTGCCGGGCTATGACATCCGGCTGACGCTGGTGCCGGCGGGCACCGGCCCGGGCGAGCTGATCGGCGACGTCACGGTGCGGCGCACCCCGTTCGAGGTTGATCTCAACGTCCAGAACCTGGCCGCGCGCGATGCCGGCCCCTATGGCGCGCAGCTGCGAGCGCAATTCTATGGCCTGACCGGCATGGGCGACCGCACCTATGTCTCGGCCTATTCGACGCTCGATTTCCAGGAACAGCAGATCGTGCAGGCGGGTCACGAATTCCGCGTCGGATCGGAAGGCCTGACCCTGGCCGGGCGCTTCACCTATGCCTGGACCGAGCCCGACATCAACTTGCCTGCCGGGGTCGCCGCCAAGATCACCGCGACCACCCTGCTCGCCAGCGCCGAGGCGCGCTATCCGCTGCTGCGCAGCCAGGCCGGCTCGCTCTACAGCGCGGTGGGCCTGGATTATGTCGATCAGGACATCGATTTCATCGGCCCGCTGTCGCGCGACCGCATCCGCATCGCCTATGCCCAGCTGTCGGGCGAGGCGATCGACATGGCGAATGGCGCCTCGCCGCGCTGGCGCATGGCCGGGCTGCTCGAATTCCGCCAGGGCCTGTCCATCCTTGGTGCGAGCGATCCATGCAATTTCGTCTGCGCGCTGGTGCGTACCCCGACCACGCGCGGCGACGGCGACCCGACATCGACTCTGATCCGCGGCGAACTCTCCGCCGAGGCGGCGCTGGGCGACCAGGGCTCGATCTTCATCCGCGGCCGAGGCCAGCTCGCCTTCGATCCGGTGCTCAGCTTCGAGGAATATTCGGGCGGCAACTTCACCATCGGGCGCGGCTATGATCCGGGCACGATCGTCGGCGACGATGGCGTCGGCTTCCAGGCCGAGCTGCGCGGGCCGCAGATCAGCCCGATCAAGGATGTCGATTTCTCGTTCCAGCCCTTTGCCTTCATGGATGTCGCCTGGACCTGGGACGATGGCCGCCCCGGCGATCCGCAGCGGCTGAGCTCGGTCGGCATCGGTGCACGCGCACGGCTGAGCGACCGGTTCCGGCTCGATGTCACCGTCGCGGTGCCGACCGACGCCGCCGGCCTGCGCACCGACACGCCCGACCCGCGCATCCTGTTCACCCTCACCACCCTGCTTCTGCCCTGGGGAGCCCGATAATGGCCCATGACCGCACCCTGACCGCCCGCCGCATCCTGCTGGCCAAGGCGACTTCCGCGATGGCGCTTGCCACCGGGCTGGCCATCGGCACGGCGGGGCCCGCCTTTGCCCAGGTAGCACCAGGCGGCGGCGCGTTCGAGGGGACGCCCACGGTGGTATCGGGCGGGGTGAACATCACGCGCGGCACGGGCACCGACAATATCCGCGTCGATACCAACCAGGCGGTGATCAACTGGACCACCAACGACACCGCGATCGGCGGCGGCGTCATCAACTTCCTGCCCAACGGCCGGACCGCCTTCTTCCGCAACAACCCCACAGCGCAGAACAATTTCACCGTTCTCAACCGCATCATCCCCACCGATCCCAGTCGCGCGATCGCGATGAACGGCACGATCATCAGCCAGCTGCAGACCGGGGCTGGCCTGGTCCAGGGCGGCAATGTCTGGTTCTACAGCCCCGGCGGGATCGTCATCGGATCGACCGGAGTGATCGATGTCGGCGGGTTGCTGCTGACCAGTCTCGACCCGGTGCGCGACGGCGCAGGCAATTTCATCGATGCAGGCGGCAGCTTCGCCCTCGGCCCGGCGGCATCGGCGACCAGCTATGTGCAGATCGATCCGGGCGCGCTGGTTCAGGCGACACCTCAGAACAGCTATGTTGCGATGGTCTCGCCGATCATCCGTCAGCGAGGTACGGTCGACGTCAACGGATCGGCGCTGATGGTCGGTGCCGAGGCGGCGACGATCACCTTCGGCACGGGCGGACTGTTCGACATTCAGATCACCACCGGGACCAATGGCGACCCGGCGTCGAACGACCCCGTCAACGGCAATGCCGCTATCTTCCACGATGGCACGACCGCCGGACCGGTGAGCAGCGGCGCTGGAGACAATCACCGCATCTACATGGTGGCCGTTCCCAAGAACAACGCCATCTACAATCTGATCGGGGCAGGCAGCACTCTGGGCTTTGATGTGGCCGGTGCTGCCGATATCGTCGGCAACTCGATCGTCTTGTCGGCCGGGTACAACGTCTTCGGCGATACGATCGATACGAATGCCCCGGTGAATCCGGCCCAGCAGGCGCGATTCTTCATCGTCAATTCGAATGTCAACTCGGCCATGCAGGGGGCCGGATCAACCGAGATCATCGCCGACGCCATCGCCGGAAACCTGAATTTCGCCAGCAATCTGTCCCTGTATTCGGCGGGCGCTGCGAGGCTTTATGGGCGGAACGGCGGGATCGCCACCATTGCCGGCGATCTGCTGATCTCTGCAGATCGGGTGGGCACCATCGACGGCCAGTCTGTCACAGGTGGCGTGGCTCAGCTCTACGCGTTTGATGGCGGTACGGTCCGGGCGCTGCGCAATGTGAGCGTTTCGGCCAATGGCGAAGGTGCGGGCAATTTGAGTGGCGGCGCTGTTGGCGCCGGGACGGGCGGCATTGCCGATATCCGTTCCTATGGCAATTCGCTGCTGGATATCGTCGGCACGCTGACTGTCAGTGCGGACGGCCGCGCGGGCAGCAGCGGGAGCACCGGCACCACCGGTAACACGGGCACCGGCGGCACCGTCATCGTGAGTTCCGGCCGCAACGCCTCTGCCGATACCAATTCGACGATGCTGATTGGGGGCAACGTCCAGATCAGCGCCAATGGCTTTGGCAGCAGCAATTTCGGCAACGGCAATGGCGGCATCGGGCGGGGAGGATCGATCCAGATCGATTCCGGCGCGGGCAATGGCATTGCCAGCGCCAACAATGTCCTGACCATCAACGGCTCGATTCTCGGCAATGCGGACGGCTTTGGCGGCTCGGCTTTCAATCTGGGCACGGGCGGCGCTGGCATCGGCGGAAACAGCACGATCAATGCAGGCGTCGGCGGACGGATCAACGTCGCAGGCGATGCCACACTCACCGGATTCGGGTTCGGCGGCAATGCCGATGATGGCACCGGCAATGGTGGCAATGGCACCGGCGGACGCGCCACAGGCCAGATTTTCGGCAATGGTGGCGTGCTGAGCTTCGCTTCCAGGCTGACTTTGCAGGCAACCGGTGTCGGCGGCATCAGCGGCACCAGCGCAACCTCGGTCGGCGGCACGGGGCGCGGCGGCAATGCCACGCTCACGTTGTCGCCTGTCCAGAGCGGCGGCTCCATCACCGTACAAGGTCTGACCCAGATCGACGCGCTCGGCCTCGGCGGCGACGGGACCATCGGTGGCGATGGCCTTGGCGGAGCAAACGCAACCGGCGGAGGCGCGTTTGTCAGCGGACAGGGCGCTGGCACGATGACGCTGAATGGTGGCGTGCAGATCACGGCAGGCGGCGTCGGCGGCAGCGCGCAGCAGGCGGGCCTTGGTCGCAGCGGCAACGGCACCGGCGGCAGCGCGCAGATGATCGCCAACGGCAACAGCATCCTCAACATCACCGGTGATGTCGACATCAATGCCAATGGCGCCGCTTTCAGCTCTTCGCTGACCGGGGTCGATGGCGGCAACGGCACGGGCGGCAATGCGTCCATCTCGCAGAATGGCGGAGGCCAGATCACCATCACCGGCAATGCCTTCGTCGCTGCTACCGGCACGGGTGGTGACAATACGGGCGGCGGCGACGGCATTGCAGGCAACGGCCAAGGCGGCGATGTGCGCATCGCGGTCAACGATCGCTTGATCACCATCACCGGCAACGCATCGACCGATGCGCGAGGCTTTGGCGGTGCGAGCTTTGGCGGTCTTCGCGGCGGCAACGGGACCGGCGGGCTTGCCAATCTGGGTGCCGGCGCGGGCACGCTCTCGATCGGGGGCATCGGTACGACCAATGCCGATGGCACCGGCGGAAGCGCGATCAGCGGCAACGGATCGGGGGGCATCGGCACCGGCGGCCAGGCGATCATCGGATCGATCCTGGGCGGCATCATCCAGATCGGCAGCACCGCCGAACTGAGCGCACAGGGCTTTGGCGGCCAAGGCTCGGGCGTTGGCACCTCGGGCGGCGTTGGCGATGGCGGCGATGCGCAGATCTTCGCGCAGACCAACGGTAGGGTCACCGTGACCGGCGAGACCAACATGAACGCGTCCGCGTTCGGCGGATCGGGCGCTGCAGGCGGCAATAGCGGAGCGGCGACCGGCGGCTTTGCCAATATCCTCTCGCTGGGCAATGGCCAGATCGCGCTCAGCCAGAATGTATTCATGTCGGCGCAGGGCCTGAGCGGCGTCGTACGTGACGGCGCAGGCAATTCGGGCGCCGCGACCGGCGGTTCGGCGATCGTCGAATCGCGCGATAGCGGCGGAAACATCACAATTTCGGCCAATCTCGTCGCTGATGCGATCGGGGATTCGGGCTCTGCATTTACCGGTACCATCGGCGATGCCTTGGGGGGCACCGTAGCGGTTCAGGCGCAATCGGGCTCGATCAGCATCCTGGGCACGACCTCGCTGGATGCCAGCGCCTTTGGCGGCGACAGCCTGCTGACCGGCAATGGCGGCAATGCCACCGGCGGCCGCACCGCAGCGGTGGTGTTCGGCACCGGCGGCGGCCAGATGGTCTTCGGCAACGCGCTGACCCTGGCGGCAAACGGCATCGGCGGATCGGCACAGAGCGGCAATGGCGGCGCGGGCACGGGCGGCCTGAGCGAAACCGGCACGATCGGGGTGATCGGCAGCTTCAATTTCGGCGGCCTTATCTCGATGGTCGCCAATGGCACCGGCGGCAATGCGCTGGTGGCGGGCAATGGTGGTGCCGGTGCCGGCGGTACCTCGCGCATCGGCGCGAACGAGAGCAACATGACCGGCGGCGACATGTTCGTCGCGGCTGTGGCGCGTGGCGGCGACGGCGCGCTGGGCGGACGCGGCGGCGATGCGACGGGGGGCCTCGCTACCCTGATCTCCGGCGGCAGCCAGGCCACCCGGCTGCTCGATTTCGACAATGTGACGCTGCTTGCCGACGCCTTTGGCGGCGCGGGCGGCGCTGGGGCCAATGGCACGGTCGGCGGCGCGGGCGGCGCGGGCGGCAATGCCACGGGCGGGCAGACCCAGGCCATCGGCACGGCCCGCGGCGGCCAGCTCGACATCCTGACTCTGCAGGTGTCGATGAACGGCTTTGGCGGCGCAGGCGGCGCGGGCGGCACGGGATCTGCCGGCCTTGGCGGCAATGGCGGCGCTGGCGGCATCGGCACCGGCGGCAACACGCAGATCGGCACGGTCAGCAGCACGATCACCACCGGCCCCAATCCAACGCCGACCGGCTTCATGGTGATGACCGATGCCTCGCTTCAGGCCAATGGCTTTGGCGGCGCTGGCGGCGATGGCGGCGTCGGCACCACCGGCAACGGCAATGGCGGCAATGGTGGGCTGGGTGATGGCGGCGATATCTTCTTCGCCACGCGCGGATCGCTGACCCGGGTCAATAACCTTACCATGCTGGCCAATGCTGATGGCGGCAATGGTGGCGGGGGGGCGCTTGCCGGCAATGGCGGCAATGCGATCGGCGGCGTGATCGGTCTGGAAAGCACCGAGCAGTTCCAGGCACCCACCAACCGCGGCACCCTGATCGCGAACGACATCATCGCGATTGCCAGGGGCACGGGGGGAACCGGTGCCATCAGCGGCACGACCACCCAGGAGACGGGGTCGTTCGTCCGCGCGGTCAATGGCGACCTGACGGCCAACAGTCTGGTGTTCAACATCGGCAATGCCGGCGATGCGCCAGATCCGACCGGTATCGTCGAGGATTACATCCGGGTGACCGATGCAGCGGTAAACATCGCGAACAGCTTCACCTTCATTACACCGGGCCAGCTATCGGTTCTGGTCAACAATGGATCGGTCACGGCAGGCGGGTTCGGCTTGCAAGCGGGAAGCTTCGTCGCCGACACGGTGGTGACAAGCCCGACCAATATCGGCACGATCACGGCCAGTGCCATGGATCTGCGATCCGATGGCGCGATCATCGTCACCGCCAATCTGGCCACGCCCGGCAGCTTCACGGCCGTAGCGACTGGTACGATCAACCTTGGCAACATCAACGCTGGCGGCGTCATCGGCATGCAGGGCGCGGCGCTGCAGCTCGGCAACCTGACGTCCGGCAACCATGTCAATCTCACATCGACCTCGGGCGCGATCAATGCAGGCGTGATAACCGCCGCCAATTTTGTCGCCATGACGGCAGCAAATGGGCTGACCCTCTCTGCCGTGACCGCCACCAACGGTTATATCGACCTGCTGGTCAATGCCGGCAACATGACCATCGGCAACCTTGCGGCCGGCACGTTCATCGTGCTCGATACCCGGGCTGGCAACATGGTGCTGGGCGACATCAGCTCGGGCGAGGACACCGATATCGAAGCCGTCGGATCGGTTCAGTTCGGCAATGCCGTGACGGGGCTGGAATTCGCGATAGAGGCGCTCGGAAACATCACGGGCGGCAATGTCAACGCCTCCGGTGCGGTGCCGACGACGAGCTACAGCGTCGGCCTGCTGTCGCAGACCGGGAATATCCAGGTCGGCAACCTCACCGGCGCGCGCAATATCGGCTTCATCGCTGCCGGAACGATAACCGCCGGATCGCTGAGCAGCGGCGAGAATATCGTGGTTTTGGGCACCGGCGACATCGCCTTTGGCGGCCCTGTGACCACGGGCAGTGCGGCCAGCCGCTATTTCTATGTCGGCAATGCCTCGATGGTCTCGGCTCTGGGACCGGATTTCGACCCGACGCCGCTATTTGCCCTCGCGCCCGTCCGCACGACGGGCGGCCTCGCCGTCAATGGCGGCGTTTCCTCGGGCAATGTCCGCGCAGGCGTCGGCACGGGGGCCAATTTCGGCGGGACCGTGACGGCGGCGACCGGCGGCATCGCGATCACCGCCAACAGCATCACGGCGCAGGCGATGAACGGGGCGCTCGGCGTCAACCTCACCACCACCAGCGGCGCGCTCGGCACCGGGGCGATCAGCGCCAGCGCGGGCAATATCGTGCTCACTTCTGCAGGCACGATCACCGCAGGCACGCTTGCAACCGGCACCGGCGCCAATCTGGCGGTCACGGTCGATGGCCAGGGCGCGGTCAGCATCGGCGGCGTGACCGCGACCGGCGCGGCGCAGCTGCGTTCGCGCGCGGCGAGCTTCACCTCGACCGGCGCGATCACGGCGGCGGCGGTCAGCATCAGCGGCACCGCAGCCACGCTGGCCAACGTCACCGCCACCACCGCCGGCATCACCATCGGCGCGACCGGCGGCAACCTGGCCTTTGGCGCGCTCAGTTCGGCCACCAATACCCAGTTCAACGTGACGGGATCGGTGACCGGCGGCGACATTACCGCAGGCACCTCGATCGGCACGATCGTCACCGGCAACATGACGCTGGGCAACCTGCGCACCACCGCCGCCGGCACGACCTCGACCGGGTTCAGCATTGGCCTCGGCGCGGGCGGCACGATCACCACCGGCACGATCAACAGCTTCGGCCTGCTCGGCATCGGATCGGATGACGGCCAGGGCAATTTCGGCAACGCCACCAGCATCACCACCGGCGCGATCACCGCAGGCGGAACTGTGCTGGCGCGCGCCAACCAGGGCATCGTGACCGGCGCGATCAGCTCGACCAACGAGATCCGCGTTCGCGGCGCCAGCGTGACCACCGGCGCGCTCCAGGCGACTAATGCGGTGTTCGCCGCGGCGCTGAACGGCAATCTCAACACCGGCAACGTCACCACCGGCACCAACGCGCTGCTGCTCGCCTCGCAGAGCATCAGCACCGGCAGCATCGCCACCGGCACCGGCGGCACGACGCTGCTCGCCAGCAGCGCGGGCCTGGCACCGACCGCCAACCTGTCGCAGATCGATCTCGCCGCCCTGCTCGCCGCCACCCCCACGCGCGTCGGCGGCAGCGTGTCGATCGGCGCGACGACGACCGGAACGCTGCTCGGCGCCTCGACCAGCACATTCTCGGCCAACAGCACGATCACGGCAGGCACGCGGATCAGCCTGGACGTCGGCGGCACGGCGGTGTTCGGCGGGCTAGCGGCCGCTCCCACCATCGCGATCAGCTCGGGCGATATCGCCTTCTCGCAAGGCGGCGGCCTGGGCAATGCCAGCACGGGCACGATCACACTGACCGCCAACCGCAGCGGCGCGGTGGTCATCGGCGGCACGGGCGACGGGCAGTCGCAGCAGAGCGGCTACACGCTCGACGGCAGCGAAATCTCGCGCATCCGCGCGCAGGCCATCGTCATCAATGCGCCCAATGTCTCGTCGACCGGTACCGGCGTCGAGATTCGCGCGCTGACGATGAACGGGTCGAACGCGTCGAGCGGCGTCAACCTCAACGGTTCCGAAGGCAGCCTGACTATCGACACGCCGGGGACCATCCGGGTCAACGGCAATGCCGTGTTCAACGCGATGGCCGCGAACAACCGGGTGTCGCTCAATGCGGGCCGCGTGGAGATCAACGCCGATACCGGCGGGCTCTTCCTCAACGGCAGCTCGCCGGGCGGCATCCTCTCGATCAACGCCAACAACATCCATGTCGCGAGCGCCTCGCTGCTCGAGCGGCTCGCGGAAAACGTCAATTTCGTCGGACGCGACACCGCGCTCGCCCTGCCGATCACCACCGCACGCCCCGATGGCGTGATCCAGGCCTCGAGCCTGAGGTTCACGGTGGGCAGCACGCTGCTGATCCAGAATACCGGTACCTCGCTGCTCAACGCCGGTTTCTTCGGCCGCGTCGGCAGCTTCCAAGTGACCCCGCGCAGTTCGCAGAGCCAGGGCACGCCCAACCTGATCGATCTGGTGATCTATGGCCAGCTGCTCGATACCGGCGATCTGGTGCGCAACGGCACCTCGGTGCGCGACCTGATCTTCCCGCGCTCGACGAGCAGCACCGGACAGGACAGCGGCGGCCCGAGCGGCTTTACCAGCACGTCCAGCGTCAACGGCTGTCTGCTGAGCGCCATCGCGTGCGGCGGGGGCGGCATTACCGAGACCGGTCCGACCGTGATCAGCCATGCAGGTCCGCCGCCACCGACCCCGGCGGCCGAGCGCGAGGCGCAGCAGGAACAGGAAGAAGCCGAAGCCGCCGCCGAAGAGGCCGCGCGTGGCGAGGCCGCTCCGCGCAAGCCGATCATGCCGCCGGTGACCATCGTCAACACCCGCCGCCTGGGCGTCGAGCCGATCATCGACGAGCCCGTGACCAGCGGCGGCAACCCCAATCTGCAGCTCGACGTGCCGCTCGCCGAAACCGTGCCCGATACCGGAGGACAGCCATGATCCGCCCCTCGTCCCTTCAGCCAGGCCTGGCCCGCGCGCTGCGGCATGGCGGCACGGCCCTGGTCGCTCTGGCGGCGGGGCTGAGCTCGCCCGCGCTCGCCCAGACGCAGGAATCGATCGCATTGCGTGACAGCTTCCGCGTCGGTTCGGCAGGCGTGCTGTGCACGGCGCAATACCGTCCGACCGATCCGGCACTGACCAGCATGTTCGATCGCGGTTACCGGGTGGTGTGCCGCGATGCCGCCAGCCCGGTGGCCTCGCTCTATGCGCTGCGCGGCGGCGAGGGCGACCGGTTGGCGCAGTATCTGGATGCAGCAAAGACCCGTCTGTCGTGCGGCGAGAAGCAGGTTACCGAGGTCGAGACTGCGGGCGGGGCGAGCGTGATCGAATGCAGCGATCCCAAGGCCGGGGTCGATTATCGCATCTATGCTGCCGTGCGCGGCGATACGGTCTTCGTTGCCGAAGGGCTTTCGGGTTATGATTCGGCGCTGAAGCTGGCGCTTGCGGCGCTGGTCACCGACCGCGCCGTGCCCGGCACCGTCGATGTCGCCACCACCCAGGTCAGCGATCCCGCCGCATTTGCGCGCATCCAGGCCGGCACGCTCGACGAGGAATCGGCGCGGGTCGAAGCCTATATCCGCAACAATTACGGCGCCTATGCCGAGTCCGCCGAATTTTTCGAAACACTCGCCGCGCGCGAACAGGGCGGCAGCGAGCGCAGCGCCGAGTTTCTGGCCAATCAGGCGCTGCAGCTGTCCAACATGGGCGATTTCGCCACCGCAGGCGCGCTGTTCGCGCGTGCTGATCGGCTGGTCGCCGCCAGCGATGGCGTCACCCAGCGGATGATCCGCAATTTCCGCGCGATCGATGCGATCAACCAGCGCAACCCGGCAGTAGCGCTCAAGGTGCTCGACCGGCAGGTGTCGATCGACACCGAGATGGTCGGCGAGACGCGGCTGTCGCAGGGCGAGATCACCAAGATGCTCGCCGATCAGATCAACCGCGAGAATGCAGGGCTCAAGCGGCTGGGCGGGGTCGATTCGAGCCTGACCGGGGCCGAGCGCGCGCAGATTCTCGACGGCCAGGCGCTGCTGCTGCGCGGCACCGCGCTCCGCCTGTCGGGCCAGAGCGATCAGGCGCTGACCGCGCTGCAACAGGGCATCGACACGATCGTCGCAGTGCGCAACGGCCGGATCAGCTCGACCGGATGGCTGCGCGCGGAGGTGGCGACGCAGCGCGCGCTGATCCAGGAATCGCGCGGCGATTTCGCAGGTGCGCGCACCGGGCTGACCGAGGCGCTCGACATCTACAGGCTCGAATATCCGCAATCGCCCGGCCTGCTCAGCGCCAAGGGACGCCTTGCCGCATTCCTCGCGCGACGCGGCGAGGCCGATGCCTCGATCGCGCTGTATGACGAGATCGTCGCCGAGGGAGAGGCCGTGCCGAGCGCGCGCGCCGCGATGAAGGAGATGCTGGCGCCCTATTTCGCCCAGCTCGCCGCGCGCGCCGACAACGATCCTTCGGTCGCCGCGCGCATGTTCACCGCCAGCCAGCTGCTCCAGCGCCCAGGCGTCGCACAGACCCAGGCAGTGCTCGCGCGCGAGCTGTCCGAAGGCAATGACGAAGCCTCGGCGCTGTTCCGCCTGGCGGTGACGCGCACCCGCGAGATCGCGCGCACCAGCGCCGAGATCCAGCGGCTCGAGGCGCTGCCCTCGCCCACGCCCGACGATGTCGCCGCGCTGGCCCTGGCGCGCGAATCGCTCACCACCCAGCAGAACGAGCAGACCGCGTTGCAATCGCGGCTCGGCCAATATTCGCAATATCGCGTGCTCTCGCCGAGCTCGGTGACGCTCGCCGAACTGCAGAAGCTGCTCGGGCCGCGCGAAGGCTATTACAAGGTCAGCTTTGTTGGGCAGACCGTCTATGGCCAGCTGATCACCGCAGACAGGGTGCGCACCGTCAGCATCGCGCTCACCCGCGCCGACCTTGACAAGGTGGTGGCCAAGCTGCGCGATTCGATCGTCGTCATCGAGAACGGTCAGCCGACCAACTATCCGTTCGACGTGGTCGAGGCGCGCAAGCTCTACGAGGCGCTGTTCCCCGGGCTCAAGCAGGATCTCGCTGCAATCGAGCATCTCGTCTACGAGCCCGATGGCGCGCTGCTGCAGCTGCCGCCCGGCCTGCTGGTCGAGGATCAGAAGGGCGTCGATGCCTATCTCGAGCGTTCGGCCGCGATCGACGCAGACCCGTTCGACTTTACCGGTGTCGCCTGGTTCGGGCGTGACCGCCGCTTCTCGATCGCGGTGTCGCCGCGCTCGTTCGCCGATGTGCGCACCATCGCGCCGGCGCGCGGCAAGCAAACCTATCTGGGCGTCGGCGAGAACGCTCCGCCGCCCGAGCGCATCCAGCTCGCCTCCGCGCAGCGCGATGCAGATTGCGAATGGCCGGTCGCCACCTGGATGGACCCGATTTCGCCCGCCGAGCTCAAGCTGGCGCAGAGCGTGCTGGGCGCAGGCCGGGCGAACGTGATCACGCAGCAAAGCTTCAGCGATACCGCGCTGCTGAACCGCGACGATCTCGATGACTACCGCATCCTGCACTTTGCGACGCACGGCCTGGTCACCGCACCGCGCCCCGAATGCCCGGCGCGCCCGGCGCTGGTGACCTCGTTCGGTGACGCGAGCTCGGACGGGCTGCTCAGCTTCAAGGAAATTTTTGACCTGAAGCTCGATGCCGACCTGGTCATCCTCTCCGCCTGCGACACCGCAGGGCTCGCCACCGTCTCGGCCTCGCGCGAAGCGGGGATCGAGACCGGGGGCAATTTTGCGCTCGACGGTCTGGTCCGCGCCTTTGTCGGCGCCGGCGCGCGCTCGGTGCTGGCGAGCCACTGGCCGGTGCCCGACGACTTCAACGCGACCGAAAATCTGATCTCCTCGCTGTTCAAGGCGAGCCCCGGCACCGCGATGAACGAATCGCTCGCCAGGGCGCAGCGCGCAGCGATGGACGACCCGCTGACATCGCATCCCTATTACTGGGCGGCGTTCATCCTGCTCGGCGATGGCACCAAGCCTCTCGTGAAATAGCCCCGGACTGGTCAAGACGGGCGCAAGCGCCTATCTTGCCCCCTATGGGATTCTTTCGCGACATATCGCCGGTGCGCGCTGCATCGGACCTGAAGGCCTATTGGTTCGACCAGCAGGAGCATAAATGGCGCTTTCTGGCGCTATCGGCGGCGTGCACGATCGCGATCTTCGGCGCGTTCATCAGCGAATCCGGCTTCGAGGTGCAGTGGAAGCGCCCCGAGATCACCTGGGTGACCAGCCTGGAGCCGGGGCGCAGCGACGAGCAGATCCGCAAGGAAATCGAGGCCAACCAGCTGCTCAAGGAAAAGCGCGAGGCCGAGGCGCTTCGCCGTGAGGAAGAGCGCAAGGCGCAATATCGCCGTCTCGCCGAACAGCTGGGCATGGATACCGAGTGATTCCGACCGTCCGGTCCGATGCCGACTGGATGCGCGCGGCCATTGCCCTCGCCGAGCGCGGACGTTCGCTGTCGAGCCCCAATCCCTCGGTCGGCTGCCTATTGGTTCGCGATGGCCGCGTCATTGGCCGCGGCTGGACCGATCGCGGCGGCCGTCCGCATGGCGAGGCGATGGCGCTCGCTCAGGCAGGCGATGCCGCGCGCGGGGCGACCGCCTATGTCACGCTTGAGCCCTGCGCACATGAAAGCGCGCGCGGGCCAGCCTGTGCCGATCTGCTGATCGCAAGCGGCGTGGCACGCGTGGTTGTCGCGGTCCAGGACCCGGACCCGCGCACCAACGGCCAAGGCATCGCCCGGCTGCGCGCGGCGGGAATCGCGGTCGATTGCAGTGTCGCCGAGGCCGAGGCGCGCGCGAGCCTTGCCGGTTTCCTCACCCGCCAGGCGCTGGGTCGTCCGTTCGTGACGCTGAAACTCGCCACCTCGCTCGACGGGCAGATCGCGCTCGCCGATGGCTCCAGCCGCTGGATCACCGGCGACGCCGCCCGCGCGCACGCCCATATCGAGCGTGCGCGGCATGACGCCATCCTGGTTGGCGGCGGCACTTTCCGCGCCGATACGCCGAAGCTCGATGTGCGTCTCGCCGGGCTCGAACACCGCTCGCCGCGCCGCGTGCTGCTGAGCCGCATGGGCGACGCGCCGCCGGGCTGGACCGGCATCGCCGCGCCCGAGGATATTGCGACGCTGGAAGGCACCGACTGGCTGATGGTCGAGGGCGGCGCGGAAGTCGCCGCCGCGTTCTTGGCGCGCGACATGGTCGACCGGTTGCTGCTGTATCGCGCACCGGTGCTGATCGGTCACGGCATGGCAGCCCTGGGCGATATCGGGCTGAGCGAGCTGGCGCACGCGCACGGCCGCTGGCGGCTCGACGACACGCGGCTGCTTGGCAAGGACCGGATGGAAAGCTACCAGCGGCTGCGCTGACCCGCCGCCCGCAACCGAAGGACCCCGCATGTTCACTGGCATCATCACCGATATCGGCACCATCGATTCCGTCGAGCAGCGCGGCGACCTGCACGCGCGCATCCGCTGCGGCTATGACATGGGCAGCGTCGCGATCGGTGCGTCGATCGCCTGTTCGGGCGCGTGCCTGACCGTAACAGCCAAGGGCGACGACTGGTTCACCGTTGATATCTCCGCCGAAACCGTCAGCAAAACCGCGGCCGACCGCTGGGTTCAGGGCAAGCGGCTGAACCTCGAACGCGCGCTGAAGATTGGCGACGAACTCGGCGGGCATATCGTCACCGGCCATGTCGATGGCGTCGGGACCGTTGCCGCGCGCGAAGCCGAGGGCGATTCGATCCGCTTCACCATCGCCGCCCCTGCAGCGCTCGCGCCCTATATCGCCGCCAAGGGATCGATCACCGTCGACGGCGTGTCGCTGACCGTCAACAGCCATGCCGATCAGAGCGACGGCACCGTGCATTTCGGCCTCAACATCATCCCGCACACTTGGGAGATGACCACGCTCGGCGAGTTGCAGCCCGGCGATCCGGTTAATCTCGAGATCGACGTGCTGGCGCGCTATCTGATGCGGATGAACGAGGCAAAATCGCTTTCGATGTGATTTCTCGCTTTCGACTCACATTGCAGTGTGATATTGGAATCTCCGAAAGGATATTCCAATGTCAGCGCAATTGATCGAACGCATCGTTGAAATCATCGAGACCGGCCAGGAGAGCCGCGCCGGGCTCGCGCGTGCCGCCGGGCTTCACGCCAATTCACTGCGCAAGCTCGGCGAGCCCGACTGGAACCCGACCGCCGAGACTTTGGGCAAGCTGGAACGTTATCTCTCGCGCGACCCCGCTGGCGTCATGGCGACGGCCGAAGAGATCATCAACGAGGCGCGCAACGGCCGGATGTACATCCTGGTCGATGACGAGGACCGCGAGAACGAGGGCGATCTCATCATCCCCGCGCAGATGGCGACGCCCGATGCGATCAACTTTATGGCCAAATATGGCCGCGGTCTGATCTGCCTTGCCATGACCCGCGACCGGGTCGAGCAACTGGGCCTCAACCTCATGTCGCGCAACAACGGCACGCGGCACGAGACCGCGTTCACCGTGTCGATCGAGGCGCGCGAGGGCGTCACCACCGGAATCAGCGCGGCAGACCGCTCGCGCACCGTCACCGTCGCCATCGACCCGAGCAAGGGTCCCGAGGAGATCGTCACCCCCGGCCATGTCTTCCCGCTGATGGCGCGCGATGGCGGGGTGCTGGTGCGCGCAGGCCATACCGAGGCGGCGGTGGACGTGTCGCGGCTCGCGGGGCTCAACCCCTCGGGCGTGATCTGCGAGATCATGAACGATGACGGCACCATGGCGCGGCTCGACGACCTGATCGAGTTCGCGCACATCCATGGCATGAAGATCGGCACGATCCGCGACCTGATCGCGTACCGCCGCCGCCACGACCATCTGGTCGAACGGCGCGCCGAGGCCCGCTTCACCAGCCGCCACGGCGGCGAGTGGAAGGCGATCGTATTCTACAACAAGGCCGAGAAGAACGAGCAAATCGTGCTGCAAAAGGGCCATGTCGATCCCGACAAGCCGACCCTGGTGCGCATGCATGTGCTGAGCCCGTTCTCCGACATCTTCGGCGAGACTGGGCCGCGTTCGGGCGTGCTGGGCAAGGCGATGGACCTGATCGGCGAGGAAGGCGCAGGTCTGGTCGTGCTGCTCAACCGGCACGGCATCAACAGCCTGAGCAATGCGGTGCGGATGAAATCGGGCGAGGCGGTGCCCGATATGGAGGAGCTGCGCGATTACGGCATCGGCGCGCAGATCCTCACCGAAATGGGCGTGAACGAGATGGAGTTGCTGACCAACTCGCACCACAGCCTTGTCGCGCTCGACGGCTATGGCCTGTCGATCGTCGGCGAACGCCCGATCCCGACCGAATGACCGCTGGTGCGGCGGGGCTTCAGACGGTGAAGCTCTCGCCGCAACCGCAGCTGCCCTTGGCATTGGGGTTGGCGAACACGAACCCGGCGGTGAAATCGTCCTCGACCCAGTCCATGGTCGATCCGATCAGGTAGAGTACCGATCCGCCATCGACATAGAAGGTGCCGCCGGGGGTCTCGATCTTCTCGTCGAACTTCACCTCTTCGGTGACATAATCGACCGAATAGGCGAGGCCCGAACAGCCCCGGCGCGGGGTCGACAGCTTGACCCCGATCGCCCCTTCGGGCGCGTTCGCCATCAGATGCGCGATGCGCGCCTCGGCCGACGCGGTCAGCGTCAGCGCGGCGGGACGGGCACGAGTGGTGGTGGTCATCATAAGCCTGGTCCTTCAAAACCCCTCTCCCTTGAGGGGAGAGGGCTGCGAAGACTTGGGTCTGGCTTGCCAGGCCCTAGTCGAAGCTGGGTGAGGGTGATGGCGCAGCATTCGCCATAATGCGCCTCGCTGCCCCCTCTCCCAGCTCCGACTAACTCGCTTCGCTCCTAAGTCTCCGCAACCCTCTCCCTCGGAGGGGAGAGGGTGATTCCATTACAACATCCCCATTTCGAGTCGGGCCTCGTCGCTCATCTTGCCCGGATCCCAGGGCGGATCCCAGACCAGATTGACCTCGGCATCGGCGATCCCGGGGACCGAGCAAACCTGCATCTCGACCTCGCCGGGCATGGATTCGGCGACCGGGCAGTGCGGCGTCGTCAGCGTCATCGTGATGATCGCATGCGCGTCATTCACCTCGACGCCATAGATCAGCCCCAGGTCGTAGATGTTCACCGGGATTTCGGGATCGTAAATGCCCTTCAAGCGGTCGATCACCGCCTCGTACACCTCGCCGCCCGGCTCGTTCGGAGCCTGGCCCTGCGGCTTCTCGGCCAGGAAGCCATCCAGATAGTCGCGGCGGCGCGGCTCTGCGGGCGCGGCGTCCTCGACCACGTCCTGCACGCGTGCCTTGGGCGGCTTGGCCACTGCCTCGACCTCGTCGATCACGATCTTGCCCGTCTCTTCCATATCCATCACCCGAAAATCCTGCGGACCCGTTCCAGTCCCCGCACCAGGGCGGCGACATCTTCGCTGTTGCTGTAAATCCCGAAGCTCGCGCGCGCGGTAGCAGCCACGCCGAGATGATCCATCAGCGGCTGGGCGCAATGATGCCCGGCGCGGATCGCGACATGCGCTTCGTCCAATATGGTGCCGATATCGTGCGGATGCACCCCCTGCATCTCGAACGAGAGGATGCCTGCACTGTCCTTCGGCCCGAACAGACGGATCGCGTTGATGCCCGCGAGCGCGTCCTGCGCCTCGGCGACCAGCGCGCTTTCATGCGCATGGATCGCGTCGATGCCGATCACTTGCACATAATCGATCGCTGCCGCCAGACCGATGGCTCCCGTGATATGCGGCGTGCCTGCCTCGAACCGCTGCGGTGGCGGGGCATAGGTGGTGCGTTCGAAGGTCACCCGGTCGATCATCGCGCCGCCGCCCTGCCACGGCGGCATGGCACCCAGCAGCTCGGCCCGGCCCCAGAGCACACCGATGCCGGTCGGCCCGTAAAGCTTGTGCGCGCTGTACACGTAGAAATCGCAGCCCAAAGCCGCGACATCGACGGGGATGCGCGGCACCGCCTGACAGCCATCGAGCAGCAGCAGCGCGCCGACATTGTGCGCCAGCGTCGCCGCGCGCCTGGCATCGAGCACGCTGCCGAGCACGTTCGACACATGCGCGAGCGCCACCATCTTGTGCGCCGGCGTCAGCATCGCCTCGACCGCGTCGAGATCGATCCGCCCATCTTCTGTCAACGGGGCGACATCGATCACCGCGCCGGTGCGTTCGGCGACGAGCTGCCAGGGCACGATATTGCTGTGATGCTCGAGCTGGCTGAGCAGGATGCGGTCGCCGGGCTTCAGGTTGGCCCCGCCCCAGCTCGACGCAACCAGGTTGATCCCTTCGGTCGCGCCGCGCACGAATATGGTCTCGTCCTCGCGCCCGCCGATGAACGCCGCCGCCTTGCGCCGCGCAGCCTCGTAAGCGATCGTCATGTCCGCCGAGCGCGCATAGACGCCGCGGTGCACCGTCGCATAATCGCCGCCATAGCTCTGCGCGATCGCGTCGATCACTTGCCTGGGCTTCTGCGCGGTGGCGGCGGAATCCAGATAATGCCACGGCTCACCCGACGCGGTAATCAGGCCGGGGAAATCGGCGCGATGGTCAAGCAGACGGGGTGCGGTGAGCGTGGTCATCACGCCAGCCCCTCCAGCGCCGCCAGCGCGCGCGTTTCGATCGCCTCGCGCGCGGCGTCGTCGTCGAGCGACACGAACGCATCGGCGATGAACGCCTGCAGCATCAGCTTGCGCGCCACCTGCGGCGGCAGCCCGCGCGCGGCCATGTAGAACAGGGCCTGCTTGTCGAGCTCGCCCACGGTGGCACCATGCGCGCATTTCACATCGTCGGCATAGATTTCCAGCTCGGGCTTGGCGTTGGCGGTCGCGGTGCGGTCGAGCAGCATCGCTTTCACCGACTGCGACGCATCGGTCTTCTGCGCATGCCGCGCCACCGCGACCTTGCCGAGGAACGATCCGGTCGCGCGGCCCGCGAGCACGCTGCGCACCACCTGGTTACTGGTGGCATGGGGGTGCGCGTGGTTCACGCTGGTGACGATCTCGAGCGTCTGGTCAGAATGGCCCAGGATCGCCCCCCCCATCTCGAAATGCGCGCCTTCGTGCAGCAGCACATGGATGCTCATCCGGCCATAATCGGCGTCAGTGCACAGCAGATGCAGCGCGAACGTCGCACCCGCTTCGATCTCCACGTCGAGATCGGTGATCGACACGCCCGACAGCGCCACCGGCAGCACGATCTGCCGCGAGAGCGTCTCGCCTGCAGGCACCACGATCCGCTCAGGTCCCTGCGGCACATCGCCCCAAACGCGCGCCAGCGCATCGAGATCGGCATAGCGCCAGGCCTCGTCCTTGCGGGTGGGGAGGGGGATGACGTTACCGCTCATGATCCCTCTCCCCAAAACCCCTCTCCCTTGAGGGGAGAGGGCTGCGAAGCCTTAATGAGCGAAGCGAATTTAGGCGAAGCTGGGTGAGGGTGGAGCGGTTGCGGGGCAATTGCTGCGGATGACGCACTCACCCTCATCCAACTGCGCCTAGCCGCGCTGCGCTTGGCAAGGCTCCGTATCCTTCTCCCATCAAGGGAGAAGGTTCTGGCAGGCTGCACGCCCATCACGCCACCGCCTCGTAACCCTGTTCTTCCAGCTCCAGCGCCAGCTCGGGACCGCCGCTGCGCACGATGCGGCCACCGGCGAGGACGTGGACGAAATCGGGCTTCACCAGATCGAGCAGCCGCTGATAGTGGGTGATCAGCAGCACCGCCTTGTCGCCCTTGCGCATGATCGCGTTGATGCCTTCGCCGACGATGCGCAGCGCGTCGATATCAAGCCCGCTATCGGTTTCGTCGAGCAGCGCGAGCTTGGGATCGATGATCCCCATCTGCACCATCTCGTTGCGCTTCTTCTCGCCGCCCGAAAAACCGACATTCACCGGGCGCTTGAGCATCTCCATGTCCATGCGCAGCAGCGCCGCCTTTTCCTTGGCAAGCTTGATGAACTCCGCGCCCGACAGCGGTTCTTGCCCACGCGCCTTGCGCTGCGCGTTGAGGCTTTCGCGCAGGAATTGCAGGTTGGAGACGCCGGGAATCTCGACCGGGTACTGGAAGCCCAGGAACAGCCCGGCAGCGGCGCGCTCGTGCGGCTCGAGGGCGAGCAGGTCCTGGCCGTCGAAGGTCGCGGTGCCCTGGGTTACCTCGTATCCAGGCCGTCCGCCCAGCGTATAGGCCAGCGTCGACTTGCCCGCACCGTTGGGCCCCATGATCGCATGGATTTCCCCTGCGTTGATGGTGAGCGACAGCCCCTTGAGGATCGCGGTTTCGCCGACTGTGGCGTGGAGGTTGTTAATCTGGAGCATTGTCATTTATCTCGTTCGGCAAATCGGTTGTCTGTCGTCACCCTGAACTTGTTTCAGGGTCCATTTCGCCCCACGCGGCTTCGGCTGCTGCGGCACGATGGATGCTGAAACAAGTTCAGCATGACGGCGAAAAGAGGATGTGAGGCTCACCCCACGCTCCCCTCAAGCGAAATCCCCAGCAGCTTCTGCGCTTCGACCGCGAATTCCATCGGCAGCTGCTTGAGCACCTCGCGCGCGAAGCCGTTGACGATCAGCGCGACCGCGTCCTCCTGGCTAAGCCCGCGCTGCATCGCGTAGAACAGCTGGTCGTCGCTGATCTTGCTGGTCGTCGCCTCGTGCTCGATCGTGGCGCTGGGATTGCGCACCTCGATATAGGGCACGGTGTGTGCGCCGCACTGGTCGCCGAGCAGCAGGCTGTCGCACTGGGTGAAGTTGCGCACGCCCTCGGCCGAGGGGGCGACGCGGACCAGCCCGCGATAGGTGTTGTTGCTCTTGCCCGCGCTGATCCCCTTGGAGACGATGGTCGAACGAGAGCCCTTGC
The DNA here is from genome assembly GCF_059803595.1 of Blastomonas sp. 34TW. NCBI lineage: Bacteria > Pseudomonadati > Pseudomonadota > Alphaproteobacteria > Sphingomonadales > Blastomonadaceae > Blastomonas > Blastomonas sp. 34TW. The sequence continues at coordinate 84,699 of NZ_JAPFGW010000011.1, forward strand.
CGTTGTGGATCATCTTGGTGCCGGTATCGGCCTGCTGGCAATTGTTGGTGACCGCGACCGAATAGAATTCGCCGACGCTGTCCTCGCCGTTGAGCACGCACGAGGGATATTTCCACGTCACCGCAGAGCCGGTTTCGACCTGCGTCCAGCTGATCTTGGAGCGCGCGCCCTGCGCCAGCCCGCGCTTGGTGACGAAATTGTAGATGCCGCCCCGCCCTTCCGCATCGCCGGGGTACCAGTTCTGCACGGTCGAGTATTTGATCTCGGCATCATCGAGCGCGACGAGTTCGACCACGGCGGCGTGAAGCTGGTTCTCGTCACGCTGCGGTGCGGTGCAGCCTTCGAGATAGGACACGTAACTGCCCTTGTCGGCGACGATCAGGGTGCGTTCGAACTGGCCGGTATTTTCCGCGTTGATGCGGAAATAGGTGGAAAGCTCCATCGGGCAGCGCACGCCTTCGGGGATGTAGACGAAGGTACCGTCGGAAAAGACCGCGCAGTTGAGGCAGGCAAAGTAATTGTCGCGCACCGGCACGACCTTGCCGAGCCATTTCTTCACCAGCTCGGGATGCTCGCGGATCGCCTCGCTGATCGACATGAAGATCACGCCAGCGCGCGAAAGCTCCTCGCGGAAGGTGGTGGCGACCGAAACGCTGTCGAACACTGCATCGACCGCGACCTTGCGCGCGCCCTCGACCCCGGCGAGCACCTTCTGCTCCTCGATCGGGATGCCGAGCTTTTCATAGACGCGCAGGATCTCGGGATCGACCTCATCCAAGGAGCCCAGCTTGGGCTTGGCCTTGGGCGCGGCGTAATAATAGGCGTCCTGATAGTCGATCGGCGGATAGTGAAGCTTCGCCCAATCGGGCTCGGGCAGCTCCTGCCAGATGCGGAAGGCCTTCAATCGCCATTCGAGCATCCATTCGGGTTCGTTCTTCTTGGCGCTGATATAGCGGACAGTGTCCTCATTCAGCCCCTTGGGCGCGAGTTCCTGTTCGATATCGGTGGTGAAGCCCCATTCATAGGTGCCCACCTTTTCGGCTGCGGCCCAGGCATCGGCATCGCGCACCTTGCTTTCAGCGGTGTTGCTGTCGTCGGTCACGATACGGTCCTTTTGAAATCAAGAGCATGTTCGGGGCGGCGTGGATCCGGAATGTGCTGGCCGAGGCTGGCCAGCGTCACTGATGCCAGCGCCGCGCGGATGGTGCGGTTGACGATCTGCCAGTGCGGGCGAACATGGCAGCTGCCCTCGATCGCGCAATCGCTGGCATGCTCGCCCGAACAGACGGTGATGGTGATCGGGCCATCGACCGCCTCGACAATATCGGCAAGCGTGATCGCGGCGGGTGGGCGCGACAGGCGGAAGCCGCCGCCCGCGCCGCGCACCGATTCGATCAGCCCGGCGGCGGAAAGCTTGCTCACCAGCTTCTGGGCGGTGGGCAGCGGCAGGCCGGTCTCTTCCGCCAGCGCACGCGCATTGCACCGCATGCCACCGCAATGGCGCGCAGCGGCGCTCATCAGCACCACGGCATAATCTGCAAGACTGGACAGACGCATGCGCCGCTCCCGCTAATCGGCCAACAAATCGGATTGAATCGTTCCGATTAGCAGATGGCTGTTTTGCATGCGGAAATCAAGGTTTTGTTGGATGGTGGCTCGCGGCCCCGACGCTATTCGAACAGCGCGCGCCTGGGGCCCAGAAAGCCGAACAGATAGGCCGCCACCTTGCGCATCTGGATTTCCTCCGACCCTTCGGTGATGCGGTAGCGGCGGTGGTGGCGATAGATATGTTCGAACGGGGTGTGGCGCGAATAGCCGATGCCGCCATGCACCTGCATCGCGCGATCGGCCGCCTCGCAGCACAGCCGGTTCGCCCAATAGTTGCACATGCTGACCTTGTCCGAGAGTTCGCGCTCGATCGCCTTGTGCGGCATGTTGTCCATGTCCCAGGCGGTCTTGCGGATCAGCAGCCGCAGCATCTCGGCCTGGGTCGCGAGCTCGACCAGCGGAAACTGGATCGCCTGGTTCTCGGCCAGCGCCTTGCCGAACGGCCGCCGCTCGCGCGCATATCTGACGCTTTCCTCGATGCAGAACACCGCAGCGCCTAGTGACGATGCCGCCTGGCGGATGCGGTTCTGGTGGACGAAGCTCTGCGCGAGCGAAAGCCCCCTGCCCTCCTCGCCCAGCATCGCGCTTTCGGGCACCCAGACATTGGTGAACGACAGGCGCGGATGATCGGTGGGCATGTTGAAGGTCCACAGATACTCCTCGATCTTCAGGCCCGGCGTGTCGGTCGGCACGAGCAGGCAGGTGATGCCGCGCGCATCGCCATCCTGGCCGCTGGTCCGGGCAAACAGCGCGCAGTGCGTCGCGACATGCATGCCGGTGATCCACATCTTCTCGCCATCGATGCGCCAGCCGGGCACGCCGTCGCGCGTCTCGCGCACCGCGCGCGTTTCCATATGCGTCGCGTCCGATCCGTGGTTGGGCTCGGTGAGGCCGAAAGCGGTGATCCGCGTGCGCTCGAAGCCGCCCAGGATGAACTCCTGCTTCTGCTCTTCGGTGCCGAATTCCTCGAACATCGCGACGAAGGGGAAATTGCCGACAATCGAATGCTCGTTCTGCAGGTCGTTGTGCAGGCCCAGCCCCATGGCCGCAAAATGCTCGCGGATCACCGCCATCCACAGGTTGGAGCCATCTTGGCCGCCATATTTCTTCGGCGCGGAAAAGCGCCAGTGCCCGGCGGCATCGGCGCGGTGTTGCGCCTCGCGCAGCAGCTCTTCCCAATCGTGGCGCGGCAGGCCCCCGTTATCGAAATCGGTGCGCGCCCATTCGCGGCGATGATCGAAAAAGCGGATATTGTCGTCCGCCTGTTCGAGCGGCTTGATCTCCTTCGCGATGAACGCGTCGAGCTCGGCCAGATAGGCGGTCAGCTCCGCCGGAAGCGTGAAATCCATGGGTGCATCCTCATATTATCGTTTGGATGCACTATGGACGGCTTTACGCTTCCGGCAAGCCCTTGGCTGCGTCCCGCTGGCCCAGGCCCGACCAGTCGACGCGGCGGGTGACGTACATCACCGCCGCCAGCGCCACGAACAGCAGCACCGATCCGATCAGCAGCGAATAGGCCTCGAGGTTGAGCAGCACATAGAGCAGCGCATAAAGCCCGAGCAGCAGCCCGCCGATGAACCCGGCGCGCTTGGCGCTGCCGAGCACCGCGGCGCTATAGGCGCTGATCAGCCCGATGATCGCGCCCGAGGCGAGCAGATAGGCGAGCGTGAACCCGATGATCTCGGCAAAGGCGAGCAGCAGCACGAAGAACAGGATCAGCCCTGCACCGGTGAGCAGATATTCGGCGGCGGCGACGCGCGCGCCTGCGATGATGTCGAACATAAGGAAGGCGAGGAAGGTGAAGCCGATGAACAGGAAGCCGTATTTCACCGCGCGATCGACCTGGCTGTAGAGATTGACCGGCTCGATCAGGTCGATCTGCGCCATCTGCGCGCCCGCGCCGATCTGTTCGCCGGGCTGGGGCAGTTGCACGATCGCGCGGCCGAGAGCGAGATTGCTGATCTTGTAGCGCGCGGTGAAGCCCTTGTCCGACACCTGGCGCGTATTGGGCAGGAACTGCCCGGCAAAGCTCGGATGCGGCCAGTGCGAACGCACGGTCCAGTCGGTCGCCTCGCCATCGGGGATCAGCATCAGCTGGCCATTGCCGCGCACGCCGAAGCGATAGGCGACATCGACTGGCGCTCCGGCGGTTTCCGACCAGTCGGCAAAGGCAAAGAAGCCGGAGCCATTGGTGGAGCCCAGCCCCTTGCCGGGGCGCAGCGGCAGCGGCTTGCCCGCCATGGCAAGCGCATTGTCGGCGAGCAGCCCGCGCGCATCGGAAATGCCGACGCGGATTTCGGCGCGGTCGAGCATCAGCTCCTTCGGGTTCACCCCGAAGCGCGCGAGATCCTCAGGGAGAGCGAACCGCGCCGTGCCCTTGACCCGCGCCTCATAGACCACGGTTTCGTAGATCGACTTGGTCCGCCGCTCGGGCTCGACATCGACCGCTGCGGTGTTGCTGACGGGGGCCAGGAACAGCTCGCGCTCGATCGTCACCGCGCGCGACGTCTCCCGGCCGTTTTCGGTGACGGTCTCGACCGATTGCTGGCGATAGGGAATGACCATCACCGGCCCTGCGAGCATCTGCGGCCCGCCCCAGCCCTCGGCGACGCTGGCGCGCGCGGTTTCCGACTGGCTCTGCCGGTCCCAGACGAGCGCATAGACCATGAACAGCGGGATCGCGAGCAGCGCGCCGATCAGCACGGTCATGCCCAGCTTGAAGCCGGGGCTGCGTTCCTTGGCCATGCGATCTAGGTCCCTTCACGGTTCATCGATGAAAATGCACGGGTGAGCTATGCCCGCGAAGCTGAATCGGGTGTGAACTGCGTCACAGCGAATCGGTGAGGCGAGCGTTAACCCTGTCACGGAAGCCGGATGCCTCACCCGTTCGTTGCCCGCTAGCAATCGGGGCATCCGGCTTCCACTAGCCCTAAATCGCCACCCCCGTCATTCCCGCGCACGCGGGAATCCCGCTTCCGCGCCATGGTCGCGCCAACAGCGGGACCCCCGCCTTCGCGGGGGTGACGATAAAAATGAGGTGGAAAGAACTGGCACAGCCCCCTTTATCCCTTCGCGTCTTCGCGTGAGAAAAATGGGTTCACACGAAGCCGCGAAGAGTTTCCGCTCTGCGGCACCCCTCCCCGCCACCTCCCCGGTCCCCTGCGAAGGCAAGGGCCCATCTTCTGGCGGTCGGATCCGGACGCAAGGACAGGAGATGGATACCTGCCTTCGCAGGCAACCGGCAGATTGGAATCCCCAAACAACCCGCGGACCCCTGAAACAAGCTCAGGCTGAGCGGAATGAGGTGCGGCTTCGAGGCAGCAAGAGAAAAACTCTGCCTCGTCCACAACTACCATATTACGGACATTGAATCTTCAGTTCAAATCCAGCGCTTTCTGGGTTCCTGCGCCGCAATGGCGATGGTTTTATCATCTCTCTCAGCAATGTTGATGATATGCTGCGGCTCAAACGGAAGTTCTATACCGCTCCAAAAGTCGTTATTTTCGGCAACGGAATATGGATCGTTGTCCAAGATGCCGAGATAACCGTTGTCGATGCGCTCACGGACCAGCACCCACATGCGCTCGAAGGCAAAAGGCTCTTCCTCGTCATCAATAGCAATGCGAAAAATCAGTTTCGCTAGATCACCCGGATGAAGACCTTCCCTTGCCTCGCGGGACGGTATCCAGAAAGTTTCTGGGGTAGCGCGATGATATTCCTCGCCATCGTCGAGACACCATCCATCGGTAAAAAGATCAGGTTCTCGCATTGTTCAATATTATAAGGTGGTCGAAGTCTGCACAACGTCCAAAACCACCCCCCCCCCTCACCTTTTCTCCATTGCCAAGCGGCTCATCAGGATCGCCGCGCGTTTCGCCTGGCGCTTGATGCTCGGCAGGTCGACCGTCTCGCCCGGTGCGTGCGCGCCGTCGCCGGCGGGGCCCATGCCGACCAGTCCGTCGACATAGCGCGCGACGAACGAGATATCGCCCGCGCCGCGCTTCAGCGGATCGAGTTCGGCCATCTGCTCGAGGCCCAGGTCCGCGTTGATGACGTTCAGCCGCTTGAGCAGCGCGCGGTTGCCTTCGGTCGGGGCCATCGGGGGATAGCCCTGTTCGAAGATGATCTCGGCGCTGGTGCCCGGCAGGTGCTGCGCGACGATCGCCTGCATCTTGGCTTTGACCCGCTCGGACTGTTCGTCGCTCAGCGTGCGGAAGTCGCCGCGCGCGATGGCCTGGGCGGGGATGATGTTGGTCTTGCCCGCCGCCTGCGCGCGGACGAGGTCGGCATCGAGCTGCGCCACCGATCCGCCCGCGATCAGCCCGACATTGAAGGTCAGCTTGTCCTCGGGCAGCTCGTCATGGAACTGGTCGATGATCCGCGCAAGCTCGTAGATCGCGCCATGGCCCGCGCTGGCCGAGAAGATGCCCGAGCTGTGGCCTTCCTTGCCGGTGGCGTTGACCTGCCAGCTATAGGAGGAGCGCCGCGCGATCGAGCCCATGTCCTTGCCATCGACCTGGGACAATCCCTCGAAATCGAGCGCGACATCGGCCCATTGGCCCCATTTGACAAGGTCCGCGCGCGCAATGTCGATCGGGTCGCCTGCATCCTCCTCGTCGCCGGTCAGCACGATGGTGATAGTCGCGGCAGAGAGCGTGCCCGCCTTCTGCATAGCGTCCAGGGCGGCGAACATGGTGATCACGCCGCCCTTGTTGTCCTCGATCCCCGGCCCTTCGAGCGTGTCGGCATCGATGCGCCGGACATTCTGGAACGGCGAATCGGGTTCGAACACGGTATCGAGATGGCCGATCAGCAGCATCCTGGTGCTGCCCGGCCGCCCGGTGCGCGTCGCGATCAGGTGCCCGGCGCGCCCCGCCGCCTTCTGGTCGACCCATTCGACCTTGAAGCCCAGCTTCTCGAGCTCGGGCGTCACCATCTCGGCGACTTTCTTGACGCCGGGAATATTGCGGCTGCCGCTGTTCTGCCGGGTGATCGCCTCGAGCACGCCGATCCAGCGATCATGATCCTTGTCCACCGCCGCGACCATCTTTGCCTCCTGGGGCGAAAGCTTGGCAAGGGCGGGCGTGGCGACGACCGCCAGCGCGGTGGCGGCGGCGAGTGCGAATGTCCGGAACGTCATACTGTACCCCTTCGAGTGATTTCGAGTGAAATGGAACATTTCACGGCTCGGAAATCACGGAAAACCAGAAAGCTAGACCCAGCTTTTGATCCCATCAAAATCTGGATCTAGCCGATATCGAATTCGCGCACGCCGCGCCGCTGGCGGATCGCCTCGACCCGGTCGCGCAGTTCCGCGCGGATCGCGCGAGCATCGCGCACATTGGTCACCTCGATCATCGTGCGCGGATGCGGCGCGGCAGACGCGGTGCGCCCGGTTGAATCCGACGAGCTGATGCAGATGGTGCCATTGTCGAACATCTGCTGGATAATCGAGAATTCGACCTTCACGTCCTTGATCCGGTAGAGCTCGATCTCTTCCTCGCTGCGCATCAAAATGCCGCGCCGCATGAACAGCCTTTGGTCGTCGATCCAGAACAGGCTCGCGCGGTTCTCGATCGCGTTCCAGCCGATCCATGCGCCCAGCACGACGGCGAGCACCGCACCGGTCTGCCAGCCATAGCCCGCATAAATGCCGCCCGCGAGCACCGCGAGCGCGACGGCCAGGATCATCCAGCCGGTGCCCGACTGGAACAGCCAGGCAAAGGTCGACGAGCGGAACTCGATGCGCGGCACGCCCTCCATCCGGCGCACGCCGGTGCGCGGTTCGATCGGGCGGTGTTCGATAATGTCATGCGGGTCCATGGCGCGTCCTTCCCCTGAACGCCAAGGTCTTAACCGGCCAATCGGCGGCGGTAAACGGGATTGCACATCAGCGACACAAAAGCCGCTCGTCGAAGCCGAATGTGCATCGGTCGAAGCTGCAGAGCTTTGCAGACAGGATCGGACGCAGGGAACGACTACGGATGTAGTTGAAGAGCTGTGACAATCGGGCGGCATCCGCAAAAGGCAGGGGAAATTTCGTGAAAATCCGGTATCTTGCATCGGTGGCGGCAATCGCCCTGGCGGGCCTGCCCACCATCGCCTGGGCGCAGGACGCCGCGCCCGCGGCGCCCGCTCCGGCAGGGCAGACAACGACGCCACTGCGCAGTTTCGATCCCGCCTATTTCGCGCAGTTCGCGCCGCGCACCGCGCTCGACATGGTGCGCCAGATCCCGGGCTTCTCGATCGCCGAGGGCGAGGACCGGCGCGGGCTCGGCCAGGTGTCGAGCAACGTGCTGATCAATGGCGAGCGCTTTTCGGGCAAGAGCAACGATGTCGTCTCCGAACTCGGCCGCATCGGCGCGGCCAATGTGATCCGGATCGAGCTGATCGACGGCGCGACGCTGAACCTGCCCGGGCTGACCGGCCAGGTGGTCAATATCGTCAGCAAGGTCGACAGCCTTACCGGCCAGTTCCGCTGGAGCCCGCGCGTGCGCTTCCGCCGCACCGATCCGCAGGTGCTCAACGGCGAGGTTTCGGCGAGCGGCAAGGCGGGGAAGATCGCCTATACGCTGAGCCTCGCCAATAACAGCTTCCGCAACGGCAATGCCGGGATCGAACGCGTGCTCGATGCGGCAGGCAATGTCACCGACCGGCGCTATGAGGAGCTGTACGTCAATGGCGACGAACCCCGGATCGCGGCGGGTATCAAATATACTGGAGACACCGGCCAGATCGGCAATCTCAACCTCGCCTATCAGCGGCGCTGGGTGCGGATTACCGAGGATTCGGACGGCGAGGTGGTCCGCGACCGCGACTATCTCGAGACCGAGAAGGAATATAATTACGAGATCGGCGGGGATTACCTGTTCCCGCTCTGGGGTGGCAATCTGAAGCTCATCGGTCTGCGCCGGTTCGAGCACAGCCCGTTTTTCACGCGCATCTTTCTCGATTTCGAGGACCGCCGCCCGCGCGAGGGCAACAGCCTGGCGACCCGGATCGACGAGACCGAAACCATCGCGCGCGCCGAATATGGCTGGAAGGCGGGGAAGGCCGACTGGCAGTTCAGCCTGGAAGGCGCAATCAACAAGCTCGACACCGATGCCGAACTGAAGCTGCTCGACACGGCCGGCCGGTTCAACCCGGTGCCGCTGCCGGGCTCCGACGCAACGGTCGAGGAAAAGCGCGCGGAAGCGGGACTCAGCTATGGCCGCCCGCTCGCCTCCAACCTGACGCTGCAGACCTCGATCGGCGGCGAATATTCGCAGATCATGCAGAGCGGGCCCAATGGCCTTACGCGCAGCTTCATCCGCCCCAAGGGTTTCGTCTCGCTGGCCTGGAAGCCGGTCCAGTCGCTCGACCTGAGCTTGCGCCTGCAGCGCGATGTCGGGCAGCTCAATTTCTTCGATTTCGTCGCCTCGGCGGACCTTGGCGCGGAGAACCAGAACAGCGGCAATCCCGATCTCGTGCCGCAGCAGAGCTGGAACATCGATTTCCAGGCGACCAAGAATCTGGGCGCGCTAGGATCGATCAACGCCAAGGCCTTCGTCAATTTCGTCGAGGATATCGTCGACCAGGTACCGATCGGCGCGACCGGCGAGGCGCCGGGCAATATCGACAGCGCGACCATCTGGGGCTTTTCGATCGATTCCACCTTCAAGATGGACGTGATCGGCTGGACCGGGGTGCGCTTCGACATCGACTATACCTGGCGCAAATCGAGCCTGCCCGATCCGCTGACCGGCATCAATCGCCGCATCTCGGCCGATCTGATCCACGAATTCAGCGCCGAGTTCCGCTATGACATTCCCGGCGGCAACTGGGCGGTAGGCGCGAACTATTTCGACTTTTCCCAAGCCGACGAGGTGCGCCTCAGCCAGCTCGCCGAATTCCCCATCGATGGCGGGGACCTGGGCTTCTATGTCGAGAACAAGGACGTGCGCGGGCTGACCGTGCGGCTCGGCCTGTCCAACCTGATCGGCACCAACGAGGCGTTCCGCCGCACCTTCTATGTCGCGCGCCGCGACGGGCCGGTGGCGTTTGTCGAGGACCGCGAGCGTTACTTCGGCCCTGTCGTCAGGCTCGACATCAACGGCAGCTTCTGACCGCTTTGTGGTTCATGCAGGATACAGCCGGCCAAAACTACGCGAAAACCGGTGCGGCGAATCCTTCCCGCCCCCCAGGATTTGCGCTTGGCGCACGGGTGCTTAGCCGATAAGGGTTGCGGCCATGAACAAGGCGATCAAACTGGCTCTGGCAAGCGCGGCTGCGCTGACCGTGCTGTCCGGCTGCGCGGGCGGCAAGAACAAGGTCAACACCAACTATATCGCGCGCGATGTCAGCACGCTGTACATGGCGGCCAAGGACCGGCTCGACCGCGGCCAGAACAAGATCGCTGCCGAGCTGTTCGACGAGGTCGAGCGCCAGCACCCCTATTCGCCCTGGGCGCGCCGCGCGCAGCTGATGAGCGCGTTCAGCTATTATCTCGCCAAGGATCACAACAAGTCGATCCAGTCGGCGCAGCGCTTCCTGGCCATCCATCCGGGCAACAAGGACGCGCCCTATGCCTATTATCTGATCTCGCTCAACTATTACGAGCAGATCAGCGACGTGACGCGCGACCAGAAGATCACCCAGCAGGCGCTTGCCGCGCTGGGCGAGGTGATGCGCCGCTATCCCAACACCCGCTATGCCTCCGACGCGCGGCTCAAGGTCGATCTGGTCAACGATCACCTCGCGGGCAAGGAAATGGAGATCGGCCGCTATTACCAGCGCAGCTCCAACTGGCTGGCGGCGACGCTGCGCTTCCGCGAGGTGGTCGACAAGTACCAGACCACCAGCCACACCGCAGAGGCGCTCTATCGCCTGACCGAATGCTATCTGGCGCTCGGCATCCCGGCCGAAGCGAAGAAATCCGCTGCCGTGCTCGGCGCGAACTATCCCGGTTCGGACTGGTACGAGCGCGCCTACAAGCTGACCGAAAAGCACGGCGACCTGATCACCGCGAGCTGATCGCGCCGGTTTTGCGGAAAAAGGCCCCGAAGCGCTGAGCTCCGGGGCCTTATTTCTTACAACTGGCCGAACACCCAGCGCAGCACCGATTTCTGCGCGTGCAGCCGGTTCTCCGCCTCGTCCCAGACCACCGATTGCGGCCCGTCGATGACGCTGGCCGTCACTTCCTCCTCGCGATGCGCGGGCAGGCAGTGCAGGAACAACGCGTCCTTCTTGGCCTTCGCCATCAGCGCATCGTTGACCTGGAACGGCATCATCGCCTTCAGTTTCTCTTCCGCATGCGCCTGGCCCATCGAGATCCAGGTATCGGTGACGATCACGTCCGCGCCGGTGGCGGCCTCGCCCGCATCGCGGTGGAAGCTGATCGTCCCGCCCGCCGCGCGCGCTGCGGCGACGAACGCCGGGTCCGGATCATAGCCGTCGGGGCAGCCGATGCGCACGGTGAACTTCATCAGCCCCGCCGCCTCGACGATCGAGTTGAGCACATTGTTGCCATCGCCCAGCCAGGCCACGACCAGCCCGGGCAGCGCCTTGCGATGCTCGATAATGGTGAGCAGATCCGCGACGATCTGGCACGGATGCGACAGGTCGGTCAGGCCGTTGATGACAGGAACGGTCGCGAAATGGGCCATTTCCTCGATCTTGGCATGGTCGTCGGTGCGGATCATGATGGCATCGCACATGCGCGAGAGCACGCGCGCAGTATCGGCGACGGTCTCGCCGCGGCCCAGCTGGGTGCTGCCCGCATCGAGGATCAGGCTGGTGCCGCCCAGCTGGCGGATCGCCATGTCGAACGACACGCGCGTGCGGGTCGAATTCTTCTCGAACACCATGGCGAGGGTATGGCCTTCGAGCGGGGCATCGGCATCGGCCTTGCCAAGCGGCCAGCCGTGGCGCGCGTCCTTGCGGTCGATCGCATCGTTGAGCATGGCGGCGATGGCATCGTGTCCGGCATCGGACAGGTTCAGGAAATGACGGGTCATGAAATGTCTCCCCCTCCTCTCTCCTTCAGGGGAGAGGATACGGAGCCTTTGCAGCAAAGCTGCTTAGGCGAAGTTGGAGAGGGGAATGCGATATGGCACCCTTGCCCCTCTCCCAACCCTCTCCCCTGAAGGGGAGAGGGCCAGCTTAGCGTCAAGCCGCTTCGGGCAGCGCGAAGTCTCGTGCCCCTGCCGACAGGCGCTCGATGAACTCGTCGACATGCGCCTGTTCGATCACCAGCGGCGGCAGGATGCGCACGACATTCTCGCCCGCTGCGACGGTGAGCAGCCCGTGATGATCGCGCAGATGCGCCACGAACGCGCGGTTCTCGGCGCGGTCCTTGAGTTTCAGGCCGAGCATCAGCCCCATGCCCCGCACCGAATCGAAGATTTCGTCGTGATTGGGGATGAGCTGCTCGAGCGCACCGCGCAGCCGCTCGCTCATCGTGCGGACATGCGCGAGGAACTCGGGATTGTCGACGACGTCGAGCACCGCTTCGCCCGCCGCCATGGCCAGCGGGTTGCCGCCATAGGTCGAACCGTGCGTGCCGACGACCATGCCGCGCGCCGCCTTCTCGGTGGCGAGACATGCACCCATCGGGAAGCCGCCGCCAATGCCCTTGGCGGTCGCCATGATGTCGGGCTCGATACCGTATTGCTCATAGGCATAGAGCGTGCCGGTGCGCGCGACGCCGCACTGCACCTCGTCGAGCACCAGCATCAGGTCGTGCTCGTCGCACAGCGCGCGCAGGCCCTGCATGAACTCCGGCGATGCCGGGCGCACCCCGCCCTCGCCCTGGACCGGCTCGACCAGAAAGCCCGCGACATCGGGGCCGATCGCGGCCTTGGCGCCTTCCAGATCGTCGAAATCGACATAGCGGAAGCCGGGCAGCAGCGGCGCGAAGCCCTTGTGCATCTTCTCCTGGTTCGACGCGCTGATCGTCGCCATGGTGCGGCCGTGGAACGCATTCTTGAACGTCACCAGCACCGTGCGGTTGGCATCGCCGCCTTCGGACTGGTGATAGGCGCGCGCGGTCTTGATCGCGCATTCGACCGCCTCGGCCCCCGAATTGGTGAAGAACACGGTATCGGCAAAGGTCGAATCGACCAGCCGCTGCGCCAGATGCTCGCCCTGCGGGCTGCCGTACAGGTTCGACACGTGAATCAGCGTCTCGGCCTGTTTCTGGATCGCCTGCGTGAGGTGCGGATGGCCATGGCCGAGCAGGTTGACCGCGATGCCGCTGGCAAAGTCCAGATATCGCTCGCCACGCTCTCCGATCAGGTAACAGCCTTCGCCGCGCACCGGGCGCACGGCGCACCGGGGGTAAACGGGCATCAGCGGCGTGATCGTCATGGCAGCCTTGTCCTTCCTTCTTCGCGGGTCCCTAAAAAACAGCACGCGCCTTGCGCATTCCACCGGTGCACGGGGACCACGGCACCAAAAGTAAAAAGGCGACCCCATGAACCAGGGCCGCCAGCGTGCGGGCCCAAGCTATAGCGCCGCAGGGGCCACAGGGTCAATGATCGCTGCACAAAGGGACTGGCGGCGGCGCAATCGGCTTGCTAAGGGCTTGCCCCTTGGCGATGCACCCGTAGCTCAGCTGGATAGAGCGCTGCCCTCCGAAGGCAGAGGTCACAGGTTCGAATCCTGTCGGGTGCGCCAGTTTCTTGCACGCTGCGTTGCCGTATGCGCATATGGTCCTCCGCCGTTTCAACCCCTGGCAGGACCCGCCGACACCGATGACCCCTTCCTCACCACCGGGCGTTCTGCCGTTCAGTCACAGACCGACCACGCGCGAGCGCACCTGGGCGATTGTCGGCGGATCCACCGGCAATCTGGTCGAATGGTACGACTGGTACGCCTATGCGGCGTTCACGCTCTATTTCGCGCCGCATTTCTTTCCCTCGGGCGATGGCACTGCGCAGCTGCTCGGCGCGGCGGCGGTGTTTGCGGTAGGCTTTTTCATGCGCCCCATCGGAGCCTGGGCGATGGGCATCTATGCCGATCGCAAGGGACGCAAGAGCGGGCTGGCGCTGTCGGTCTCGCTGATGTGCGCAGGCTCGCTGCTGATCGCGGTCGCGCCGACCTATGAGACGGCAGGTCTGCTCGCCCCGGCGCTGCTGGTGCTGGCGCGGCTGATGCAGGGGCTGTCGGTCGGCGGCGAATATGGTGCGAGCGCGACCTATCTGTCCGAAATGGCGGGCAAGGGGCGGCGCGGCTTCTTCTCGTCCTTCCAATATGTCACGCTGATCGGCGGGCAGCTGCTGGCGATCGGCGTGCTGCTGGTGCTGCAATCGGTGCTGAGCGAAGCCGCGCTCGATGCCTGGGGCTGGCGCATTCCCTTTGCCATCGGCGCGGCGCTGGCCGTGGTGGTGTTCTGGATCCGGCGCGGGTTGGCCGAGACCGAGAGCTTTGCCAATGCGCAAGGCACCGATGCGCCCAAATCGGGCATGCTCGCATTGTTCCGCCATCACCCGCGCGAGGCGCTGACGGTGATGCTGATGACCGCAGGCGGCACGCTCGCCTTCTATGCCTTCTCGATCTACATGCAGAAATTCCTGGTCAACACCTCGGGCTTCGACCGCGAGACGGCCTCGCGGATCAACGGCGCGAGCCTGTTCGTGTTCATGCTGCTGCAGCCGGTGGCGGGCGCGCTCAGCGACCGGCTGGGGCGCAAGCCGCTGCTGGTCGGCTTCGGCGTGCTGGGCGTGATCTGCACCTATCCGCTGTTCGCCACGCTGGAGACCACGCGCGATCCGCTGACCGCCTTTGCGCTCGTGCTCGGCGGGCTGGTGATCGTCACCGGCTATACCTCGATCAACGCGGTGGTGAAGGCAGAGCTGTTCCCCGCGCATATCCGCGCGCTGGGCGTGGCACTGCCCTATGCGCTCGCCAACACGATCTTCGGCGGCACGGCCGAATATGTCGCCTTGAGCTTCAAGCAGGCCGGCTGGGAGCGCGGCTTCTACTGGTATGTCACCGGCATGATCGCGCTGTCGCTAATCGTGTATATCCGCATGCGCGACACCCGCACCGCCAGCGCGATCCTCGAGGATTGACCGGCAGCGCGGTCGTTGCGCAGAGCAAGCTCCTGAAAAACCATTGCAAAGCTGAGCGCCGCACCAGCTACCGGTTGAGTCGCCAACGTCACATCGCTGTCTCAAATAGGCAACACCACTGAAAAATCTGGCGCCGGCGCATGGCGAGTGTTGTCCTCGCCGCCCGTCTCAGCGAAGGGACGGAGGGACCCGGCGCGATTCCGCCGGTGTTACCCTATCGCCACATCCGTCACTTCGAGGATATTTCCGATGCGTGTCCTGTCCCGCCGCCTGGTTTCGTCGATCGCCCTGTCTGCTGCCGCATTCGGTTGCGCCCTCGCCTCCCCCGCTGTGGCACAGACGGCAGAGGGCGACCAGACCGAGGAAGCCGAGCGCGGCGTCGGCGTCATCGTCGTCACCGCGCAGAAGCGCGAGCAGGACCAGCGCGACGTGCCGCTGTCGATCTCGACGCTGAGCAACGATGCGCTGGCGGCGGTCCAGGCGGGCGGCGGCGACATTCGCGGCCTCGCCGGACGCGTGCCCAATCTCAATATCGAAAGCTCGTTCGGTCGCAGCTTCCCGCGCTTCTACATTCGGGGTCTCGGCAATACCGATTTCGATCTCAACGCCTCGCAGCCGGTCAGCCTGGTCTATGACGATGTCGTGCTGGAAAACCCGATCCTCAAGGGCTTCCCGATCTTCGATCTCGACCGGATCGAGGTGCTGCGCGGGCCGCAGGGCACGCTGTTCGGCCGCAACACGCCCGCGGGCATCGTCAAGTTCGACACCGTCAAACCCGGCACCGATGGTGGCTATGCCAAGGCGAGCTGGGCGCGGTTCAACACCATCCAGCTCGAGGGCGCGGTCGGCGCGAACCTGGGCAATGGTTTCTCATTCCGCGCCTCGGGCTTTTATCAGCACCGCGACCACTGGGTCGACAATATCGACAATGGCGCAGGCGATGACCTGGGCGGCTATGACGATTTTGCCGGTCGCCTGCAGCTGCAGTACGAGGACGGCCCGCTCACCGCGCGGCTGACCGGCCAGATCCGCGTGCTCGATGGCTCTGCCATCCTGTTCCGCGCCAACGTGTTCCAGCGCGGCAGCAACGAGCTGATCGGCCTGGGCGGGCCCGGCACCGAGTTCCGACGCGACCAGATCCGTTCGGACGGGATCAACTTCCAGGAGCTCAACACCTATAATGTCGGCCTGACCGTCGATTATGATTTCGGACCGGCGACGCTGACCTCGGTCACCTCCTACTGGAACGGCAATCTCAAGAGCCGCGGCGATATCGACGGCGGCTTCGGCAATGCCTTCGCGCCCAGCCAGGGCCCCGGCTTCATCCCGTTCTCGGCCCAGACCCGTGACGACGTGCCCAGCCTCGACCAGTATACGCAGGAGGTCCGCCTCGCCTCGAACAACCAGACCGGCCTTGGCTATCAGATCGGCGGCTTCTTCTTCAACGAGCGGCTCAACATCACCACGCTCGATTATGGCGCGCCGGCCGATACCGTCGCAGCTGCTGTCGCGGTGCAGCGCCAGGTGACCAATGCGTTCGGCCTTTTCGGGACCTTGAGCTACACGTTCGACAATGGCCTGATCCTGCAGGCGGGCGCACGCTATAATGACGACGACCGCGACTTTGCCGCCGCGCGCCCGATCGACACGCGCCCCGGTTTCCTGGGCTTTGGCGGGCCGGTTGGCACGTTGCGCACCGAGGCCAAGGCGAACCTGCTGACCTGGGATCTGAGCGCGGTCTATCCGGTGAGCGACGCGGTCAACATCTTCGCTCGCGCCGCGCGCGGCTATCGCGCGCCGTCGATCCAGGGCCGCCTGGCCTTCGGTCGCGCGCTCTCGGTCGCCGATGCCGAACGCACCATGTCGTACGAGACCGGCATCAAGACCGTGCTGTTCGATGGCGCAGCGCGCTTCAACCTGACCGGCTATTATTTCAACACCGAGGACCTGCAGCTGACGGCGGTCGGCGGCGGCGGCAATGTCACCGCGCTGCTCAATGCCGATGATGTCGAAGGCTATGGTTTCGAGGCCGAGCTGGCCGCTCGCCCGACCGATGGCCTCGATCTCAGCATCGGTATCGGCTTCAACGAGAACGAGATCAAGTCACCGGGTCTGGGCGTTGCCGGATGCGGCGCGCCGTGCACCGTGCTCAACGCTCCGATCACAGGCCGTCCGGGCATCTTCTCGATCGACGGCAACCGCCTGCCGCAATCGCCGAAATGGTCGGTCAACTGGACCGCCGGTTACGCGCACCCGGTCGGCAATGGCGAGCTCTATGTCTTCACCGACTGGTATTATCGCTCGCGCATCCAGTTCTTCCTCTACAATTCGGTCGAGTTCAGCGACGACAGCCTGATCGAGGGCGGCCTGCGCTTCGGCTATCGCACCGGCGACGGCAAGTTCGATGTCGCGGCCTTTGCGCGCAACATCACCAACAATGTCTCGGCCACCGGCGGCATCGATTTCAACAACCTGACCGCCTATGTGAACGAGCCGCGCATCTTCGGCATCGAGGTCGGCACGCGCTTCTGATCGGCGGCCAAGGCACGACAGCAACAAAAGGGGGAGCAGCGCGCTGCTCCCCCTTTTTCGTTCTCGTGAACGTCAAGGCGCTGCGCCGCTAGCCCCACCAGCCGAGCAGCGCGCCGATCACCGTCGCGCCGCCAATGGGGGCGATCACTGCTAGCAAAAGGTTGAGGCCGATCGCCTGCATAAGCCGCTTTTCCTGTGCGGCGCTGATGCGGCGCGGTGGCCTTGGCGGTTCCCGCCGTGGCGGATCGAAGGGCGGCCAATCGGGATCGAACGGAACGAACATGGCTGCCCCCTGCCGCTTATTGCTGCTGGCCGAGTTCGCGGTTGAACCACAAGGCGGTCAGCGTCGCCAGCGCGCCCGAGAGCAGATAGCCCCCGGCGGCGAGCAGCCCGTAATTGGCCGAGAGCCACAATGCGACCATCGGCGCGAAGCCCGCGCCGAACAGCCAGGCGAGGTCTGCGGTGAGCGCCGAGCCGGTATAGCGGTGCTTCAGGGGGAAGAACGAGGAGAGCGCCCCCGAGGACTGGCCGAAGGCGAGGCCGAGCAGGATGAACCCGCCGAACATGAACGCCGCCTCGCCCGCGCCGCCGGCATCGAGCAGCTGCGGGGCAAAGCCGCTGAACGCCGCGATCGCGACGGCTGTGGCGGCGAGCAGGGTGCGGCGGCCATAGGCATCGGCGAGCCTGCCCGAAGCGAGGATCGCGAGTACGCCCAGCGCGGCGGCAAAGGCCTCGATCAGCAGGAAGCGCACCGGCGATTCCTCGGTGAACAGGAACACCCAGCTCAAGGGATAGACCGTCACCATATGGAACATGGCAAAGCTGGCGAGCGGAGCGAACGCGCCCAGCACGATGATCTTCCACTCGCTGCGCACGGTGGACAGCACAGGTTCGGGCTGCAGCGTCTGGCTTTCGAAAAGCTCGGTATATTCGGGTGTCACCACGATGCGCAGCCGCGCGAACAGCGCGACGACGTTGATCGCGAACGCCACGAAGAACGGATAGCGCCAGCCCCAGGCGAGGAAATCTTCCGCCGGCAGCGCGGCGATGAGGAACGCGAACAGCAGGCTGGCGACGATCAGCCCGAAAGGCGCGCCCAGCTGCGGGATCATCGCATACCAGCCGCGCTTGTCCCTGGGTGCATTGAGCGCAAGCAGCGAGGCGAGGCCATCCCACGAGCCGCCCAGCGCCACGCCCTGGCCCATGCGGAACAGCGCGAGCAGCAGCGCCGATCCTATGCCGATCGTGGCATGGCCGGGGAGGAAGGCGATGGCAGCGGTCGATCCGCCGAGCAGGAACAGCGCGATCGTCAGCTTGGCCCCGCGGCCATAGGCGCGGTCGACCGCAGTGAAGATCAGCGTTCCCGCAGGCCGCGCGACAAAGGCGAGCGCGAAGATCGCGAACGACCACAATGTGCCTTCGAGCGGATCGAGATAGGGGAAGACCAGCTTGGGGAAGACCAGCACCGAGGCGATGGCGTAGACGAAAAAGTCGAAAAACTCCGACGTGCGGCCGATGACCACGCCAATGGCGATCTCGCCCGGCCCGACCGTATGGCCGTCGTCATTGACCGCGCGCGCATCGCGTTCGGCCTCGGTCGTGGGGACGGTGTTGGCCACCATGGGCAGTTCCTTGGATTCGGGGGCGGATAAATTTCTACACGGGCCTTATGCATCTTTGATCCAGATCAATGCACTTGGACAAAATGTCCTATGTGCGCGCGTGGATCATGGGTCTAATTGGGCGGTCATGCTTGGGACCATGACACGACTCCGACTCCCGGCGGCGCTCGCCGCTTTCTGCCTCCTGCCGCTGCTGGGCGGTTGCAACATGGTCGTGCTCGATCCGGCGGGCGATGTCGCGCAGCAGCAGGGCGATCTCGTCGTCATCTCGACCCTGCTGATGCTGATCATCATCGTACCCGTCATGGCGCTGACCGGATATTTCGCCTGGAAATACCGCGCCGCGAACGAAACCGCGACCTACAAGCCCGATTGGGACCATTCGACTCAGCTCGAGCTCGCCATCTGGGCGATTCCGCTGCTGATCATCATCTGCCTGGGCGCGGTGACCTGGGTCGGCACGCATCTGCTCGACCCCTATCGCCCGCTCGCCCGCACCGCGCCCGGACAGGCGGTGACCGAAAAGGACAAGCCGCTCGAGGTGCAGGCGGTCGCGCTCAACTGGAAGTGGCTGTTCATCTATCCCGAACAGGGCATCGCCACGGTGAACGAGCTCGCGGTGCCCGAAGGCCGTCCGCTCAAGTTCCGCATCTCCTCGTCGTCGGTGATGAACAGCTTCTATGTCCCCGCCATGGCCGGACAGATCTATGCGATGCCCGGCATGGAAACCAAGCTGCACGCGGTGTTCAACGAGACCGGCAATTACGAGGGCTTCTCCGCCAATTATTCGGGCGCAGGCTTTTCAAACATGCGCTTCGCCGCGCGCAGCATGACGCAAAAGGGCTTTGACCAATGGGTGGTCAAGGCGCGTGCCGAAGGCCAGACGCTCGACCGTGCCACCTATCTCAAGCTCGAACGCCCGAGCGAGAAGGAACCGGTGCGCCATTATGCCAGCGTCGAGCGCGACCTGTTCGACCGCATCGTCAACATGTGCGCCGAGCCGGGCAAGATGTGCATGCACGACATGATGGCGATCGATGCGCGCGGCGGCATGGGCCTGGCCGGCCTGCACAATGTGCGCCAGTTGTCCTATGACAAGCATGCCGCGCGCGGCACCGGCGACACCGCAAGCGACCGCTATATTGCCGAGAACTGCACCAATCCCGAACTGCTGAGCGCCAGCCTGACGCGGATGGAAGATCGCGTGATCGATCTTTCCACGCTGACCGGCGCAGGCCTCAAGCGCCCCGGCGGACCGCTGTTCCGCAAGCGCGAAACCTCTTCCCAGTCGCCTGAACTCACCAAGTCGCCTGAGCTGACTCAGGCAGGCACCACGGACCCCGTATCATGAGCACCGACGCCGTTCCCTCCACCTCTGCCGCCGAACCGACGTTCCTGCTGGGCAAGCTCGGCTGGAACTCGCTGCCGCACGACCCGATCGTGCTCAGCACCATGGTCGTCGTCATCATCGGCGGCGTGAGCCTGCTCGCGCTGGTGACGCGCTACAAATTGTGGGGCTATCTGTGGAAGGAGTGGTTCACCACCGTCGACCACAAGAAGATCGGGATCATGTACATGATCCTCGGCCTCGTCATGTTCCTGCGCGGCTTTGCCGATGCGATCATGATGCGCTTGCAGCAGGTGATGGCGTTCGGCGGGTCCGAGGGTTACCTCAACTCGCACCATTACGACCAGATCTTCACCGCGCATGGCGTGATCATGATCTTCTTCGTCGCGATGCCGTTCATCACCGGCCTGATGAACTATGTCGTGCCGCTGCAGATCGGCGCGCGCGACGTGTCCTTCCCCTTCCTCAACAATTTCAGCTTCTGGATGACCACATCGGGCGCGGTGCTGACCATGGCATCGCTGTTCATCGGTGAGTTCGCTGCGACCGGATGGCTCGCCTATCCACCGCTTTCGGGCATCGCCTACAGCCCCAGCGTCGGGGTGGATTATTATATCTGGGCGCTGCAGATCGCCGGGGTCGGCACGACATTGTCGGGCATCAACCTGATCGTCACCATCCTCAAGATGCGCGCGCCAGGCATGGGCCTGATGAAGATGCCGGTATTCACCTGGACCTCGCTGTGCGCCAACATCCTGATCGTCGCATCCTTCCCAGTGCTCACCGCGGTGCTCGCGCTGCTGACGCTCGACCGCTATGTCGGCACCAATTTCTTCACCAACGACTTTGGCGGGTCGTCGATGATGTACGTCAACCTCATCTGGATCTGGGGCCATCCGGAGGTGTACATCCTTATCCTGCCGCTGTTCGGCGTGTTCAGCGAGGTCACCTCGACCTTCTCGGGCAAGAAGCTCTTCGGCTATACCTCGATGGTCTATGCAACGGTGGTGATCACCATCCTGTCCTACGTCGTGTGGCTGCACCATTTCTTCACCATGGGATCGGGCGCGAGCGTCAACAGCTTCTTCGGCATCACCACGATGGTGATCTCGATCCCCACCGGGGCCAAGCTGTTCAACTGGCTGTTCACCATGTATCGCGGGCGCATCCGCTACGAATTGCCGATGATGTGGACGGTGGCGTTCATGCTCACCTTCACCATCGGCGGGATGACCGGCGTGCTGCTCGCGGTGCCGCCTGCCGACTTCGTGCTGCACAACTCGCTGTTCCTGATCGCGCATTTCCATAACGTGATCATCGGCGGCGTGCTGTTCGGCATCTTCGCGGCGATCAACTACTGGTGGCCCAAGGCGTTCGGCTTCAAGCTCGACAAGTTCTGGGGCAAGGTCAGCTTCTGGTGCTGGGTCCCCGGCTTCTGGGTTGCGTTCGCGCCGCTCTACGTGCTCGGCCTGATGGGCGTGACGCGCCGGATGCGGGTGTTCGACGATCCGAGCTTGCAGATCTGGTTCGCCATCGCCGCTGTGGGCGCGTTCATGATCGCCGCTGGCATCGCCGCGATGCTCATCCAGTTCGCAGTCAGCATCTGGAAGCGCGAGGCGCTGGCCGAAACGACGGGCGATCCGTGGAACGGCCGCACGCTCGAATGGGCGACCAGCTCGCCGCCGCCCGATTACAATTTCGCCTTCACCCCGCGCATCCACGCGCTCGATGCCTGGTACGACATGAAGGCAGCGGGCGTCGAGCATCCGGCCGAGGGCTACAAGGACATCCACATGCCGTCGAACACGGGCGCCGGCGTCATCCTCGCAGGCATCAGCACCGTCGCGGGCTTTGCTCTGGTCTGGCATATCTGGTGGTTGGCAGGCCTTGGCATGGTTGCCCTGATCGGAGCGGCGATCGCGCACACGTTCAACTACAAGCGCGACTTCCACATCCCGGCGTCGCAGGTGGCGGCGACCGAAAAGGCGCGCCTCACCCAGTTGCAAGCGGCAGGAGCCTGAGGCCATGAGCAGCATCACCCTTCCGGCTGGTGAGGACAAGCCGGTCTATTACGAGATCGACGAGCATCCGCATCCCGAGGGCCACAGCACCCTGCTGGGCTTCTGGATCTATCTGATGAGCGACTGTCTCATCTTCGCGATCCTGTTTGCCTGTTATGCGGTGCTCGGCGGCAATTTCGCCGCCGGTCCCGGCCCGAAGGACCTGTTCGACCTCAACCTCATCGCGCTCAACACCGCGATGCTGCTGTTCTCGTCGCTGACCTATGGCCTGGTGATGATCGCGATGCAGAACAGGAACCTGCGCCATGTGCAGATGTGGCTCGCGGTCACCGGACTGTTCGGCGCGGCGTTCCTCGCGATCGAGCTGTACGAATTCTCGCACCTCATCCATATCGGCGCGACGCCGCAGCGCAGCGCGTTCCTCTCGGCCTTCTTCACCCTGGTCGGCACGCACGGGCTGCACGTCACCTTCGGGCTGGTCTGGCTGGTGACGCTGATCGTCCAGCTCGGCCGCCATGGTCTCAACCCCGCCAACCAGCGCCGCGTTGCGTGCCTCAGCCTGTTCTGGCACTTTCTCGACGTGATCTGGATCGGCGTGTTCACCTTTGTCTATCTGATGGGAATGCTGTGATGAGCGCCGCCACGACGCACGCCGAACAGGTCGAGCACGACAGCCACGGCATCGAGATCCCGCATGCCTCGTACCGCGACTACACGATCGGCTTCTTGGCTTCGGTCATCCTGACTGCGATCCCGTTCGCTCTGGTAATGACCGGCGCATTGTCGCCTGCGGTGACGGCGGTGACGATCCTCGGTTTTGCCGTCGTCCAGATCGTCGTCCATATGGTCTATTTCCTGCACATGAGCCCCAAGGCCGAGGGCGGCTGGTCGATCACCTCGCTGATCTTCACCATCATCGTCGTCGGCATCATGCTGTCGGGATCGCTCTGGGTGATGAGCAATCTCAACACCAACATGATGCCGCAGGCGCATGAAGAGATGAGCCAGATCCCGTGACCCAGTCCCGGCCAGCCGCGCGGGTCGTGCTGGTCGTCTCGCTGCTTGCCCTGGCGCTGGCGGGCTTCGGCCTTGCCGCCTGGCAGGTGCAGCGCCGCGCCTGGAAGCATGCGCTGATCGAGGCGGTCGACAGCCGCAGCACCGCCGCGCCGGTCGCCGCGCCGGGACCGGACCAATGGCCGCGTATCCGCCAAGAGCGCGACGCCTATCGGCGGGTCACCTTTGCGGGGCGCTTTGCGCATGATCGCGAGACGCTGGTCCAGGCGGTGACCGCGCGCGGCGGCGGATACTGGGTGCTGACGCCGCTGGTGGGGAAACGCTTCACCGTGCTGGTCAATCGCGGCTTCTTACCCCCCGACCGGCGCGACCCGGCCACGCGCGCGGCGGGCAATCCGGCAGGCATGGTGCGCGTCACCGGGCTGCTGCGCATTACCGAACCGGGCGGCGGTTTCCTGCGCTCGAACGAGGCGCAGGCCGATCGCTGGTATTCGCGCGATGTCGCCGCGATCGCCGCCGCACGTGGGCTGACCCGCACCGCACCCTATTTCATCGATGCCGATGCCGCGCCCAATCCGGGCGGCTATCCGGTCGGCGGCCTCACCGTCATCCGCTTCAGCGACAACCATGCCGTGTATGCCTTCACCTGGCTCGCGCTCGCGCTCGGGTGCCTGTTCGGCGCAAAGCTGGTATGGCAGCGGCGATGATCGCCACGCCCGCCCCCCAGATTACCGATGCCGTGCGGCGCAACATGGCGCTGCTCATTCAGCTGCGCTGGCTCGCGGTCGGGGGCCAGCTGCTGACCATCCTCATCGTGCACGGGCCGATGGGCATCGGGCTGCCGCTCGCCCCGCTGCTCGCCGCGATCAGCCTGCTCGTGTTCATCAACATCGTCACGCTGTACATGCTGCACCGGTTCGATGCGGGGCTCGAATATGCGCTGTTCACTGCGCTGATGTTCGATATCGCGGCGCTCACCTGGCAGCTGCATTTCACCGGCGGGCTCGCCAATCCATTCGCGGCCCTGTTTCTGCTGCAGGTGGTTATCGGCGCGATGGTGCTGCGCCCCGCAGCATCCTGGGCGATGGTCGCGGCATCCTTAGGCGCACTGGCGGTGCTGGCGATTGATCCCGTCCCGCTCGCCCTGCCGCCCGAGCTGCAGGACGAGGAATTCAGCCTGTATCTGCAGGGCAGCTTCGTCTGTTTCGGGCTGATCGCGGTGCTGCTGGTCGCCTTCGTCACCCGCATCGCGCGCAACCTGCGCGAACGCGACGCCGCGCTCGCCGCGATCCGCCAGCGCGCGGCGGAAGAGGACCATATCGTGCGCATGGGCCTGCTCGCCTCGGGCGCGGCGCATGAGCTGGGCACCCCGCTTGCGACGCTCTCGGTGCTCGTCAACGACTTTCGCGCGATGCCCGAACTGAACGCGGTCGCGGACCTGTCCGCCGATCTCGACGACATGGAAAATGCGGTGCAGCGCTGCAAGACGATCGTCAGCGGCATCCTGATGTCCGCAGGCGAGGCGCGCGGCGAGGCGACCGAGCGCACCACGGTGCGCGCCTTCCTGCGCGATATCGTCGACGAATGGCGCGTGACGCGCGGGCTCGATGCGCTCGAATATCACGACCGGTTCGGCACCGATGTCGCCATCGTCTCGGACCCTGCGCTGCGTCAGGTCATCGGCAATGTCATCGACAATGCGGTCGAGGTCTCGCCGCAATGGGTCGGCATCCGCGCCGTGCGCCAGGGCGAGGCGCTCGAACTGACCGTGACCGACAAGGGCCCGGGCTTTGCGCAGGAGATTCTCGATGGCCTGGGCAAGCCGTACCGATCGACCAAGGGCAAGCCCGGCGGCGGCCTGGGGCTGTTCCTGCTCGTCAACGTGATGCGCAAGCTGGGCGGAGAGGTGCGTGCGGGCAATCGCGAGCAGGGCGGCGCCGAAGTTACCATATGGTTGCCACTGGAAGCCATCGCCTATCCGGCAGGAGCGCGGACATGACCGAGACCCGTCAGTTGCTGATCGTCGAAGATGACGAAACCTTTGCGCGCACCCTCAGGCGATCGTTCGAGCGGCGCGGCTATGCGGTCGAAAGCGCCTCGGGCCATGACGGGCTGGTCGCGCTGCTCGACAGCGGCCTGGTGCCGTCTCATGCGGTGATCGACCTGAAGCTCGCAGGCTCGGTCTCCGGCCTCACCTGCGTCCAGGCCGTCCGCGCCGCCGCTCCGGACGCGAAGATCGTCGTGCTCACCGGCTTTGCCAGCATCGCCACCGCCGTCGAGGCGATCAAGCTCGGCGCGGACCATTATCTTGCCAAGCCGGCGAACACCGACGATATCGAGGCCGCCTTCGCCCGCACCGAGGGCGATGCCGACACCGCGCTCGACACGCGCCAGTCCTCGATCAAGACGGTGGAATGGGAGCATATCCACCAGACTCTGGTCGATACCGGCTTCAACGTGTCGGAAACCGCCCGTCGGCTGGGGATGCACCGGCGGACATTGGCGCGAAAGCTGGAGAAACGGCAGGTGCGGTGAGGGGTGGCTTGCGGGATCATGGGAATTGGTTTGCCTCACGTACCCACCTCCGCTCAGCCTGAGCTTGTCGAAGGCCCCGCGATACGGCCAGCGTGGGCGCGGGTCCTTCGACGACGCGGGCTGAAGCCCGCTGCTCAGGATGAGCGGAGGTGGGAGCAGGGTAAAGCCCCTGCAGCGCTAACCGCAAATCTCCTCAAGGCCGCGCGCAGCTATCCAGGCCGTCGCGCTGGACGATGCGGATGCGGCGCGCGATATTGTTGCCATAGCGGCGCACGAAGCCGCTGGGGTTCTTGACCGAACGCTTCTTGGGCAAGGGCAGCGCGGCGGCCATGCGCGCGGCCTGGTCGCGGGTGAGCGAGGCTGCGCCCTTGCCGAAATAGCGCTGCGATCCTGCCTCGACGCCATAGGTGCCGATGCCGGTCTCGGCGACGTTCAAGTACACTTCCATGATCCGGCGCTTGCCCCAGATGCCCTCGATCAGCACGGTGAACCAGGCTTCCAGACCTTTTCGGAAGAAGCCGCCATTCTGCCAGAGGAACACGTTCTTCGCGGTCTGCTGGCTGATCGTCGATCCGCCGCGGATGCGCCCTCCTTCCATGTTGCGCCGCATCGCCTGCTCGATCGCCTCGGTATCGAAGCCGTTATGCGTGCAGAACTTGCCGTCCTCCGCGGCTATGGCGGCGGAGACCATGTTGCGGTCGATCCGGTCGAGCGGTGTCCAGTCGCGCGTCGCGCCATTGGCATCGCTCAGCATCGTGATCGTCGTCGGCGGTGGCACGAAGCGATAGATGACGACCATCAGCAGCGATAGCGCCACAAAGCCGAAGACCAGCTTGAAAACCAGTGCGATCAGGCGAGCGATCATGCCGCGTTTGCGCGCTGCTGCCACCAGTGCCTCAACGCTTGTCGCGCCAGGTGACGGTGTCGCCCGGCTTGATTCCGAGTTCGGCCGCACGGCCAGCAGCGATCTCGAGCACTGCAGCGACCGGTTCGCCCGAACTGATCGGGTCGAGCGAATAGGGCACCGCATTGGCGGCGATGCTCTCGACGGTGCCATCGGTGCGGATGAACAGCAGGTCGAGCGAGATGACCGTGTTCTTCATCCAGAAGCTCGCGGGCTTCGGCGTCGGGAAGGGAAAGAGCATGCCCGCATCGGGGGCCAGCTCGGTGCGGAACATCAGCCCCTGCGCCTGTTCCTGCGAGCTGCGCGCCATCTCGACGGTGAACTTGTGCGTCTTGGCGCCGCTCCTGATCGTCAGCGGCACCAGATCGAGCCCAGCGGGCGAAACGGCAGGGGTTGCCGCTGCCGGACGCTGCGCCACGGCATCGCTGGGGGCAGAGGCATTGCACGCCACCAAGGCCAGCGTCGCCAGCATCGCCCCGCAGAATCTCTTCACCATTGGTCTCTCCCGAATTGCTCGTCCAGCCCCGCTATCTCCTCCATGCTATCGGCGAAAACAAGAGCCCGGGCGAGAGCAAAATCATGGCCTGCGCGGATAAAGGCCTGCAATTGCTTGCGCCTGCGGTCGGGATCGGCGGGGGCGGGCGCGAACGGGCCGATGCGCTTGCGCCGGGCAAAGGCCATCGCGGCGTTCAGCGCCTGATCGCTCGCGGTCTCGCGGACCTCGCCGCGCTCGGCCTCGCCGACGCCCGCTGCGACCAGCGCCTGCTCGACCCGGCGGGCGCCATAGCCTCGCCTGAGCAGCGCGCCGCCCTTCATCGCGGCGAACGCGGCATCATCGACATAGCCCAGCTCCACGCAGCGATCGGCGAGCTGGTCGTAATCGGGCGCGCGCTCTTCCGCCCAGCCGCGTTCGCGCACCTTGCGCTGCATGTACTGGATCAGGCGCGCGCGCGTCGTCGCAAACCGTCCGAGATAATGCAGCGCCAGATCCTTCAGCGCGCGCTCGTCGAGCGGCTTTGGCGGGCGCTTTTCACGCTTGCGTCGATCATCGGGAGCGGTCATGCGCCATTTTTGTGCCACAGTCGGGTCGAATTTAGAACGCTTGTCATCGGCTAGAGGCGAGATGGGGCATTCTGGGATGAAGCGGGCGCTGCCCGAACCATTCATCTCTGGGCCATGACGGCATGGGCAGACGCTAGCGGGTCTTGTCCATGTGGGCGTGACAGACCGGGCCACCGGCGCGCGCAAAGGAAAGCAACGGGTTAATACGCATGACGCAATTGCAGCCGACTCCCACCGCCGATGCGCTGCCGCGCCGGTTCGCCGATTTCGCGACGCTGGGCGATGCACTCGACTACGCGGCACAGGGCGTGCGCGGGTTCAACTTCCACGATCCGCGCGGCACATTGGTGCGCCCTTATCCCTATAGCGAGCTGCGCAGCGATGCGCTCGAGCATGCCCGGCGGCTGATCGCGCGCGGCGTCAAGCCCGAGGACCGGATCGCCATCGTCGCCGAAACCGGCGCGGAATTCGCCTCGCTGTTCTTCGGCGCGGTCTATGCCGGGGCCTGGCCTGTGCCGCTTCCCCTGCCCACCAGCTTCGGCGGCAAGGAAAGCTATGTCGAGCAATTGAGCGTCCAGCTGCGCTCGAGCGACCCCAAATTCCTGTTCTACCCCGCAGAACTCGCCGAAATGGGCGGCGAGGCGGCCAAGCGTTGCGGCGTCGAGGGGATCGATTGGGAGAGCTTCGCTGCCGAAGCTGCACCCGAAGCCGAGCTGCCCGCTGCGAGCCCCGAGGATATCTGCTATCTGCAATATTCGAGCGGATCGACCCGCTTCCCGCATGGCGTCGCGGTCACGCACGCCGCGCTGCTGAGCAATCTCGCCGCGCATTCGCACGGCATGCATGTGTGCGAGACCGACCGCTGCATCTCGTGGCTGCCCTGGTATCACGACATGGGCCTGGTCGGCTGCATGCTGTCGATGGTCGCGAATCAGGTGTCGACCGATTATCTCAAGACCGAGGATTTCGCGCGGCGTCCGCTCGCCTGGCTTGACCTGATCAGCCGCAATCCCGGCACCTCGTGCAGCTATTCGCCGACCTTCGGCTATGACATCTGCGCGCGCCGCATCGGCAGCCAGTCGCGCGTCGAGGAACGCTTCGACCTGTCGCGCTGGCGGCTCGCGGGCAATGGCGCGGACATGATTCGCCCTGACGTGATGCAGGCCTTTGTGAATGCGTTCGCACCGGCGGGCTTCAAGGCGAGCGCCTTCCTGCCCAGCTATGGCCTCGCCGAAGCGACGCTCGCCGTCACGCTGATGCCGCCGGGCGAGGGCATTGTCGTCGATCTGGTCGAGGAACAGCGCCTGTCGGGCGCGCCGGTCGATCCGTCCAAGCCCAAGCGCTACCGCTCGATCGTCAATTGCGGCAAGGCCTGCCGTGACATGAGCATCGAGATCCGCGACGCCGACGGCACGGTTCTGCCCGACCGCGAGATCGGCAAGGTCTGGACCGCAGGCCCGTCGATCATGCACAGCTATTTCCGCGATCCCGAAGCGACCGAGGCGTGCCTGGTCGATGGCTGGCTCGATACCGGCGACATGGGTTATATGGTCGATGGCTATCTCTATATCGTCGGCCGCGCCAAGGACATGATCATCATCAACGGCAAGAACCACTGGCCGCAGGATATAGAATGGGCAGTCGAACAGCTGCCCGGTTTCAAGTCCGGCGACATTGCCGCCTTTTCGATCACCACGCCTGCGGGCGAAGAGGCCCCGGCGGTGCTGGTCCAGTGCCGCACCACCGACGAGGCCGAACGCCGCCGCCTGCGCGACGAGATTCGCGAAAAGGTCCGCTCGATCACTGGCATGAACTGCGTGATCGAACTGGTGCCGCCGCGCACGCTGCCGCGCACCTCGTCGGGCAAATTGAGCCGCGCCAAGGCACGCAACCTGTATCTGTCGGGCGAGATCCAGCCTTACGAACTGGCGGCTTGAGCCGAAAACACCGCGCTGGGTGTTTCATTTTGAAACACCGGCTTTTGCCGATCGATCCCTAGCGAAGCAAGACCGGGCCGATGCCCGGCATGGCTGCATTGCGCTTGCATTCCCCGGCTGTATTGTTATCTTAACACAGTAACACTTATCACTTGCCCTTGGGGGCAAGTCGCCTCATTTTGAGGGTCGGGCCGAAACGGGAGCTGGAAAAGCCATGGCAACGCAAACTGCGATTGCGGACAAGAAACTGACGCTGGAGGCACCCGAGCCGGTGCCGATCGTCACCGCAGCCGAGGCGACGGGGCTCGTTCCGGTGTCCGAAGAGGTGCGCTCGAAGCTCGATGAGAAGGTCGACGGCTTCATCAGCGATCTCGTCGCGCAGGACGTCAACTCGCCCGAATTCGGCAAGCGCGTCGACCAGATCACCAATATGGGCCGCAAGGAAATCACCGATGCGGCGGGCCAGTCGAACCGCTTTCTCGACCGCCCCGTGCGCGCGATGGACAACGACAATTCGGTCGGCGCGAACCTGGCCCAGTTGCGTCGCACGGTCGAGGATCTCGACCCCGGCAAGAAGGGCGACCTGTTCACCCGCAAGAAGATTTTCGGCATCATCCCCTTCGGCAACAAGATGCGCGACTATTTCGACAGCTACAAGTCGAGCCAGGGACACATCCAGTCGATCCTCGCCAGTCTGCAGAGCGGCAAGGACGAGTTGCTGATGGACAATGCCGCGATCGATGTGGAGCGGCAGAATCTGTGGGCCGCCATGGGCAAGCTCGAGCAGATGATCCATGTGTCGAAGACGCTCGACGCGCGGCTCGAGGCCAAGGCGGCGGAACTGGAGATGACCGACCCGGCCAAGGCCAAGGCGATCAAGGAAACCGCGCTCTTCTATGTCCGCCAGCGCACGCAGGACCTGCTGACGCAGATGGCGGTGACGGTGCAGGGCTATCTCGCGCTCGACCTCGTCAAGAAGAACAATGTCGAACTGGTCAAGGGCGTGGATCGTGCCAGCACCACAACGGTCGCCGCGCTTCGCACCGCGGTGACCGTCGCGCAGGCTTTGGTCGGGCAGAAGCTGGTGCTCGATCAGATTACCGCGCTCAACACCACCACCGCGAACATCATCGATTCGACCGGCACGATGCTCAAGGACCAGACCGCCAAAATCCACGAACAGGCGGCATCGGCGACCATCCCGGTCGAAACGCTGCAGCGCGCCTTCCAGAACATCTACGACACGATGGACAATATCGACACGTTCAAGGTCAAGGCCTTGGACAGCATGAAGACTACGGTCGACACGCTGAGCAAGGAAGTCGAGAAATCCAAGGGCTATATCGCGCGCGCCGAAGGTGCATCGCAGGGCGGTGGCGGCACGACGTCCGGCCCCTCGCTGCTGAGCTCGCTGGAGGCTTGAGCCAGGCTTGCCCATGTCCAAATCGCTGACCAGCCAGTCCGACCAGATCATCGCCGATGCCGCTGCGGTCAAGCGCCGCGTCCAGATGGGCCCTTCGATCGGCAGCAAGTCGCGCGCGCTCAAGCGCGAGCATATGTGGAAGAAGATCGCGGCGATCGCGATCAGCATCGGCGTCATCCTGGTGGCGGCGGGCATTGTCGGCGCGATCATCGACGGCATCGGCTTTTATGGCGTGCTGCTCACGGTGCTCGCCGCCGTGGTCGCCACGGTGGTGCTGGGCAGCGGCATGAAGCTCAAGGTTCCGACGCCCGAACGGCTGGCCAAGGAACCCTTGAAGGTGCTCGCCGGGAAGACCGAAATCTGGCTGGAAAGCCAGCGCCCAGCCCTTCCCGCACCCGCCGTGACGCTGGTCGACCAGATCGGCGTGCAGCTCGACATGCTTGCGCCGCAATTGCAGACGCTGGAGGAAAACAGTGAGCCCGCGCGCGAAATCCGAAAGCTGGTGGGCGAGCATCTGCCGGAGCTGATCACCGGCTATC
Source organism: Blastomonas sp. 34TW (assembly GCF_059803595.1). Classification (NCBI taxonomy): domain Bacteria; kingdom Pseudomonadati; phylum Pseudomonadota; class Alphaproteobacteria; order Sphingomonadales; family Blastomonadaceae; genus Blastomonas; species Blastomonas sp. 34TW. The sequence goes on from NZ_JAPFGW010000011.1 coordinate 116,299, forward strand.
GCAAGATCCCGGCGAGCATGCGCCAGGAAAAGCGCGGCGAGCGCACGCCCGACGAGCAACTCATCCACGGCCTCGGCGTCATCGAACGCGAGATCGCCAGCGCCACCCGCACCATTGCCGAGGGCGATGCCGACAAGCTCGCGATCCGGGGCCGCTATCTCGAACTCAAATATGATGGTGTTGCCGACAGCAAGTGATCAGGCGCGTAGCCAGTCGCCGTCCGATATCCGTTCCAGCCCGCCTGTCGGCAGGTTCCAGACATAGACCATAGCGTCCACCGCGCCGGATGCTGTCATGACGCTCGCGATTTCGCGACGATAGTCGTGCGGGGGCGGGTCATCGGGGCCGCAGCTTTCGAAACTGTCGAGCCAGGGGAGGCTCGCGGCGGGATCGGTCAGGCGCAGCAGGTCGCCGGTCACGACATCGTCGCCCTCCAGCACCAGTGCCGGATGCCAGGTGACGCGAAAGAGCGTGCCGACCAGCGTGGCTGTGCCCAGCCATTCGCTTTCCGCAGCTATCCGCGCTGCATTGGCATGGTCACTGCCCCGGCGCAGCGTGCCGTAGACGAAGAGAAGCTCGGTATGGATCGCGGGCATGATCTGTGGCTATCATGGCGGCGGGAGACAATCGAGATGCAGCGTTACACGAGCTTCGCCGAATTTTGGCCCTATTACCTGTCCGAGCATAGCCGCCCGCTCACCCGCGCCTGGCATTATGTCGGCACGTCACTGGTTGTGCTGCTGGCGCTCGCGGCGCTTGTCACCGGCCATCTCCTGCTGTTCGCGATGATGCCGGTGGCGGGCTATTTCTTCGCCTGGATCAGCCATTGGCGGATCGAGCGCAACCGGCCGGCCACCTTTACCTATCCGCTCTGGTCGCTGGCGGCGGATTTCCGCATGTGGGCGCTGTGGCTGACCGGACGTCTGGGACCGGAACTCAAGCGCGCCGGCGTCGCCTGAGGGGAACCGCCTCGCGCGCCCCGGCGTAGTCCGGGCAGCAAGGAGAGTTCCCCGATGACCGAGACCCAGACCCCCAAGCCGACCGAACCCGTCGACTGCACCGAAGAGACCGCGCAGCGCGCAGGCGCCAAGACATCGAGCCTGGGCGCGCAGGCCGGGAGCGAAGACGACAAGCCCACCGAGCCCGATGTCGACAAGGACAATGTCAGCGAAGCCGAGCTGGACGACGCGCTCGACGATTCGATGGATGCCTCGGACCCGCCGTCGTTCACTCAGCCCTGATCGCCGCGCGCCCGACGAGCAGCGGAAGACAACCAAACACAATCTGACCCGCCAGTCCCGCTGCCCCCGGCGGGCTGGCAAGATCAGCCAGCCATTGGCGCGGCGATGTGCCCAGTGCCATGCCCAGTACAAACTCGCAAAACAACAAGAGCGTGAACCCGGTCACGCCCATGATCGCGCGCGCACCGACCAACATCACCTCTCGCGATCGCGCGACGATGCGATGCGCGCGCCAGGCCATCACGAACAGCATGACCGGAAGCTCGATCGCCACGGCGGTGAGAGCGCCGGTTACGGGCGCCACCAGCATGACCCTGAGCGTACCCAGCAGGAACCCCAGCGCAAAGGCCTCTGCCCCGTAACGCAGCCCCGCGCGGATCGCCGGGCCGCGCATCGCGTCAAACTGTAATCAGCAACCCGGCGAGCGCCGCGCTCATCAGGTTGGCGAGGCTGCCTGCGGCGAGCGCCTTGAGCCCCAGCCGCGCGATCATCGGTCGCTGGCTAGGCGCGAGGCCGCCGGTCACCGCCATCTGGATGGCGATCGACGAGAAATTGGCAAAGCCGCACAGGGCAAAGGTGATGATTGCGACCGTCCGCGCCGAAAGCCCTGCCTCGGGCTTGCTCAGTTCGATGAATGCGACGAATTCGTTGAGCACGATCTTCGTGCCGAACAGCCCGCCCGCGCGCAGCGCCTCGTCCCAGGGCACGCCGATGAGATACATGATCGGTGCGAAGACATAGCCGACGACCTGCTGGAACGAGAGATCGGGCTGGCCGAACCAGCCGCCGATACCGCCGAAAATGCCGTTGGCGAGCGCGACCAGCGCCACGAACGCCAACACCATCGCGCCCACGGCAACCGCGAGCTTCACGCCGGTCTGCGCGCCCATCGCGGCGGCCATGATGACATTGGCGGGGCGCTCTTCCTCATATTCGACATCGAGCGGCATCACCGCCTCGCTGCTGATATCCGCAGGATCATCGGGCATGATGATCTTCGCCATCAGGATGCCGCCCGGCGCGGACATGAAGGCCGCGGCGAGCAGATAGTCGATGCGGATGCCCATCGCGGCATAGGCGGCGAGGATCGTGCCGGCAACGCCCGCCATGCCGACGCTCATCACCGTGAACAGCTGCGCAGGCTTCAACGCGGCAAGATAGGGGCGGATGACCAGCGGCGATTCGCTCTGCCCGACAAAGATGTTTGCCGCCGCGCACAGGCTTTCGACCTTGGAAATGCCGATCAGCTTCTCGATGCCGCCGCCGACCCACTGGATCACGCGCTGCATGATGCCGAGATAATAGAGGATCGACACGAGCGCCGAGAAGAAGATGATCACCGGCAGCGCGGCGATGGCAAAGCTGTTGCCGCCGACTTCCGGGCTTGCGAGCGGCCCGAAGATGAAGTTGGTGCCCGCCTGCGCATAGCCGAGCAGGTTGGAAACGCCGCGCGACATCGCCTGGATGGCGGTGCGACCGGCGGGCACATAGAGCACCAGCACCGCGATGCCCGCCTGCAGCGCGAAGGCGGCGCCGACCACGCGCAGCCGGATGGCGCGGCGGTTGTTCGAGAGCAGCAATGCGATCGACAGGATCAGCGCAATGCCTGCCACCCCCAGCAAAATCCGTGTCATGCCCTGCGCCCGTGTCCCGTCTATCGAATTTGAAGATTGTCCCCGATTCTGCCTAGCCAGAATGGCGTGGCGGGGAAAGCGCGAACTGTCGCGTGCTGCGACGGGCCGTCAACTGGCCTGGCTCCGCGCGACCTGCCAGCAGCCGGTGACGATCAGCGCCGCGCCCGCCAGCGTGGTCCAGCCGATCGTCTCGTCGAAGATCAGCCAGCCGAACAGCGCACCCCAGATGAACATCGAATATTCGAGCGGCACCAGCGCCTGTGCCTCCGCGCGGGCATAGGCCCAGGAGAGCAGCGAGAGCGACAGGATCGCGAGCATCGCCGCGAGCGTGAGCAGCCCCCAGCCGATCGGCGCGGCCATGACGGCATCGCCCGGCATCGCTCCGGAAAAGGGCATGGCCAGGCCGAACCAGAAGCCCATGATGACATTCTGTACCAGAACGATTTCCTGCGGGCTGGCGATCTGTGCCTGCTGGCGCTGCAGGATCAGGTTCCACGCATAGAGTACCGCCGAGGCCATGATCGCCGCGATGCCCTGCCACCCGGCCTCGCCCTGGTCGGCGACCGCATCTCCGCCCAGCCAGCCGAGCCGGCCGGCTGCGATCACCAGCACGCCGCCAAAGCCCAGCACCGAAGCCAGCACCGCGCCGCGCCCGATCTTCTCCTTGAGCAGCACCGCGGCGAGGAACAGTGCGATGATCGGCGCGATGAAGGTGATCGCCACCGCTTCGGCCATCGGGGTGCGCGCAAGGCCCCAGAAGAACAGGACCGCCATCGCTGCCACCACCGTGCCGCGCAGCAGGTGCAGTCGCAGCGCCGCACCGCGCGGCAGCCTCCGGTTGCCCTTGATCAGGAACAACGCACCGGCGAGCGCCGACCCGATCAGGCAGCGCCAGAACAGGGCCGCGATCACGCCGATATCGATCGTCACCGCCTTCATCGCGCTGTCCATGGCGCCGAAGAACATCATGCCGCCCGCGCAGGCGACAAAGGCCAGCAGCGATGCGCGGGGCTGTTCGGTCAGGGGTGCGGGGGCAGAAGCCATGCCCCGCTATCGGGATGCAGGGCCGTGCTGTCCAGTCCCGTCAGCGATCCATCTGCGCGAGCGCGGCACGCGTCGCGTCGCGATAGGCGGTGCCGTCATGGCGGTGCGCGCCGACAAAATGCATGAACCGGCAATCGGCGTCCCAAGGCTCGGCCCAGTAATTGCCGTACTGCTTGTAGGGCAGCAACACGGGATCGGGATCGTTGGCGACGACGAAGCTCGAGGTCACCTGTTCGCTGCCCCATTCGGCCATCGCCTGATGGCCCAGCAGCCGCGCCATCTCGTCATGGAAGAAGCGCGCAGTCTCGCGCCCGTTGCCCCCCCGCGCAAAGCCGGCAAAGCCCGCGCAGCCGCGAATATAGCCATGGTGCCCGGCCCCTTCGATCTGGGCAAGCGCGCGTTCCATCCGCGACTGGATGTGCCGTGCCTCGCCCGGATTGTCGGGCGTGGGCGGGATATAGTCGGTGCAGGTCCTGACGCCGATGTCCCACTCGGGACCGCCAAGCAGGGTGAAGCTGCGATTGGCAGCAATGGCATCGGCCACGACATCGGGACGCCCCAGGGTCACCGTGTCGCTGTCGAGCTGGATGACATAGTCGTCAGACCGCCTGTCGAGAATCGACAGGAACCGCTCCCACGCACCGCCCGCCGGAAAGCCGTTGTGATCGACATCGGCGATATCGATGATCTCGGGGTTGCCGCAATGCCAGGCGAGCACTGCGCGGTCCTCGGTGGTCAGCGTACCATCGGACAGGATGACGATGCGCCCCCGCCGCAACTGCCCCCAGAAGGACTTGACCGCCACCAGATAGGGCAGCAGCACCGCCGTGCCCATCATCGAGAAGATGATGAGACCGTCCTGCTGCGGACGGATCGGCGCGGTTTCCAGCACCGGGCGACACGCACGATCGTGACGCCAGTTGTCCAGGCGCGTTTGCAGGCGATAGGGCAGGAAGCGGGTCAGCATGGCGGCAGGGCCTAGCACAGGCCGGTTAACCGGTGGCAAACAGGGTAGGAGCATCGCCCGGCTGCCACGGAGGCAGGCGCAGCATCGCAGACACGAACAGGTCCGACGCGATCAGCCCGGCCAGCCAGGCCTGCACATAAGGCAGCGACTGCGCATCGAACCAGGCCTGATCGGTCGCGGCGAACTGGCGGACGAAGGGGAAGAGCGCGATATCCGCGAGCGTGCGCGCGGGGCCGCACAGGAACGCGCTTGCAGCAAGACGCTGTTCGAGCAGCTGCAGATGCTCCAGACCCGCCGTGCGATGCTCGATCGCGTCGCTCCCATGCCGATTGGGATATTTGTACCGGTCGAGATGCTGCTTGAACGGGCCGTCGAAGCGCTCGATCAGCCCCGCGTCGTCGCCCTGTAGCCAGGTTTCGGGATCGTGCCGCGCGAGCGCCCAGCGCATGATGTCAAGGCTCTGGTCGATCACGCGGCCATCGGAAAGCACGAGCACAGGCACTGTGCCCTTGGGCGAGGCGTCGAGCATCGCCTGAGGCTTGGTGCGCAGCACGATCTCGCGCAGTTCGACCGTCTGGCCGCTGACCAGCAGCGCCATGCGCGCGCGCATCGCGAACGGGCAGCGGCGAAAGCTGTAGAGGATCGGCAGCGCCGCCATGGCTGCGGCTCAATCGAGCGAGCGGCCCGCGCGGCCCGCCAGTTCGGTGACATAATGCCAGGCGATCCGGCCAGAGCGCGCGCCACGCTGCCGCGCCCAGAGCAGCGCGTCCTCGGGGTCGAAATCGAGCCCATGCGCTTCGGCATAGCCGCCGATGATCGACAGATAGGCATTCTGATCGCAGGCGGGAAAGCCGAGGCTGAGCCCGAACCGGTCGGCGAGCGCCAGACGGTCGTCGACCGCGTCGCGCGGATTGATCGGATCGTCCTGCTCGCTCATGCTGCGCTCGATGATGGCGCGGCGGTTCGAGGTGACCGCGAGCCGCACATTGGCCGGTCGCGCCATCGCCCCGCCTTCGAGCAGCGAGCGCAGCGAACGCGCGGCGCTGGCGGCTTCGGGGCCGTCAAAGCCGATATCGTCGATGAACACCAGAAATCGGCGGTCCACCGCGCCCAGTTCGGCAAACAATTTGGGCAAATGGGTCAGCGCACCGGGCTCGCCCCCGGTCTGCACCAGCGCGAGCGGCGCGCCGACACCTTGCGCATCGGCCACCGCCGCCTTGACCAGAGCCGACTTGCCCATGCCGCGCGAGCCCCAGAGCAGCACGTCATGCGCGGGCACGCCTGCGGCATGGCGGCGGACGTTCTCGGTGAAGCTCGCCTTTTGCGCGTCGATGCCGCGCAGCCGGTCGAGCGGAACGGCCCTGAGCGTGGGCACCACCTGCGCGCCGAGCGCGCTCCAGACATAGGCCGGGTGCGCGCTCCAGTCCGCGACCTGCACCGGGGGTGGCGCGAGGCGCTCAAGCGCGGCCGCGATGCGGGCTAGCAGGTCAGTTTCGTCCATCACCTAGGCACCCCTACCCGTTTGTCCAGAGCGAAGCCGAGGACCGTGATCGGTACCGTTCGGACATACGTCCCTCGGCTTGAGTTTACCCTGAGCGGCTGGCTTGCCAACCAGTCGAAGGGCTCGGGACAAACGGAGGTGGAGGCTGCGCTCACCAACCGCTCAAGCCGCCAGCGCCTCGGCGTCGAGCGCGTAGAGCAGGTCCGCTCCCGCCATCGCGGCCGCCTTGAGGCCGCTCGCCTCGGGCACCATGCGCTCGAGATAGAAGCGCGTCGTCACCAGCTTGGCTTTCAGGAACTCGGCATTCCCCTCTCCGGCATCGAGCATCGCCTGCGCGGCGTGGCTCTGCTTGAGCATCAGCCAGCCTGCGGTCATCACCGCCATCATCGTGCAATAGGGATAGCTGCCCGCGAGCCGGTCGTCGACGCTTGCGCCGACCATATATTCGGTGACCTCTGCGACATCGCCGGCAAGCGCCGCCAGCGCGGGGTGGTTGCCCGCATCGGCCTGCACCTCGGCGATCAGGCCGCGCACGACATCGCCGCCTGCCATGCCGAGCTTGCGCCCGACCAGGTCCGCCGCCTGGATGCCGTTGGTGCCCTCATAGATCTGCGCGATGCGGATATCGCGATAATATTGCGCCGCGCCGGTCTCCTCGACATAGCCCATGCCGCCGTGAATCTGCACGCCCAATGAGGCGATCTCACTGCCGAGATCGGTGCCATAGGTCTTGGCGAGCGGGGTCAGCAGATCGACCATCTCGCGCGCGCCGGGCACGCCGAGGTTCGCGCGATCGACCTGACCCGAGGCAAAATAGAGCAGCGCGCGGATCGCCTCGGTCCCCGCCTTCATGCGCAGCAGCATGCGGCGCACGTCGGGATGCTCGATGATCGCGACCGGATCGCGGCCTGCGCCTGCGCGCGCCGACTGGACGCGTTCGCGCGCGAACCACAAGGCCTTTTGCGTCGCACCCTCGGCAATCTGCACGCCCTGCAGCCCGACATTGAGCCGCGCATTGTTCATCATCGTGAACATCGCGCGCATGCCGCCGAATTCGGGGCCGATCAGTTCGCCTATGCTCTCGCCTTCCTCGCCGAACTGCAGCACGCAGGTGGGCGAGGCGTTGATGCCCATCTTGTGCTCGATCGACACCGTCTTGATGCCGTTCGCCTCGCCCGGATTGCCGTCCGCATCGAGCCGGTATTTGGGCACTAGGAACAGCGAGATGCCCTTGGTTCCCGCAGGTGCATCGGGGGTGCGCGCCAGCACGAGGTGGATGATATTGTCGGCCATGTCATGGTCGCCGAACGAGATGTAGATCTTCTGCCCGCGGATCGCATAGGTGCCGTCGCCGCGCGGGGTGGCAGTGGCGCGGAGCGCGCCGACATCGCTGCCCGCCTGCGGTTCGGTGAGGTTCATCGTGCCGGTCCATTCGCCGGTGGAGAGCTTGGGCAGGTACAGTGCCTTCTGCTGGTCGCTGCCATGATGGTGCAGCGCCTCGATCGCACCAACGGTCAGGATCGGGCAAAGCGCGAAGGCCATGTTGGCTGCACCCAGCGAATCGAGCGCGACGGTGGCGAGCGAGAACGGCAGCCCCTGGCCGCCATGATCGGCGGGCGCGCTCAAGGCACTCCAGCCGGCTTCTACATAATGCTGATAAGCCTCGCGGTAGCCTTCGGGCATCTTGACCGATCCGTCGATCAGCCGCGCACCGACCGTGTCGCCGATGCGGTACAGCGGCGCGAATGCCCCGGCGGCAAATTCACCCACGCCCTCGACGATCGCCTCGACCAGATCGGGCGTCGCCTCGGCAAAGCGCTCATGCCCTGCGAGTTCTTCGATGCCGGTGATCGTCTTCAAGACAAACAGCTGTTCGGTGGTCGGTGCGGTGAAGGTCATGGTCTATTCCCTGCTGTCCCTTGCGTTCGAGCGCTGTATAGGCAGCAACATGCCAGCTTCCAAGCCTTCTGACCCGAGGATTGCGCCCGCCGACGCCGCCGGGATCGCGCGCGCGGCGGCGATGCTGCGCGAGGGCAGGCCCGTCGCACTGCCAACCGAAACGGTCTATGGCCTGGCCGCCGATGCCGCGCGCGCGGATGCCGTAGCGGCCATCTATCGCACCAAGGGCCGGCCTGATTTCAACCCGCTGATCGTGCATGTGCCCGACCTGGACGGCGCACGGGCGATTGCGATTTTTGATGCGCGCGCAGAAAAATTGGCCGCCGCCTTCTGGCCGGGTCCGCTGACACTCGTTCTGCCGCTGAAAGACGGGGCGGGAATCGCGCCTGCGGTGACCGCGGGGCTTTCGACCATCGCGCTGCGCTGTCCCGCGCACCCGGTGATGCGCGCGGTGCTGGAGGCAAGCGGCCTCAAGCTCGCCGCGCCGTCCGCCAACCGCTCGGGTGCGATCAGCCCGACCCGCGCCGAGCATGTCGCGGCGAGCCTGGGCGAGGGACTCGATCTCATCCTCGACGGCGGCGCAGCTCGGGCCGGGCTCGAATCGACCATAGTTGCGCTGCGCAACTTTGACGGCGCCCTGGCGGGCTGGCAGCTGCTGCGCCCCGGGCCGATCGATCCGGAGGCGATCGCCGCGCTGCTCGGCGAACCGCCGATCCCGCTCGCCGATCAGCGGATCGAGGCGCCGGGCCAGCTCGCCAGCCATTATGCGCCGGGCAAACCGCTGCGGCTTGGGGCGGTGTCCGCGCAACCTGACGAATGGCTGATCGGCTTTGGCGATGTGATGGGTGATGACACGCTCTCGGCCTCGGGCGATCTCGCCGAGGCGGCGGCGAACCTCTATGCCGCGCTCCACCGCGCCGATGCGAGCGACCGCGCGCGAATCGCCATCGCGCCGGTGCCGCTGGGCGGCATGGGCGATGCGATCAACGACCGGCTGGAGCGCGCGGCGGCCTAGAAGATTTCCCCTGCTTCACCCGTCCCCCCCGCGAAGGCGGGGGTCCCGCTTCTGCATGACGATTGCCAGGAAAGCGGGATTCCCGCGTTCGCGGGAATGACGAAAACCGGACGTCAGGATGCGCTGCCGAACCCCGCGCCGACCGGCCAGCCGGGGCCGCGATAGGCGATCACCTTGAACAGCGTCCCCATCTGCTCAGGCGAGACCAGCCGGTCGAGCGCGGTCATGACCTCCTGCGCCTTGGCGGGCTGACCCTTGGCGAGCACCGCCGCGCGCTGCGCGATGCCCAAAGCCATCAGCCAGTCGCCCTGCCCCACCGGGCCATGGCAATCGACATCGCCCGCCAGCGCGATGCGCTTCAGCTGCGGGAAATCGACCAGAGCGGTGAGATCGGCAAGGCCGGGATCGGCGAACGGATCGACCTTCCGGTGTGCGCGCACCGCCTGCAGCGTGCTGCCCGTCCGGGGCTCGGCATAGCCGTAATCGATAAACAGGGCCGCGCCGCCCTGCGCCTTCAGCCGCGCGGCGATCTCGTACGCCATGCCGGCGGCCGCCGGGCTGCTTTCCAGGATCGTACCCTCGGGGCTGTCGGCAAGCTCCGCCGGGACCGCCGAATCCATCGGCCGCGCGCCGGCGACCGGCAGGAAGCGCTCGCCATTGTGCACCACCACCCGCTCGCGCCAGCCGCTTTCGGTGCGCACGATCTGCCGCACTGGCAGTGCATCGAGAAATTCGTTGGCGACGATCAGCAGCGGCCCCTCGCGCGGGACGCTGTCGAGCCCGTCATGCCAGGTCGCGCCGGGCACGCTCAGCTTCTGCGCCATGCGCAGCGCGGTGCTGCCCTCGATCAGGTGCACCTTGGGACGAAAGCCGAACTGCTCCATCGCGCGCAGCGCATCGGCGGCGAGCGTGCCCCTGCCGGGTCCGAATTCGACATAATGGCACAGCGCAGGCTTGCCCGCCTGCTGCCATTGATCGGCCAGCCACAGCCCGATCATCTCGCCGAACATCTGGCTGATCTCGGGCGCGGTGATGAAATCGCCGGTGGTGCCGAGCGGATCGGCGCGGTTGTAATAATACGCGTTGGCCTCGGCCATGTAATGCGCCACGCTGATCGGCCCGGTCGCGCCGATCAGCCGCTTGAACACCGCCTCGAGCCCCTGCGGCGCGCCCCCCTCGCCCCCAGCCTCGCCTTCGGTCTCGTCCATCGGTTCAGGCGGTGGCGGGCAACGGCTTGGCCGTGCGTCCGCGCGAGGAGACCATCAGATACAGGCCGATCAGGATCATCGGCACGGTCAGCCATTGGCCCATGCTCATTCCCGTCTGTTCGGCAAATTCGATGAGGTGCGCATCGGGATTGCGGAAATATTCGACGATGAACCGCGCGGCGCCATAGCCCGCCAGGAACACGCCGCCCAGAAAACCGGGACGGTGGCGCACATCGGTCTTCCAGAAAAGGACCATCAGCACGAGGCCCAGCACCAGCCCTTCGAGCCCCGCCTCGTAGAGCTGGCTGGGATGGCGCGGAAGGCCATCGGGATCGGTGGGGAAGATGACCGCCCATGGCACATCGGTCGGGCGGCCCCAGAGCTCTGCATTGACGAAATTGGCGAGCCGTCCGAAGAACAGCCCTAGCGGCACGACGCACGAGACATAGTCGCCGACGCGCAGGTACGACAGCTTGTTGCGCCAGGTCAGGTAAGCGATCGCCAGCAGCACGCCGATGAGCCCGCCATGGAAGGACATCCCGCCCTCCCAGACCTTGAACACCTCGAGCGGAGTGGCGTAGAGATCCGGGCGGTAGAAGGTGACATAGCCCAGCCGTCCGCCCAAGATGATACCGAGCGTGCAATAGAGCATCAGGTCGTCGGCATGACGCTGCGCCATCGGCGCGCCGGGCTGTTTCAGCATCTTGCCCATGTACCAATAGCCGATCAGGATGCCGAACAGATAGGCCAGGCTGTACCATTTGAGCTGGAACGACCCGATCTGCAGCGCGACCGGCGACAGTCCCAGCTCCTCGAAGCGGATCGCGGACTTGGCGGCAGCAGCGCTCGCGCTGGCGGCAATGTTGGCGGCTAGCGCCGAAATGGGCAGGATCAAGGCTTTTCCCCAAGGGTTTTCCCCTTCATAAGGGCAGCCAAGCACAAGCGAAAGAGGAGAGATTTTGATGGCGACCGAGCTGGACCAGATGATGGATGAAGCCATCCAGGCGCTGACCGGCGAAGGAGGGATGCTCCCGCTGACGACATTCGAGAAATACGGCCAGAAACTGCCCATGATCGCGTCGGCCCCGCCTGCGCTGTCGCATTTCTTCGCCTATTTCTGCATGCAGCATGCCGATGCCGAGTTTCTGGTCGATGGCGACACGCGCCTGACCTTCGGCCAGAGCTATGCCGCTGCGCGCCAGGTCGCCGCAGCGCTGGTCGCGGGCCATGGCATCAAGAAGGGCGACCGGGTGGGCATTGCCGCGCGCAACTCGGCCAACTGGATCATCGCCTATATGGGCATATTGATGGCGGGCGGCGTCGCGACGCTCCTGAACGGCTGGTGGCAGGGCCCCGAACTGTGCGCCGGGATCACCGATGTCGATTGCACGCTGGTGCTCGCCGACGATCGCTGCGCGAAGCGGATCAGCGAATGCGGCGCCACCGGCAATGCCCGCGTGGTTGTGATCAGCCATGACGGTCCGCCCGAAAAGGGGCTGGCATCGGTGCTCGAGGCCGGCGGCGATGCCGCTACCGAACTGCCCGAGCTGACCGGCGACGATCTGGCCACCATATTGTTCACTTCGGGCTCGACCGGCCAGTCCAAGGGGGCCTATTCCGACCATCGCGGCGTGGTGCAGGGCGTGTTCAGCTATGTCGCGCAGACGCTGATGGCGCTCAACATCGTCACCCGCCAGGGCAAGCCGCCCGAAGGCCAGCCCGCCACCCTGCTCAACGTACCGCTCTTCCATGTTACCGCCGAGGTGCCGGTGCTGCTGCAGAGCTTCGTCATCGGCCGCAAGCTGGTCCTGATGCCCAAATGGGATGCCGAAGAGGCGATGCGGCTGATCGAGAAGGAGAAGATCAGCTATTTCGTCGGCGTTCCGCTGATGAGCTACGAGATCGCGCAGCACCCCAATCGCGACAAGTATGACCTCAAAACCTGCGTCACCTTTGCCGCAGGCGGCGCGCCGCGCCCGGTCGAGCATGTCAAACGCATCAAGGAGACGATGGACTGGGCCTTCCCGATCCTGGGCTATGGCCTGACAGAGACCAACGGCGTAGGCTGCGGCAATTTCAACGAGAATTACATGGCCAAGCCCGACAGCACCGGCCAGGCCTCGCGTCCGCTGGTGGACCTTGCGATCCTCGACGATAATGGCCACCCGCTGCCCCAGGGCCAAGTTGGCGAGGTCGCGATCCGCTCGGTCGCCAATTTCCTCGGTTACTGGAACAACGAGGCGGCCACCAGGGCCGCGATCATGCCCGATGGCTATTTCCGCACCGGGGATCTCGGCTATCTCGACGCCGATGGCTATCTGTTCATCGTCGACCGCAAGAAGGACATCATCATCCGCGGCGGCGAAAATATCAGCTGTGTCGAAGTGGAATCGGCGATCTACGCGCATCCCGACATTGCCGAGGCGAGCGTGTTCGGCATTCCCGATGAGCGCTTCGGCGAGATTGTCGGCGCGGTCTATGTCGTGCGTGATGGCGCGAGCCTGACCGACGAGCAGCTCACCGAGTTCCTTGCGGGCCAGCTCGCCGCGTTCAAGGTTCCCGCCCGCCTGTGGCAGAGCGCCGAGGCGCTGCCGCGGCTGGGCACGGCCAAGATCGACAAGGTCAGCTTGCGCAAATCCTATCAGGCCGCAGCCAGGGCCGAAGCGGGAGCCGCCACCTGACCTTAACCTTGCGCCTGTATCGCCGGTTGCCATGAATCCCGTTGCCAACCAGCGCGCGATCATCGATCGCCGTGCGCTTGATGCGCGCATAGCCGAGTTCGCCGCCGAACTGGGGGACAAGGCGCGCATGCCGGTCGTCACCATATTGCGCGAGGCACTGGCAGCGGGGCGCGCGGAAATCGCCGCACGCCTGCATGCCAATCCGGCGGCGGGGCATGATTGCGCAGCGGCCCAGTCGTTCCTGATCGACCAGATCGTGCGGCTGATCCACGATTATGTTGTGCGCTTCCAGTACCCGGTCGCCAATCACAGCGCGGGCGAGCATTTCTGCATCGCGGCGGTGGGCGGCTATGGCCGGGGCGAGATGGCCCCGCACAGCGATGTCGACATCGCCTTCCTCACCCCGCTGCGCAAGAACAGCTGGACCGAGCAGGCGATCGAGGCGATGCTCTACATGCTGTGGGACCTCGGCCTCAAGGTCGGGCATTCCAGCCGCTCGATCGACGAGATGGTCCGCCAGGCGCGCGGCGACCTCACCATCCGCACCGCGCTGCTCGAAGGGCGCTATGTCTGGGGCGACCAGGACATCTATCGCGAGGCCTCGGTGCGCTTCTGGAAGGATGTCGTTACCGGCACCGCGCGCGATTTCGTGGCGCAGAAGCTCGAGGAGCGCGATCAGCGGCACAAGCGCATGGGCGACAGCCGCTATGTCGTCGAGCCCAATGTCAAGGACGGCAAGGGAGGCCTGCGCGACCTGCACACGCTCTACTGGATCGGCAAGTATATCCACCAGGTGCGCTCGGCCGCCGAGCTGGTCGATGCGGGCCTCTTGACCATGACCGAATATCGCGGGTTTCGCCGCTCGGCCAATTTCCTCTGGGCGGTGCGCTGCCATCTGCACGACATTACCGGGCGCGCCGAAGACCGGCTCACCTTCGACCTGCAGCGTGAGGTGGCGACGCGGATGCGCTTTGCCGACCGGCCGGGCAAGTCGGCGGTCGAGCGGTTCATGCAGTATTTCTTCCTCAACGCCAAACGCGTGGGCGACCTGACCGGCGTGTTCCTGGCGCAGCTGGACGACCAGTTTGCCGCGCGCGACCGGCGCTTCATCCCCGCGATCCTGCGGCGGCGTCCGCGCAAGCTTTCGGGCTTCATTCTCGATCGCGGACGGCTCGCGCTGCCCCGGCCCGATTTCTTCCGCGAGGACCCGGTACGGCTGATCGAGATCTTCCAGCTCGCCGACCGCCACAAGGTCGAGATTCACCCCAGCGCAATGCGCCAGGCGAGCATGGATGCGCATCTGATCGACCGGCATGTCCGCGCCGATCCGCGCGCCAATGCGCTGTTCATGGACGTACTGTGCAGCCCGCGTGATCCCGAGCTGGTGCTGCGCTGGATGAACGAGGCGACGGTGTTCGGCCGGTTCGTGCCCGATTTCGGCCGCGTCGTCGCGCAGATGCAGTTCGACATGTACCACCATTATACGGTGGACGAACATTCGATCCGCGCGATCGGGCTGCTCGCCAAGATCGAATCGGGCGAGCTCAAGGACGATCACCCGCTCGCCTATGACGTGATGCAGAAACTGGTCAGCCGCCGGGTGCTGTTCGTCGCGACGCTGCTGCACGATATCGCCAAGGGGCGGCGCGGCGACCACAGCGTGCTGGGTGCCGAGGTCGCGATGAAGCTCTGCCCGCGGCTGGGCATGACCGAGGCGGAGACCGAGCAGGTCGCCTGGCTGGTGCGCTATCACTTGCTGATGTCGGCGACCGCCTTCAAGCGCGACCTTACCGATTACAAGACCATCGCCGATTTTGCCGCCATGGTGCAGAGCCCCGAGCGGCTGAAACTGCTGCTGGTGCTGACCGTGGTCGATATCCGCGCGGTCGGCCCCGGCATCTGGAACAGCTGGAAGCGCCAGTTGCTCGGCACCCTGTTCGAATCGACCGAGGAGGTGCTGCGGCTGGGCCACAAGCAGCATGGACGGCGAGAGCGCGTTATCGCCAAGCAGGAGGCCGCGCGCGCCGCGCTCGGCATCGACGAGGGCCGGTTCGTCCAGCTCGCACGCAAGCTCGACGACGCATACTGGATCGCCGAGCCCGAGGATATCATCGCGCAGAACCTGAAGCTGATCGATGCGCACGATACCGAACCGCTGACCGTGGCGGCGGAATTCTATCCCGCGCGCGGCGCGACGCTGGTGACCGTCAGCGCCGCCGACCATCCGGGCCTGTTCTATCGCATCGCCGGCGGCATTCACCTTGCCGGCGGCAACATCATCGACGCGCGCATCCACACCCGGCGCGACGGCATGGCGCTCGACAATTTCCTGGTGCAGGACCCGCTGGGGCGCCCGTTCATGGAGGAAAGCCAGATCGCGCGGCTCAAGACCGCGATCGCCGATGCGCTGGCCAACCGCGTTGCGCTGACGCCCCGGCTGATCGCACGGCCCGTCGCGCGGCCCCGCGCCGAAGCCTTCAGCATTGCCCCCAATGTGCTGGTCGACAACAAGGCGTCAAACCGCTTCACCGTGGTCGAGGTGAACGCGCTCGACCGGCCGGCGCTGCTCAACCGCCTCGCCTTTGCGCTGTTCGATCTGAAATGCATCGTCCATTCGGCGCATGTCGCCACTTATGGCGAGCGCGCGGTGGATACCTTCTATGTCACCGATCTGCTGGGCGACAAGATCGACAGCAAGTCGCGGCTGAAGACGCTGGAAAAACGGCTGCTGGCTGCGGCCTCGCCCGACAGCGAGCAGGCGGTCGCCGCATAAGGCGCAGGGCTTCAGATCTTGCCGGTGAGGATCGCCCAGCCGGCAAGGCCATTCATGCCGGTATAGACGATATAGGCCGGCAGCGCGATCGTGTAGCCCAGTGCCGCGAAGCTGAGCGCCGAGAGCAGGATCAGATATTCGAGCATATAGCTGCCATAGCCGCGCATGAAGCCCTGGAACAGCGCGCGCATCTGCACCGCCATGGGGTGCGCCGATTCCATCGTCGCGCGGTGGAGCGCGAAGTTGATGATGCCGCAAAAGACGATGAGAATGGTTGCCATGGCGTTAAACTAACGCCAATCGCGCTGCAGTGGGAAGCCCTCAAATCCGACTGGTCGATTTCGGGACGCCGCGCAGGCGACGCGTTAAATCGCGAGCCGGATGATCTCGGCGCCTGGCTGTTCCCTGGCCAGCCGGAAGACGGGCACTTCGCCGACGCCCTTGAGCGTGATCTTTTCGGGCAGATCGAAATGGCGGTCGCCGCGCCCGCGCAGCCAGGTGGTCTCGGACACCGCAATGCCATCGGGATGCGCGGTGCCCTCGATCCGGGCGGCGATGTTCATCGTCTCGCCCCAATAGTCATAGGCCATGCGCGTCTCGCCGATCACCCCGCCGACGACCGGGCCGGTATGGATGCCGACGCGGATGTGCAGGTCGATGCCGGTCGCGGCGCGCAGGGCGGGAAGCCCTGCGATCACCGCCTCGCCGAAGCGGATCGCAGCATCGGCGCTGTTGTGCGCAGGATTGTTGCCGCCGCTGATCGCGAGATACGCGTCGCCGATCGTCTTGACCTTTTCGACCCCGGTTTCGGCAGCGCATTTGTCGGCGAGCAGGAAGAAGGCGTTGAGCAGATCGACCAGATGCCCGGGGGAAATCCGCCGCGACAGGTCGGAAAAGCCGCAAACGTCGATGAACACCACCGACACATCGGGATAGGCATCGGCGACCACCTGCCCGGCCTTAAGCCGTTCGGCCACTGCAGGCGGCAGCACGTTGAACAGCAGTTCCTCGGTCTTGGCCTTTTCCGCCGAGAGCGCATCGGACAGCAGGAAGCTCTGCCGGTGCGCCTGGCCGACCGACCAGTTGAGCAGCACCATCACCGAAGCGCTGGTGAGATAGGTCATCGTGCCATAGATCACCGGGACCATCGAGCTGCCGGTTTCGATCATTACAGTGAAATAGACCGCGGCGTGCGCCGCGAGCCACGCGCCGAACCAGCGCGTCTGCCCGGCAAAGGCGATCGCGGCAAAGGCCATGACGATCAGGCCGTTGATGGCGATCGGCGCGTGCAGTTGCACGTGCTCGCGATGCATCTCCTCGAACAATAGCGCATTTTCCGCCATGATGAGGAACGCGACGCCCAGCAGGCTGGCAAAATCGATGATCGGCCTGGCCGCATAACCGCGCCAGAAGGTCGCGCCGGCAAAGCCCGCCAGGATCGCGAGCGTCGGCAGCAGCAGCACCGAGAACTTGAGCTCGTCCTCGCGCGAGAAATAGAGCGGATTGACCAGCGCATAGCCGATCAGCATCGCCGCGAGAAAACCCGCGAAAAGCCGCATATGCACTACGCGCGCCTGTCGCTCGGCCAGCACGAAGCGCGTTTCCAGCGCCGGGTCGAGGAAGCGCCCTGTCCCTGAGCGCGCCACTTCAAGCCTGTTCTGATCCTGCTGCATCGTGGGTCCCTCTGCCCTGGCGGCCCGGCCATCGCCCTTCCGATTAACATCGAGGAATTGACAAAGCGGTAACGGGCCCGGAATTTCGGCTGCAACGACACGAAGGGGAGGACGATTTGACCGATTTTGACAGCTGGCGCGCGCGCTCGCCTTTTTACGACGACAGCCATGAGGCGCTGGCGCAATCGGTCCGCCGCTTCGTCGCGCGCGAGATCGCGCCGTATATCGACCAGTGGGAGGCCGAAGGCGAGCTGCCGCGCGAGCTGCACCGCAAGGCAGCCGAGGCTGGCATATTGGGGCTGCGCTATCCCGAACAATATGGCGGCCATTCCGAAGGTTTCGACATCTTCCATGGCCTGACCCAGACCGAGGAGCTGGCGGCGGTTGGCGCGGGCGGGCTTTCTGCCTCGCTGATGACGCACGGCATCGGCCTGCCGCCGGTGCTGGCTTTGGGCAGCGAGGCGCTGAAGCAGCGCGTTGCTCCGCCGGTACTGGCAGGCGAAAAGATCATCGCGCTCGGCATTACCGAGCCTTCGGGCGGCTCGGATGTCGCGAACCTCAAGACCCGCGCCGAGCGCGTGGGCGACCATTATGTCGTCAATGGCTCCAAGATGTTCATCACCTCCGGCATGCGCGCCGACTGGCTGACCTGCGCGGTGCGCACCGGGGGTGCGGGCGCAGGCGGCATCTCGCTGCTGCTGATCGAGATGGATGCACCCGGTGTCACCCGCACCCGGCTCGACAAGATGGGCTGGCGCTGCTCGGACACCGCCGCCATCTATTTCGAGGATGTGCGCGTGCCGGCGGAGAACCTGATCGGGCCCGAGAATGGCGGGTTCATCGGCATCATGCGCAATTTCAACAGCGAGCGGCTCGGCATGGCGATGGGCTGCTGCGCCTATGCGCGGGTGTGCCTGAAGGAAGCGGCGGAATGGGCACAGAGCCGCGAGACCTTCGGCAAGGCACTGGTCAAGCATCAGTCGATCCGCATCAAGCTCGCCGATATGGCGCGCCGCATCGCCGCGACGCAGGCCTGGGTCGATCAATGTGCCTGGGCGGTCGAAAACGGGCGCGACCAGCCGGCGGATTTCGCGATGCTCAAGGTGCAGGCGACGCAGATGCTCGAAATCGTCGCGCGCGAGGCCGCGCAGATCCTGGGCGGGGCAAGCTATATCACCGGATCGAAGGTGGAGCGCATCTATCGCGAGGTCCGCGTCAACGCGATCGGCGGCGGATCGGAGGAGATCATGCTCGATCTGGCGGGGCGGCAGCTGTTCGGCGGGAAATGAACGAAAACGGAGGCAGTTTTTCCTGAAACCTCCGCAATCGAGCGGGTTGCGCTGGCTCCGCGCGGAACTTCATGGCCTGCTCGCTCCAATTTTGGGGCGGCAGTTCATGGATGGGATGGGCAGGGTCAGGCAGTTCGGCAAGATGGTCCGATCGGGCCTTGCCTTGCTATGGCGAAAATTTGTCGCGCTGTTCGCATGGGCACGCGAGGAAGCCTTTATCTCGCGCATCTATTATGAATCGATGCGCGACAATTTCGAAGGCTATGCCTGGGACAGCAACACCGCAAAGCAGAAAAAGACAAATGCGAACAAGGCGAAGCTGCTCAAGGCGCTCAAGCTGGAATTCGCCGCGCTCGATCCGCTGAAAGGTAACCGTGCGACGCTGGGCCAGCTGTTCAAGATCGAGCTCGCGCTGATCTGGGTGGTTCCAGAAGAAGCCTTGCGGGCACGGTTCTGGACGATCGAGGACCGATTCAACCGCGTCGTGCCGACCAGCGTGGCACGCTCGTATCGAAGCAGCTTCCAAACAGGACCGCAGGACAAGGTCCCCGAGAAGGTCCTGCGCCAGCGCGCTCGCAATCTGCTAGACGTCATTCACGCCAATTATCTCATCAACCTGGCGCGCGAGAAATCGATCAAGCGGATGATGGTGATCCTGTTTCTGGCTGCGGCCGGCATTGCCACGCTGGTCTATACCCAGGTCGCAACCACCAACGAGTTGGCAAAGCAGGGCCTGCTGGTGATTATGGCCGCAGGGATGGCAGGTGGCATGATTTCGATCGTGCAGCGCCTGCAAAAGGCCACCTCGCGCGATGCGACCGTCGATGACGGCATATTCGAGCTGATCGGCCTCAGGGTCGGATGGCTCAGCGTGCTCATGTCGATCGGCATTGGCGGGGTCTTCGCGCTGTTCCTCTATGTGCTTTCGGCGGCGCATCTGCTGGAAATTGTGCTGCCGGCCTTCAAGGAAACGCTCGGCGGCGGCATCAACGGGGCGATTGATCCCGCCAAAGCGGATGCGGTTGCAAAGGCAGCCGCCGATACCTCTGCAGCGGCGGCTGCCCCGCCGACTGCGCCAGTTGGTGGCAATGGGGCCTCACCCGATCAGAACGCCGGATGGCGCAAGCGCTGCGACATAGAGTTGTGCAACAGCTGGCTGGCCCAAGTCACTGCCGCGCTCGGCTTCAAGGATATCGGTCAGTATTACAAGATGGTCGCGCTGGCTTTTGTCGCGGGCTTTGCCGAGCGGTTCGTGCCCGACATCATCAACAAGCTGACCAAGGAACCACCGCTTTCCTGGGGTGGTTCGAGCGGCGGGTCGAGACCATCCTGAGCGCTCCCTATGACCCAGCGCACTGCGCGTAGGACTCCCTGAAACTACAGGATGATGCTATCAGGCGACTCGCCTGCATGTCCTTGTTTTACCGGGAGCCTGCCATGCCCTTGCCCGCGCGTCGTTCCGCCGTGTTCAGCCTGTCCGCCGCCGCGATCGCGGTCCTGGTCGCCAGTCCCGTCAGCAGCCAGCAGGCAGCCAGCCCCATCGCGCGGTACGACATGGATGTCGGCACCGTCACGGGCCTTGCCGCCATGGGCAGCGGCATGGGCGCAGGGCTTTCGATGATGTTTGGCGGCGGCGGCAACAAGCAGGCGCACGAGCTCGTCCTGCGGCTCGGATCGTCGAGAGCCCCCGCCGCCGGAGCGCCCAAGGCCGACCATTTCATGCCCGCCGTCGCCAAGCTCGGCGCATCGGTTCCGCTGGTCAGCCCCAAGCCCGGCACCCGCACCGACATGCCCGAAGAGCTGCCCAGGGATTTCCAGCGCCCCAAGGGTCGGTTGCTGATCTATTGGGGGTGCGGCGCCAAGGCAGGTCCCGGCCAGCCGGTGGTGATCGATTTCGCTAAGCTGACCGCAGGCCAGGTGCCTCCCGATCTGTTTGCAGGCGCGATGCCGGTCGATCGCAGCGTCACCGTCGACAACAGCAAGACCTATGGCGAATGGCCCAATGCCGAGACACGCAAGCTGCTCTCGTCCGACAGCTCGCTGCTCGGCGAGCACCGCGTCGCGGGCAATTATTCGCCCGAAATCAAGTTCGCGCTGGCGCAGGACTTCATGCCCGCGATTACCGGCAAATCCTCGCCGCTGGCGGGCGGCGCGACGCAGATCAGCTGGAATACCGTCGCCAGCGCCACCGGCTATTATGCCTGGGTGATGACCGCCAAGACCAACAGCAAGGGCGAGTTCCAGGACATGGTCTGGTGGTCGTCCTCGGCCTCGCGCCAGTTCGGCGGAGCACTGTGGGACTGGATCGCACCTGCCCAGGTGGCGAAGCTGATCCAGCAGCAGGTCGTCATGCCGCCGTCGCAGACCAGCTGCACCGTGCCTGCCGAGGTGACCGCAGCGGGCGGCGAGTTCGCGCTCGGCAACCTCTATGCCTATGGCCCGGAAGCGAATTTCGCCTATCCGCCGCGTCCGGCCAATGCCAAGACGCCATGGAAGCCCGAATGGACCGCGCGCGTGCGCTATCGCTCCAACTCGATGTGGCTGCTCAACGGCCCCGACATGGACGCGATGATGCGCGGCGGCGACAGCAGCGAAGCCGAACCGCCCAAGAAGAAGAAAAAGTGCAAGGGTGGCCTTGGCGGCCTGCTCGGCGCAGTGGTCACCGGTGAGGGCTGCTGACCCGGCTTGGAGCACGCCCATGTTCCTGCTATGTTCCCAGCGCGACCTCGAGTCGGAACAAAGGGGATGAAGCCATGAGCGAGTTGATATTCTACACCAACCCCATGTCGCGCGGGCAGATCGCCCGCTGGATGCTGGAAGAGGTGGGCGCGCCGTACGAGCAGCGCATCGTGCAATACGGGCCCGAGATGAAGGGGCCGGATTACCGGGCGATCAACCCGATGGGCAAGGTTCCCGCGATTGTCCACGATGGCAAGATCGTGACCGAATGCGCCGCGATCTGCGCCTATCTGGCCGAGGCCTTTCCCGAGGCCGGGCTGGCGCCGACGGCCGAGGAGCGCGCGGATTATTATCGCTGGATGTTCTTCGGCGCCGGACCGCTCGAACAGGCGATCATCAACCATGCGATGAAATGGGAGAGTCCCGAGGACAAGCAGGCGATGCTCGGCTATGGCAGCTACGAGCTTGCCGTCGAGACTCTCGTCGGGTGGCTGGCAGATCGCGACTATGTCTGCGGCGACCGGTTTACCGCAGCCGATGTCTATGTCGGCGCGCAGGTCGATTGGGGCCAGGCGTTCGGGACGCTTCCCCCTCATCCGGTATTCGCCGCCTATGCCGAACGGTTGCGCGCGCGCCCGGCCTATCAGCGGGGCAAGGCGATCGACAACGAACTGATCGCCAGGGCCAAGGCCGAAGCCGAAGCCGAAGGAGTCAGCGCATGACCCGGCAGGAAGGCGGATGCCATTGCGGCGCGGTGCGCTTTGCCGTCGACGCCCCGGGCGAGCAGGACGAACCTGCGCGCACCGCGCTGTGCCACTGCACCGATTGCCGCCGCTGCGCCGGAGCGCCTGCGGTCGGCTGGACCGCGGTGGCGAGCACGACCTTTCACCTGCTGAAGGGCACGCCGTCGGTCTATCATTCGTCCGAGCACGCCGAACGCAGCTTCTGCCCGGTCTGCGGGACGGGGCTGTTCTATGTCAACGAGGCGGTGCTGCCCGGTCTGGTCGATATCCAGACCGCGACCTTCGACGATCCCGATGCCTTTCCCGCCATGGCGCATATCCAGACCGCCGACCGCATCGGCTGGATGAAGAACGCGCACGACCTTCCCGAATTCGAGCGGTTTCCGGAAGGGTAGCGGTCATCAAAATCCTCCCACAGCTCGCTGGGGGAGGGGGACCGCCCGCGCAGCGGGGGGTGGAGGGGCAGCGGGTGCGCGCGTACAACGAGCCGCTATGCCATCCCGCTTCCCCTCCACCCCCGACCTCTGGTCGGCGGTCCCCCTCCCCGAGACGAGCTCGGGGAGGATTTTGGTTTACCCCGTCGGACCGAACACCTTGGGTGCGTCGGTGCCCGCCTTGCGGTCCTTGTCGCTCGACGTGATCGCCTCGAGGATCTGCGGGTTGCGGAAATCGCCATTGGCATAATCGCGCGCGGACTGGCCTGCGATCGTGTCCTGCTTGTCGGGATTGGCACCGTTCTTGAGCAGCAGGCGAACCATGGCGAGGTCGCGCAGCTGCACCGCGCGGATCAGCGCGGTCTCGCCCGAATTGTTGGTGGCATCGACCTGGGCCTTGCGGCCGAGCAGCGTTTCGGCACCGTCGACGAAGCGCAGATTGGTTGCCAGCATCAGCGGCGTCACCCCGTTCTTGTCGCGCGCATTGGGGTTCGCCCCGCGCTGCAGCAGAAACCCCATCCAGGTCAGGTCGCGCCGCGCGGTGACGATGTGCAGCGCGGTCTCGCCGCTGGTAATGTCCTTGGTGTTGACGATGGTGCTGCCCGGCTCGTTGAGCATCTGCGTCGCCTTGTCACCATCACGCTCGCGCACGGCCTTCAAGAAATTGTAGCTGTCCGAAAACTGGGCCTGGGCAGCAACGGGGAAGAGCAGCGCAAAGGCCAGAATTGCCGACCACAGGCGCGAAAAACGGTTCATTCGGGGTGTCACAGGGTCCATGATCCTTGATATGCTGGCATCGGGAACGCGGCCAGTGGAGCTGCCGACCGCAATGCCCCCTTGAAAGCGCCTGCATAGCAGAGCAGAGACGAACCTGTCATGAACAAATCCCTCTTTCCCGCCCTCGCCGCCGCGCTCGCCCTGGCGCTTCCGCTGTCCCTGACCGCGTGCGACAGCACCGCTACCAAGCCCGAAGCCCCGCTCGATGGCGCGAAGATCGGCGGACCGTTCACGCTGACCGATCAGGACGGCAAGACGGTGAAGGACAGCGATTTTGCGGGCAAATATCGCATCCTCTATTTCGGCTACAGCTATTGCCCGGATGTCTGCCCGGTCGACCTGCAGAAGATCGCCGCCGGTTTCGCGAAGTTCGAAAAGGCCCAGCCCGAGCGTGCGAAGGCGATCCAGCCGATCTTCATCACCATCGATCCCGAGCGCGATACGCCTGCGGTGCTCAAGCAATATGTCAGCGCCTTCCACCCGCGCCTGATCGGCCTCACCGGCACGCCTGAACAGATCAAGGCGGTCGCCGACGCCTATCTCGTCATGTACAAGGCGCAAAAGCCCGCCGGACCCGATCCCAAGGCCTATCTGGTCGATCACAGCCGTCAGGCCTATCTGATGGGCAAGCAGGGCGAACCGATCGCGCTGCTGCCCTATGACGAAAGCCCGGAAGCGATCGCTGCCGAAATCGACAAATGGACCAGCTGACCCCCTTCTGGGAAAGGCCACTGGCGAGCCTCGATCGCGCGCAATGGGAGGCCTTGTGCGACGGTTGCGGCAAATGCTGCCTGCACAAGGTTGAGGATGAGGATACGGGGCATATCTACCCCACCAATGTCGCCTGCCGCCTGCTCGACACGCGCACCGCGCGCTGTTCCGACTATCGCCATCGGCGCGCGCTGGTGCCCGATTGCCTGCGGCTGACCCAGGGCAATGTCGGCTCGATCGCCTGGCTACCCTCGACCTGCGCCTATCGCCTGCGCGCCGACGGCCTGCCGCTGCCCGACTGGCACCATCTGCGCACCGGCAGCGCTGCCGCGATGCACGCCGGCGGGCATTCGGTGATCGGCCGGGTGATTTCGGAGGTGCATGCAGGTCCCATCGAAAACCATATCATCGAGAGCGAATTGTGATCGGACCGATCACCCTCACCCTTCAGGCGCTTCGCGCCTCCCTCCCTCTCCCATCGGGAGAGGGAAGGGGCCCGCGCCGCCAGGCGTGGGAAGGGTGAGGGCGATCCGCCTATGCCCATAGCCCGCCTTCTCCTGCGAAAGCCCGCCGCGCCGCAAGCACCGCAACGCCTGACCATCAACGGCCGCGACTATGCGCTGGTCGTTCGCCGTCACCCCCGCGCGCGCGCCATCCGGCTGCGCACCGATCCGGCCAGGGGCGCACTGCTGCTGACGCTGCCTCGCCACGCCCGGCTCGGCGAGGGCATCGCCTTTGCCCGCACCCAGGCCGACTGGATCGAGGCGAGCTTTGCGCGCGCCGGCACCAGCACGCCGATCGAGCCCGGCGCGGTCATCCCCTATCGCGGGCAGCCACACAGGATCGATTGGGACGCCGCGCATGGCCGCACGGTCATCGCTTCCGACGGCACCATCCACGTCGGTGGTGCGCGCGAGACGCTCGAACCGCGCCTCACCCGCTGGCTCAAGGCCGAAGCCAAGCGCCTGTGCACCGCCGATCTCGCCGATTACTGCGCCCGCGCGGGCATCGCGACGCCATCGCTCGCGCTCAGCAGCGCCGCGCGCCGCTGGGGCAGCTGCTCGGCGAACGGCACCATCCGCATCAACTGGCGGCTGATCCTTGCGCCGGACATGGTCCGCCGCTCGGTCGTCGCGCACGAGGTCGCGCACCTCAAGCATATGAACCACAGCCCGGATTTCTACGCCTGGCTCGACCACCTGTTCGAAGGCGACCGCAAGTCCGCCGACCGCTGGCTGAAGGCGCATGGGCGCAGTCTTTATCTGGTAGGCGGGGGTTGAGGCTGCGACTTCTCGCGACCATCGGCGCACAGGTCCCTCGACGTCGCTCGGGAACTCGGAACGTTGGCAGGGTGCCTTGCCCCCGTCCGTTTGTCCCGAGCGAAGTCGAGGGACGCCATGGACAACCGCTACAAATTCCGTTCCACATCCTGGGCACCGTGCAGAACCCGAACGACGACGATCCTCTCGGCCTCGCTGTGGAAATAGATCATGTGCGATGCCATCCTGCATTTCAGCAATCCGGGACGAACATCGACCGGCCTGCCTGATCTATCGTCCCGCGCCAATGCCTCGCACAGCTCGCGGATATCATCGGTGTACCGATCCGCCTGATCTTCGCCCCAACGGTCTGCGCTATAGTCCCAAATGGCCTCGATATCGGCTTCCGCAGCAGGCAGGAAGACGAGCGATCTCACCGCGCGGCGCGCTCCGCCCGCTTGCGCGCCTTCAGAGACTCGAAGTCGATCGGGCGCGGCTCGCCGGATTGCTCTCCCTCGATCAGCGCCTCCTGCAAGGCACGCACCTTGGCCTCATGCTCTTCGAGCAATCGCAAACCGGCGCGGACCACGTCGCTGGCCGAGCCATAGCGACCGGTCCGAACCTGCTCGGCGATGAAGCCGGAGAAATGATCTCCGATCGTCACGGAGGTGTTGCGTGCCATGTTCAGCCTCGTGGTGGTACAGGGCTGCCACGATATACCAAAAAGTATTACACCACAATCACACCGTCATCGACGTGCCCCGGTAAATCCGCGCCCTGTACCGCGAATCCTGCGCATCGGGCAGCGGGGCGCCGACCAGCAGGACCGCGCGGGCGAAGCGCTTGAGCTCTTCCTGGTGCTCCACCGCGTTGCGCGGTTCTTCCGAACGCACCCGCCGCGTCAGGTTGATCTGGTTGGTCGGAACATCATGCACCAGCCGCTCGTTTTCCACCGCCAGTGTCGCGGTGAACGCGTGCAGCGTCGTCTTGACGAAATTGGCGAGCGCGAACGCCGGGCCGCTCTGGCCGAAGGGCACGTCGGGCGAGACCAGCACCAGCTGGCAACCGTCATAGAGCGAGGCCTTGCGCGAGACGCGGAAATGCTGGGTCAGGTTCTCCTCGCACAGCGTGCGGAATTCCTCTGGCTCGAGCATCGCGCCGTCCTCGAACAGCCGGTCGGGCAGGCCCGCCATCGGGGTCGAGACGACCGTGGTGGGGCGGCCGAAATCGGTGAGCGCCTGGTCCATCGCGCTTTCGACATCGCCGCCGCACACGCGCACGGTGACCTTGTCGGCGATCTCCTGGTCGAGCAGGGCGAGCACGCTCGCGCCGCCGGCCTCGCTGCGGGTGAGCAGCACCAGCTTTGCCACGCCCAGCCCGCCGATCAGATGGTTGGCGGTCTCGGCGATATAATCGGCGAGATGCTCGCCGATCACCCACACGGTCTTGCCCTTCATCTGCTCGAGCCGCTCCTGCTTCGGGCTGCCGAACATCTCGCGCTCGGTGTACGAGCGTTCGACGCTGAGCCCGCCCGAGGGCATGAAGGTCTCGCCGCTCACCGCGCGATCGGCAAGGTAGAAGACCGTCGCCTGCGCGACCTCGCTTTCCTTGGGCATTGCGCCCAGATGCAGCTGCGACAGTACGCCGCGCCCCACCTTGTCCGCCTCCTTGCCGATGCGCTCTTGCGGCAGGTACGGCATGTCGTCGGGCGGCAATGCCAGCAGCCAGCCGGTGCGGCCTTCGGCGCTCGCGCTGCGCTGCTGCCATTCGTCATGCGCGAGCAGATAGCCCGCAGAAGCGAGCCGCATCAGCAGACGGCCGGCAATATCGGGGGTGAGCAGATAGCGGTCCCAGGTGCAGATGCCGTCGCCCTCGCGCGCGAGTTCGAGGCAGAGCAGCCGCAGCGGATCGGGGGTCGAGCGGTCGTGGCTCAGATAGCCGGTATCGTTGCGCGCCAGACGACCAAGCACATGCGGTACCTCCGCGCCTTCGCGGATCGATTCGATCACCGCCGCATAGATCGCGTTCAGCCGCTTGTTCTCGAGGATCAGCCGCGCACGGCGCAGGAACAGGCCGGGCTTGCCGCCGGTGCCCGAGAGGCGATCACCATCGACCGGGCCGGGCGCGATCGCGTTGACCTGGATTTCGGGGCCTAGAAAGCGCGAGAAGCTTTCCACCATCGCGCGCTGGCCCGCCTTGGACACGGCATAGTCGGCACGGTTGGGATAGGCGACGGCGAGGAATTTCTCGCCGCCGAAATAGCTCGACACGTTGAGGATATAGCCCGAACCCTGCCGCTTCATGATCGGCACGACATAGTGCATCAGCAGATAGTTGCTGATCAGGTTCGCGTCCAACGTCCAGCGCCACATGTCGAGGCTCATGTCGATGACCATGTCCTCCGCGCCTGCGACGCCGGCATTGTTGATCAGGTAATCGATCCGCCCGAACTCGGCCATGGTCGCATCCGCCGCGCGGCGCAGCGAATCGAAATCGCTGACATCGACATCGGCCATGATCTTGACCCGGCGCTCGACGCCTGAGAAACCCACATCCTGCAGTTCGCCGACGATCCGTTCGCGCGCGGCCTCGAGCTCGCTGGCGCGGCGCGCGACCATCATCACCTTGGCGCCCGCAAGCGCGAGCAGCCGCGCGACCTGGCCGCCAATCCCCGCCGATCCGCCGGTGATCATCGCCACCTTGCCCAGATGCAGCCCGGTGATGTTCTCGGCAAAGCCCAGCATCGCCCGGCGGGCACCGGTCTCCTCGCCAATATTGGCGGGGAGATAGAGCGAGGTTTCGGTGATCTTCTGTTCCTTGAAGACGATCCGCGTCGCATGGCCCGCGGCAAAGCGCGTGTTCTCGTCCTCCTCGTTCGTGTAGCGCACGATCTGGTTGCCCCAGGCGGCGCGCTTCTGGCGGCCCTGCGCCAGATCGACGCGCGATTCATCGCGCCAGATGGTGATGAGCTGCGCGATCGCGGCGGTGAGGATGCGGCCCGCCTTGTTGCCCTTGCCGTCGCTGGGGCCGGACATGAACACGAAGCGCGGGTCCTGCATCAGATCGGTTCGGCCCTTCCAGTAGCGGCGCAGCGTGCGCGCGATGGCGATGGTGCCGGTGAGCTCGATATCGATCAGCGCATCGACCTCGGCATCGCTGGCCTCGACCAGCGAATTGCCGAAATGGCCGGCGGGCTTGACCGGCAGCACGATCGCGCTGTGGATCGCGCCATGCGCGTCCGAATAGGCGCGTATCGCCGCCTCCATGCCCTCGGGCTCGGCGCGGTTGAAGCGCATGATGGTAAGGCCTTCCTCTGCCCCCTGCGCCTTTACCCGTGCCTCGGCCTGCGCAACATCGACCTGGCGGGTCATGCCCAGCAGCACGCGCGCACCGCATGCCGCCTGGATCTTCGCCATTTCGAGCGCGTCTTCCCACGCCTCGCCCGCCGCGATCAGCACGGTGAGGCCCGCTCCGTCCAATGAGCGCATCGACGGGCGCGTCATATAGGTCGAGCGCGAATCCTTGCGCACCTGCATGCCGTGGGTCACG
This sequence comes from Blastomonas sp. 34TW, assembly GCF_059803595.1. Classification (NCBI taxonomy): domain Bacteria; kingdom Pseudomonadati; phylum Pseudomonadota; class Alphaproteobacteria; order Sphingomonadales; family Blastomonadaceae; genus Blastomonas; species Blastomonas sp. 34TW. The sequence goes on from NZ_JAPFGW010000011.1 coordinate 145,376, forward strand.
TCGATCTCGTTGCCGTTGAGCGCCGCCGATTCATCGCTGGCGAGGAACAGGCAGGCATCGGCAATATCGCCGGGCACGGGCAGCGTCTTTTGCTTCGCCGCGTCGCCGACCGCGCGTTCGAGCGTCATGCGGCCCATGAAATGGTTCGCGGTGGTGTTTTCCGGCTCGCCCTGCAGTGCGTCCATCGCGGCGAAGACGGTGCGGATGCGCTCGCTCTCGATTGGGCCGGGGAACACGGTGTTGACGCGGATGCCGGACGCGCCGAGCTCCTTGGCCAGCTCCTGGCTCAGCGCATTCAAGGCCGCCTTGGGCACGACATAGGCGGTACGGCCATAATAGCGGGTGTGCGAGAAGATGGTCGAGATGTTCACCACCGATCCGCCGACCGGCATGATCGGGGCTGCAGCGCGGGTGAGGTTCCAGCTGACGCCCAGCAAGTTGCGCATCGCATCGGCGACGGTTTCGGTATCACCGTTCGCGGTCATCTCCTCGCGGGTCAGCGGGACGTTCTCGAGCGTCTGGCGTGGGCCGGCAGAGCCCGCATTGTTGACCAGAACGTCGATCCGGCCGAGCGCCGCCTTGACCTGATCGATCCCGGCGCGCACCGAGTCCGGATCGGCCCCGTCGAGGACCACGGTAAAGACGCGCGCTTCGTCGACCCGGGTCTCGTCGAGCAGCGCCTGTTTCGCCGCTGCCAGCCGCTCTTCGGTGCGCCCGGTCATCACCAAAGTCGCGCCCTCGGCGATGAAGCGGCGGATGATCGCGCCGCCCAGATTGCCCGCAGCCCCGGTGACCAGGGCCACCTTGCCCGCGAGCCTGCCCGTCGCCGCCTTGCCGCCAGCGGGATCGACCTTCGCGCCCCTGCCCTTGCCTGCCGTCATGTCTTTATCTCCTGAAACGCCCGATCAGGGCGATTGGCTGGGGTCAATCCCTGGGGAGGGTGGATGTGCTGGCCCAATATTCGAGCAGTTCGTCGCGGCTGCGCAGGCCCATCGCGGGCAGCGCGTGGTTGACGACATAGGTCGCCCCGGTGTGCCGGTTGTCCCACATCGCCTGATGCGCCTCCGGCAGGCCGTCCCAGTCGACGACCAAAGGCTCGGTGACCGAGAGCAGTCCGCCCGCGATCATGGCGTTCATCACCGTCACCTCGTGCGCGTTGCACAGATGCGTGCCGAAGATATTGGCCGTCGGCATGATGATGCGGCGCTGCCGGGTCCAGACCTGCGGCGCGTAGAAGGTGTAGCGGCGGCCCGCCATCTCCTCGGCATAGACCACGCGTCCGCCAAAGGGTTTCACCAGCGAGGTCGAGACGCCGAGCGAATCCTGGCCGGCACGCTCGATCACCAGATCGGGCACGCCGCGCGGATTGCCGGGCGATCCCAGGATCTTGCCGATCGCCGTACCGAACGGCTTCATCGTGTGCTGCTGATAGCGGCGCACACCCTCCTTGAACCGCTCGATATCAGCGCGGGCATCGGGCAGGCGCGGCAGGCTGTCGGGCCAGACGAATTCGGCATCACGGCGCTTCAGCCCTTCCAGGCTGATGATCCCCTCGACCGATTCCTCGAGCCCCAGCGACTGCAGGAATTCGCGCTGCCCGTCGGTGGTGGTGACGATGACGGTGCGCGCCTTGTACAGCCGCGCCGCCTCGATCATCTCCAGCCCCAGCGGATCGGCGAGATCGCGGCTGCCGGGACCGTAATAGAGCAGCACCGATTCCCCACCACGCAGTTGTGCGCGCGCCAGCATGTCCGAAGGCGCGGCGCTGCCAGGCTTGCCCATGAAGCTGAAATGATAGCCCGAGGACGCGCCGTAAAAGGCAAGCGTGCCATGCTCCTCCAGCAGCTGGAAGCTGCGCGGAAAGGCGCTTTCGCCCGCATGGCTGACGACGAAATCGGCGAGCCTGCCGCCGTTCATCCGGCGATATTCCTCGAGGATGCCCTCGCCCTCGCGCTCCCAGGCCTTTGCGGCCTCGGGATCGTCCGGAACGGCAGTGAAGGCCCCGGCAAAGCGCGGATCCTTGCGGTTGATCGCCCCGACCGCGCCCTGTTCCTTGACGAACGCGGCGCGGCTCTCGCTCGAGACCATGCCGGTCGCCTTGAGCCCCGACTTGATGCTCGATTTTAGCGCATCGAGCCCGGTGCCGGTGGCCGATCCCTCGACGAAGATCGTCCTGCCCGGCACGATCTGCAGCGTGGTGAACAGGCAGCGGGTGATGGTGCCCAGGTTCAGCACATAGCTGCCCGCCTGTTCGAGCGTCAGGTCGGGCGGCACGCGGTGGAGCTGCGGCCCCTGCACGTTGAGGAACTGCGCATGGCTGCCGGTCTTGGTCTCATAGCCCTGGATGGCGAAGCCTGCGAACATCGGGTCGTCGCCTGCTTGGGGTGACAACAGGTCCGAGGTGCCCGAATAGACGACCACCATGTCGCCGACGCGCAAGCGGCCTTCGGCCTTCACCTCGCTGCCCAATGAGGCGACCAGCGCCAGCCCGCCCGATCCGGTGATCTGGACGTCCTCGTCATGCGCGTCGAAGGGGGAGACGGGAATGCCGGTGAGCGCCCAGATATCGTTGAAATTGACCTCGCTGGTCAGCATGTAGACCAGAGCCTCGTTCGGCTCGGGCGCGACCACGGGCACGATATGCTCGCGCTCATGGCTCGCCGGAGGCCCGAAGCGCGGTGCGCCGGTATCAGGGTCGCGGCTGATGCCGAAGGCGAGCTGTTTCGGCGGAATCGCGGTGACGCCCGGATAGAAGGGCGCACCGACGGCAAGCAGCTGTCCGCTCGCGATCATCGCCGCCTTGTTGCCCTCATGCTCGTCGTCGATCCACACGCCGTTGCGGCGGACGGGGAGCGGCGGCGACTGCTTGTCCATGAACTGGCGGATGCCGGTCTTGCCGCCTTCGGGATCGATGATCGCTTCGGCGAAATGCTCGCCCTCGCGTTTCAGCCCCGCGACCATGCCCTCGGTCCAGCCGGTGCGCACCGCATCGAGCGCGCGTCTTCCCGCCTCGCCCCGGCCTGCCCAATCGAGCTGTTTCATGATGCGTTGCAGAAAGGCGTCCTCGAGCACCGCGTCGAGATCGATATGCGCGGCATGGGCCCAGCGCTTGGTCATCGCCTTGCGGTCGGCAAAGGCCTTGCCCAGCGGGCTTTCCGCCCCGTGCCGGGCATATTCGCGCACCATCGCATGCGCCATGCTCAGCACATCGTCGCTGCCATCGGCAATCTGCTCGATCGCGCCCAGCTCCAGCGCTTCCTGCGCCCCGATCGCGCGCCCGCCGAGGATCAGGTCGAGCGCATCGCGCAGGCCTTCGGCAGCGCGGCGTTCGGCGAGCAGGCGCGGCAGGCGCTGCGTACCGCCATAGCCGGGCAGCAGCCTGAGGTTGATCTCCGGCTGGCCGAAGCGCGCCACCGGCTCTGCGATGCGATAATGGCAGGCGAGCGCGAACTCCATGCCGCCGCCCAAAGCCACGCCCTGGATCGCCGCGATGCACGGCTTGCCCATGTTCTCGATTCTAGCGAAGGCCAGCTGCGCGTTGTTGGGCAGCACACCCGCCTCTTCGACGCTGTTCACCTCTTCGAGCATCTGGCGGATATCCGCGCCGGCAACGAACGAGGCGGTGCCCTGGCCTGTAAATACCACCGCGATCACATCGTCCTTGCGCGCGAGATGCTCGACCACGATCACCAGCTCGTCGATCGCGCGTTCGTTGAGCGCATTGACCGGCGGATTGGTCACGGTGACCGTCGCGACCCGGCGCCCATCGCCCAGATCGTTGTACTGGATGAGGAAATAGCGATAGCGCTCGAACAGCGCCTGATCCTCGGCGAGCTGCTGCTTGCGCTGCCAGGCAGCGACGGCGGATTTGAGCGCGTCGATGCTCTCGGGATTGCGCAGCGTCGAGGTGTCGCCGATATCGCCGCCCTCGACGATCGCGCGCACCATGCGGCGCATGTACTTGCCCGATCGGGTTTCGGGAAATTCTGCGACCTCGAGAAAATCCTGCGGCACCGCGACCGCGCCCTTTTCGGTGCGAACGAGGTCGGTCAGGCGGCGGCGATCGTCCTGGGTCAGCCTGCGTCCGGCGATGGTGGTGACGAACGCGATCGGCGTCGCCCCCTTTTCGCGATGCGGTGCGCCGACGACCAGCACGTTGCCCACCGGAGAGCCTGGATCGAGCGTCTTGTCGCGCAGGATCGCGCCCTCGATCTCCTCGGTGCCGATGCGATGGCCCGAAACGTTGATGACATCGTCCGACCGGCCATGGAGCGAGAACGACCCGTCCTCGTGCCGGATCGCGAAATCGCCCTGGGTATACGCCCAGGTGCCCTTCCACCGGCCCCAATAGGTGGATGCGTAACGGACGGCATCCCCGCGCCAGAGCGGGTTGACGCGGATGCCGCCCGACGCCGGTTCCAGCGTGAACTGGTCGGTATCGCCCCAGATGGTCCGGGTGAGATAGGGATAGGGCAACGCGATGACGATTTCGCCCTTCTCGCCGTTCTTCGCGCGCCGCCAGGGCACGCCGCCCGGCTCCTCGCGCTCCAGCCCGAATTCGAGCGGCGGCGCGTCGGGGTCTTCGACCCAGACATCGCCGACGATCCAGGGCAGCGGATAGGTGTGCGCGTCGGGGCGCAGCGGGAAATCGCTATTGCCGTAGAAATGCGTCCAGGCGATGCCGCCATGTTCGGTCGCCCAATAGCTGTTGATATACCAGGGCGTGACATGCTCCATCGCGAAGGCCTGGACCGCAGGCGAGGTCGGCTCTGCGCAGAAGGTCGCGACCTTGAGCGAGGACATGTCGTAGGCCTGGATGTCCTTGAGATTCTCCGGGTCCTGCATCACGCTTTTCAGGAAGGTGACGCCGGCCTTGAAGATCTGCACCTTGTGCCGCTCGATGATCGAGGCGAAGCGGCCGGCATGCGGGAAGACGGGCGACCCTTCGGTGATGATCGTCGTCACCCGGCACAGCAAGGACCCTGCGATCAGATAGCTCTGCCCGGTGATCCAGCCCGGATCGGCGACGACGAACATGACATCGCCGGGCGCGGCGTCGAACGCCACCGGCATGGTCGCCGCAACACCCGCGCAATAGCCGCCATGCACGTGCACGACGCCCTTGGGCTTGCCGGTCGAACCCGAGGTGTAGATGATGAAATTGGGATATTCGGCATCGACCGGCAGCGGGCGCGACACCGCCCAGATGGCGGCCACGAAATCGGCATCGGGCAGCGCGAGCAATGCGGCCTCATCGGCGACATCGAGCCCGAGCGCGCGCGCAGCCTCGAGGATCTGCTCGCCCGCCTGGGCGGTCAGGTCATGGCTCCAGTGATCGCGGTGCGCGTTCCACACCAGATCGGGCTGCGCGGTATGGCGCACCACCACCACCGCCTCGACGCGCGGCGGCGAATCGACCAGGGCAGACGCGATCGCCATGCGCAGGTTCGCCGCCTGCGCGGCATTGAGCGCCGAGCCCTGGGCGAGATCGTCGAGCGCCCGGCCGACACCGCGCATCACGTCCGAGCGTTCGACCGTGACCTCGCCGTCGAGCAGTTCCATCACCGCGCCGGTAATCGCACCGCGCACCTTGTCATCGGCCTCGTTCGCCGGATCGGCCAGCGCGCCGGCGAGCAGCGCCATCGCGGTGCCGACGCCGATGAAATTGTCGAGCGCCGGATCGGTATAGCTCGTCTTGAACGGCACCATCTGCGCGTTGCGATAGCTGCCATCGGCGGTGATGACGATTCGCGCGCCTGCATCGGCGATGCGATCGGACAGGGTCTTGTCGCTGAACCCGCCGAATACCGGCGTGTAGATGATGCCTGCGCGCTTGGCGCCCTCGGTCCAGTAGATCTGCGCCGGGATCGAGGGCATGTTGAGCGCGATGCGATCGCCCGCCTTGAGGCCCAATGCGGCCAGCGCCAGCGAACATTTCGCAGCTTCGAGCATCAGCGCCTTGCGGCTGACCGGGTAGCAATCGACCGGGCCGCCGCGGCCGTTGTCCGACGACATGTTCCAGCGGTCGCCCTCGAAGATCAGCGCGGTCTCCGCACCGTGCCCGGCGAGCACGTGCCGGTCGACCTCGTTAAAGCCGCTATTGGTGAAGGCGCCCTCGAACCAGCGCCAGTTGGGAGGGTTGTCGGCATTGAGCCCGCGTTCCCAGGGGGTGTAGTCGGCGGGCAGGTCGAGACTGCACGGTTCGCCGGTCGCTGCATCCCATCCGGTCCAAGCACCGGCGTCGCGGTCAAAAAAACCCCAGGCCTGCTCATCAGGCAGATACCAGCAGATCGACGATCGCGCCTGATCGCCATGAAAGCCGCCCGGATCGGCGATGCACGCGTTGCGCATGGCGGTCCAGCTGGCCGAATCGGTCAGAGGATTGGCGCGCGGCGGAACGGCAGGTGATGCCACCATCTGGGGGGCGGTCAGAGGACGGGCCTGGACAGGCAGGTGGAATGGGGGAACGACATGAGTTCGCAGCTCTCCTGCCGTCCCGGTCTATCGCGATTCCCAAATCGCAAATGCCGGATGCGGCGAACGAAACAAATGTCTCCCGCCCTTCGGATAACACAATGTTTCGTGGAGCGGTAGCGCTGATTACCCCGCGCGCCGATCAGCGCTGGTGCCAGCGCCCTACCGCGCGCGACACCGCCTGCATCAGCTGCATGCGCGCCGGGATGCTTGCCGTGGTCTCGGCGAGCATGACCGCTACGGCATAGCGGGTTCCATCGGGCGCGGTCATGATGCCGACATCGTTATAGCCGGTCGAAACCGGGGGCAGATCCTGCCCGGTGCCGGTCTTGTGCAGGAACTGCCAGCCCGCAGGAACCCCCGCTTTCAGCCGGTTTGGGCCGCTGCGTGTACGGCCAAGCGTTTCGAGCATCAGCCGGGTGGAGCTCTGCGAGAGCAATTCGCCGCGTGCCAGCCGCGCGAGCGCATCGACAATGCCTTCGGGGCTCGCCCCGTCGATCGGATCGGCAACATAGGCCGACAGAAGATTGCGCCGCCGGTCGAGCGGGACGCGCTCGCGCGCCGCCTGGAAGGCACGCCCGGCCGAGAGTTCCTGCCGCCATTCGACCCCCGCGATCGAGCTCTGCAGCAGGCGCTCGCCGGGTCCGAAGCGGATATTGGCAAGGCCCTTGCGGCGCAGGAAATCCTGCACCGCGCCGGGGCCCCCGGCGGTGCGCAGCAGCGCATCGTTGGCGCTGTTGTCGCTCGCGGTGAGCGCCTCGTTGATCAGCGAGCGCACCGTTTCGCGCACCACACCCTCGCGCGACACGCGCGCGGCGAGCGGCTGGTGGAACAGCGTCAGGTCATTGGCGGTGATCGTGACTTCCTGATCGAGCGATACCTCGCCGCGATCGACCTTTTCGAGCACGGTCATCGTCACCCAGAGCTTCGAGACGCTCTGCTGCGGGAACAGCTCGCCGCCGCGCTGGCCGATCACCCAGTCGCCATCGATGCGGCGCACCGCGATGCCGGTCTTGCCGGGAAAGGTCCGCCACAGTTCCTGCAGCTCGTCGCGCAGCCCCTGCGGCACGACATTGGCCGCACGCGGCGCGAGCGGCGGCGGCACCGCCTGAACGCGCGCAGGCGCAGGCGGCGCGGGGCGCGGCTGCGCGACCTGTTTCGGCGTCGATACGCATGCCGACAAGGCAGCGGTGGCGAGGATCAGGACCAGCGGACGGGCGACCATGCAGGGCTTTCTAGCAGCATCTTCGGGTTTGGCGACCATGCGGACTGACAGATGTATCCGCGCTGAAGCGGTCTAGCCACGGGTTCCGCATGCCGGGCCGCTTTTGCGGCGAACCCGGCGCTGGGCGCGATGAGCAGTGCCAATCCCCGCGCAATGGGGAGATGTCGGCGCTCTCGCCTCTCCTTGGATAGGAGAGGCAGCGAAACTTGCCAGCTTGCTGGCTGGTCGCAGCGATGAGGGTGGTGGCGCGGCCAGGTGCCAAGTCGCAAGGACCGCACCATCCGGCCCGGTCACCCCCACCCAGCCCCCCATCAAGGGCGAGGGCATTGGGGTCAGGGAACCAGCACGGTATCTTCTGCGACCGGCAGCAGGCCGGGATAGTCGCTGTTATAGTGCAGCCCCCGGCTTTCCTTCCGTTCGAGCGCGGAGCGGACGATCAGGTCTGCGACCTCGATCAGGTTGCGCAACTCGACCAGGTCGGGGGTGACGCGGAAATTGCCGTAATATTCCTCGACCTCGCTGCGCAGCAGCTCGATCCGGTGCCGCGCGCGCTCGAGCCGCTTGGTGGTGCGGACGATGCCGACATAATCCCACATGAAGCGGCGGATCTCGCGCCAGTTGTGCTGGACGACGACCTCCTCGTCCGAATCGGTGACGCGGCTTTCGTCCCAGGGCAGGATCTGAGGTGCCGGGCCGAGCTCGTCCCAATGTTCGATAATGTCCTTCGCCGCCGCATCGCCGAAGACGAAACATTCGAGCAGGCTGTTGGACGCAAGCCGGTTCGCGCCGTGCAGCCCCGACTGGCTGACCTCGCCCGCCGCATAGAGTCCCGGCAGGTCGGTGCGGCCGTTGAGATCGATCAGCACGCCGCCGCAGGTATAATGCTGTGCGGGCACCACCGGGATCGGATCGCGGGTGATGTCGATGCCGAGGCCCAGCAGCTTGTCGTAGATCGTCGGGAAATGGCCCCGCACGAATTCGGGCGGCTGATGGCTGATGTCGAGATGCACGTAATCGAGCCCCAGCCGCTTGATCTCGTGGTCGATCGCACGCGCGACGACATCGCGCGGGGCGAGTTCCAGCCGCTCGTCGAAATCGCCCATGAAGCGATAGCCGGTCTCGGGGATCAGCAGATGCCCGCCTTCGCCGCGCACGGCTTCGGTGATCAGGAAGTTCTTGACGTCGAGATTGTACAGGCAGGTCGGGTGGAACTGCATGAATTCCATGTTCGAGACGCGCGCGCCCGCGCGCCATGCCATGGCGATGCCGTCGCCGGTCGCGCCCCTCGGCGCGGTCGAGAACAAATAGGTGCGCCCCGCCCCGCCGCTCGCCAGCAGCGTCGCACGCGCGGTCAGCGCCTCGACATGGCCAGTGGCGCGGTTGAGCGCATAGGCGCCCCAGATGCGCCGGTCACCCGCAGGCGAGACGCGGTGCCGGTCGGCGATCAGGTCGATCGCGACCATGTCGGGCAGCAATGTGATGTTCGGGTTGGCAAGCGCCGCGCGTTCGAGCGCCTGCTGTACCGCCCAGCCGGTGGCATCGTCGACATGCACGATGCGCCTATGGCTGTGCCCGCCCTCACGCGTGAGGTGCAGGTCGTCGGCATGGTCGCCGCTGCCGCCGTTGCGGTTGAACGGTACGCCGAGATCGACCAGATGCTGGATCGCTGCCGGAGCGTTCTCGACCACGAATTCGACCGTCTCGCGCCGGTTGAGCCCGGCGCCCGCGACCATCGTGTCCTCGATATGGCTTTCGAACGTGTCGCCCTCTTCGAGCACCGCCGCGATGCCGCCCTGCGCCCAGGCGGTCGATCCGCCCGAAATGTCGCCCTTGGCGAGCACCAGCACCCGGCAATGCCGCGCGAGGCTCAGCGCCGCGGTCAGCCCCGCCGCGCCCGATCCGATAATCAGGACATCGTGATCCTTGCCCCCCGCCATGGCCTAGGCCGCCGCCTTGGTGAGGTTGAGGAACACGTCCTCGAGATCGGGCTCGCGGGTCGAGACGTCGACTATATCATATCCGGCGGCGCGCACGCGGGTCATCACCTGGCCGGCGTTGAGCCGGTCCTTGCTGTAACCGATCTCGATCACCCGGTCGGTAATCCTGCTGACCTTGTCGAAATCCGGATCGGTCGGCAGCTCTGCCACATCCTGGTCGAGGGTCAGCACGATCAGCTTCTCGCGCGCCATTCCGACCAGCTCGGCCGTCGGCTTGTTTGCAATCAATTTGCCGTGGTTGATGATCGCGATGCGATCGCACAATTCCTCGGCTTCCTCGAGATAGTGCGTGGTCAGCACGATGGTGACCCCGGCGCGGTTCAATTCGCGCACATAGTCCCAGAGCTGCTGGCGCAGATCGATATCGACGCCCGCGGTCGGCTCGTCGAGCACCAGGATCGGCGGCGAATGCACCATGGCTTTTGCAACGAGCAGCCGCCGCTTCATCCCGCCGGAGAGCGTGCGGGCATAGGCATTGGCCTTGTCCTCCAGCCTTACCGCGCGCAGCAGCTCGGCGGTGCGCCGCTCCGCCTTGGGCACGCCGAACAATCCGGCCTGCAGCTCGAGCGCCTCGGCGGGGGTGAAAAAGGGATCGAACACGATTTCCTGCGGCACGATGCCGATCGAGGCCTTGGCGTTGCGCGGATCGGCATCGATGTCGAAGCCCCAGATGCGCGCCGACCCGGAGGTCTTGCGGACCATGCCCGACAATATGTTGATCAGCGTCGATTTGCCCGCGCCATTGGGGCCGAGCAGGCCGAAAATCTGCCCGCGCGGAACATCGAAGCTGACGCCGTCGAGCGCCAGCTTGTCGGGGGCCTTGCCTGCACCCGCATAGAGCTTGCGCAGATTGTCGATCGATATGGCAGCTTCCGTCACGAAAAGCGGATTAGCCGCACGGGCAACCGAGCGCAAAGGGAAAGGTGCACCTGCCCGTGATGTGTGCAGGTGCAGCACAAATGCTGCCTAAATTTTATGCACCGCTTCGCATGTGCACAAATTTTGAGCGCGCCTGCCTGTCACGCGGTTAGCGATTCATTAGGAAACGCCCGATTCCAGCATTTGGCACGTGGCTTGCGTAGCTTTGCTGCGGTGACGGGGCCAACCCCGCAATAAAATAACCAATGGGGGCGTAATGAAATTCATCATTGCCATTATCAAACCCTTCCGGCTCGACGAGGTGCGCGAAGCCCTCACCAGCCTGGGCGTCGCGGGCATGACCGTGACCGAAGTCAAGGGCTTCGGCCGCCAGAAGGGCCAGACCGAAATTTATCGCGGTGCCGAATATACCACCAACATGGTCCCCAAGCTGAAGCTGGAGATCGCGGTCAGCGACGATATCGCGCCGCAGGTGGTCGAAACCATTCAGGCAGCCGCCAACACGGATTCCATCGGTGACGGCAAGATCTTCGTTTTCGACCTGGCGGCAGCGACGCGCATCCGCACCGGCGAGACCGGCGACACGGCACTGTAAGGGGAAAGGGGAATGATGAAACCTTTGCACAAGATTGGCGCTGTGGTCGGAACGACAGCGCTTAGCGTATTCACCGCAGCCCAGGCCTGGGCTGCGACCACCGCCCCGGCTGCAGAAGTGGTCGAAGAGGCCGTCACGGCGGTTGCCGAAGGTCCGATCAAGGCTCCGACCGCCGAGCAGATGGCGGGCATGGTCGACAAGGGCGACACCACCTGGATGCTCGTTTCCGCCGTGCTGGTGCTGATGATGTCGATCCCCGGCCTCGCCCTCTTCTATGGCGGCCTGGTGCGTACCAAGAACATGCTTTCGGTGCTGATGCAGGTGCTGACCATCGTGTCAGTCGCCGCACTCGTCTGGGTGAGCTGGGGCTATTCCCTCGCCTTCACCAGCGGATCGCCCTATATCGGCGGCCTGTCCAAGGCCTTCCTGGCGGGGGTCGACGGCACCACCTTCGCCGCCACCTTCTCGAACAACGTCTATATTCCCGAGCTCGCCTTCGTGGTGTTCCAGATGACCTTCGCCTGCATTACGCCGGCGCTGATCGTCGGGGCCTTTGCCGAGCGCGTGAAGTTCACCCCGCTGATCATCTTCACGGTGCTGTGGCTGACGCTCGCCTATTTCCCGGTCGCGCACATGGTGTGGTACTGGGCTGGACCGGACTTCCTGCCGGATGCGCCGACCGATACCGGGCTGCTCTGGGGCATGGGTGCGCTCGACTTTGCCGGTGGCACGGTGGTGCACATCAACGCCGGTATCGCAGGGCTCGTCGGCTGCCTCGTGATCGGCAAGCGCCTGGGCTACAAGACCGAAGCCATGCCGCCGCACTCGCTGGTGATGACCATGATCGGTGCCTCGCTGCTGTGGGTGGGCTGGTTCGGCTTCAACGCCGGCTCCAACCTGGAAGCCAATGGCGTGACCGCCGTCGCCTTCATCAACACCTTCGTCGCCACCGCCGCCGCCACCGTCGCCTGGGCCGTGATCGAACAGATCGTCCACAAGAAGCCCTCGCTGCTGGGGGCTGCCACCGGCGCGGTTGCAGGGCTCGTCGCGATCACCCCTGCTTCGGGTCTGGCCGCACCGATGACCTCGATCCTGCTCGGCTTTGCCGCCTCGATCGTCTGCTTCTTCTTCGTCACCACGGTGAAGAACAAGCTCGGCTATGACGACTCGCTCGACGTGTTCGGCGTTCACTGCGTCGGCGGCATCATCGGTGCGATCGGCACCGGCATCGTCGCCGACCCCGCACTCGGTGGCCAGGGCTTTTTCGACTACACCGTCTTCCCGGCGGGCGTTGGCGAATATGACATGGCTGCGCAGGTCATTACCCAGATCAAGGCGGTGGGCATCACCATCATCTGGTCGGGTCTGGTCTCCGCCGTGCTCTTCTACGCACTCAAGTTCACCATCGGTCTGCGTCCCTCCGAAGAGGTCGAACAGGCCGGGCTCGACATCTCCGAACACGGAGAGCGCGCCTATAACTACTGATTTCACGAGCTTGGTCTGCGGCGGGACCAGCTAGCACCCGCCGCAGACCTCCAGAGGTTCCTCCTGCGAACTGACAACTCAAGGCCGGGATGGCGACATCCCGGCCGTTTTTTTGCGTTCGTCGCCATGGCCTTGCCGATGGCTCGCGGCGCCTTATCGGTTTCAGATCGAAACCCTATTGACAAAGCTGTCAGCAAGGTGAGACCTTCCGTCCGACAGACCGCGAGAAAGCGGCACCTGCCGGGACGTCGCAAACCCCGGTCCCGGACGACATTGCACCGGACCCTGACGGGCCGGGTTGCATCGAAGGAGAGAGCCATGGCCACCGTTTTGAAAGAACCCGCCGCCGCGCTGAATTACGACATGAGCGATGCCAGCTGGTATGTCGAAGACCGCTGGCAGGAGCCCTTCCGCCAGATGCGCGAACTCGATCCGATCCACTGGACCGAAAACGGCATGTTCGGCAATTTCTGGAACGTCACCAGCCACAAGGCGATCCAGCATGTCGAGGCGCTGCCCGAGATTTTTTCCTCGTCCTACGAATATGGCGGCATCACGCTGGCCGACCGGATCGACGACGGCACCGAACTGGTGATGCCGATGTTCATCGCGATGGACCGGCCCAAGCATACCGGCCAGCGCCGCACCGTCGCGCCGGCCTTCACGCCCACCGAGATGAAGCGCATGTCGGACGATATCCGCCGCCGCACCGCCGAAATTCTCGACGGCCTGCCCTGGGACCAGCCGTTCGACTGGGTCGACAAGGTCTCGATCGAGCTCACCACGCAGATGCTCGCGATCCTGTTCGACTTCCCGTGGGAGGACCGCCGCAAGCTCACCGAATGGTCCGACTGGGCGGGCGATATCGAGCTGGTCCATAGCGAGGAGCTGCGCCAGGAGCGGCTCAAACACCTTTACGAGATGGGCGCCTATTTCAAGAAGCTGTGGGATGCCAAGATCAACGCCGAGCCCACGCCCGACCTGATCTCGATGATGATCCATTCGGACGCGATGAGCGAGATGGACGAGTTCGAGTTCATGGGGAACCTCATCCTGCTGATCGTCGGCGGCAACGACACGACGCGCAACTCGATGTCGGGGCTGGTCTACGGTCTGCAGCAATTCCCCGACCAGCGCGAGAAGCTCGAGCAGAACCCCGAGCTGATCCCCAATGCGGTGCAGGAAATCATCCGCTGGCAGACCCCGCTCGCGCATATGCGCCGCACCGCGCTCGAGGATTACGACCTGTTCGGCAAAACCATCAAGAAGGGCGACAAGCTCGCCTTGTGGTACATCTCGGGCAATCGCGACGAGAGCGTGTTCGAAGATGCCGACAAGATCATCGTCGACCGCGAGAATGCGCGGCGGCACCTTGCGTTCGGCTATGGCATCCACCGCTGCGTCGGCGCGCGCCTCGCCGAGCTGCAGATCGCCATCCTGCTCGAGGAAATGGCCAAGCGCCGGATGCGGGTGAACGTGCTCGAGGAGCCGGTGCGCGTGCGCGCATGCTTCGTGCACGGCTATCGCTCGATGCAGGTGTCTTTAAGCAAATATTGAAGCCGCGTTGGCGGCGCGCGCGTAACTATGGCATCCTGACCGGCGTAACGGGCCGGACGATGACACGGGGACGTGACGATGCAACGACGCGAATTTCTGAACGCCGGACTGCTCGGGGCCGCCGGCCTCGGGCTGTTCGGTCTTGCGAACTTCTCCTTCGGCGCTGCCACCGCGCGCGCCAAGGGCAAGTTCGAGATCACGAAGACCGATGCGCAGTGGAAGCAGCAGCTGACGGCGGATCAATATTATGTGCTGCGCCAGGAAGGGACTGAACGGCCCTTCACCAGCCCGCTCAACAAGGAAAAGCGCGCCGGTACCTTCCTGTGCGCCGGATGCCAGCTGCCACTGTTCTCGTCGAAGACCAAATATGAAAGCGGCACCGGCTGGCCGAGCTTCTACGCGCCGTTGCCCAGGGCGGTGGGCACCAGCACCGACCGCCTACTCGGCTATCCGCGCACCGAAGTGCACTGCAGGCGGTGCGGCGGGCATCTCGGCCATGTGTTCGAGGACGGGCCCAAGCCCACGGGCCTGCGCTATTGCATGAACGGCGATGCAATGCTGTTCCGGGCGGGTGCGGCTTGAAGCCATCATGCTCTCTCCCCTTCAGGGGAGAGACGCGGAGCCTTATCAGCTTGCGGCCTAGGGTCAGGACCTATTAACCGCTTGCGCGCGGCGTGAACGGTTGATTCAATATGGCAGGAGGTAGCTGCCATGGC